>NZ_AOHM01000008.1:0-78635 GCF_000510895.2 Pseudomonas sp. FH1
GTCCAGATGTCGGTGGAATGGGTGTCCGGATAGTCATGCAATCCGCAGCCACATTGTAAGAACGGATCTTGCCGTGGTCATGGCTAGAGCAGTGGCGACACCGGCGACACCGGCGACAACCCACGTCGGACATGCCCTGCAGCGTGGCGACAAAAGTGGCGACAGTCGCCACTTTTTGCACGCTTTGGCCGTGACGCTTGACCGTCTTTTCGAGTGGGTATAAAAATTGGCGCATGGATCGCTGTCGTTGACAGCACCTGCCCAGGTAGCCAGAACCTTCAAGGCTACGCCACTTGCGTGATGGTTCTTCCCCAAGTGCGATTAGCGTCCGGCGGTTCGCACGGTCACTCCCCAAGAGTGATGGATGCCTACTCGACTGATCTGTCCACTGCGGCAGACGATGGACCTACCTCGCTGCGCTGCAGCAACCTCACCTCTCTGCACACCTCGCTGCGCCAGACTGCGCCCGTCTCTTTCTCCTGGAAAGAGACGGGCGCTCGTACCACTGCTGCAAGCCACGTCGTACAAGGCATTGCCGCAACTCTCCTCGTGACAATCGGCCTGACAAATCCGATTCGTCGCCATCCACAACGACACAGCCACTGGTGCCGCAACCTATGGAAAGGCTGCACCTGACTGACAGTCAGGCATGCGCCAGATGTCGATGTTGTTGCCTTCTCTCACCCAGGATCTCTAGGTGCCGAACTCGTCAGTCGGCACAGCCTCCACCCGCCCGCATCTTCGGATGCGTCTAAGGAGGCCAGATTCATGGGTTTATGCCCTCGCTCCCGGTCGTAAGGAGCCGTGCGTTCCGCGTCAGTGAACACCTCACAGGCCGCAGGGGCCTTGATCCCTGATAACACTCAACATCCGTGGCGGGACTACGTGAGGGCAACCAGCAATGAACGAGGAGAGGGCCCATGCAGCAGTTAGATCCGAAGCTTGAACAACCACGACGACCTCGACCGCTGATTGAGTCGAATCCCGTCGCCCAGGCTTATCCGGTGCAGGCACTGGGTGGAATTCTTGGGCCTGCGGTAGAGCGCATGGCCGAGGTCATCGGCGTGCCCCAAGCACTGGCCGCACAATCGATGTTGGCTGCCTCGGCTCTGGCCACTCAAGGTCATGCGGGCTTACAGCTCGACGGGCGCAGTTATCCGCTGTCGCTGTACCTGATCACGGTGGCCGCGTCAGGGGATCGTAAAACGGCGGCAGATCGATGTGCATTGCTGCCAGCACGGCAATGGGAGCGTGAGCAGTGGCAGCGCTATCGCGAACAACTTACCCGGTACCGTGCCGCACAGCGACAGGCGCAGCGTATCAAGCCTGCCGATCCTGAGTCCGCGAACGGAATGTCACTCGAAGCGGAGCCCTCAGCCCCTCGGCTGATCACCACGGACCCGACTATCGAGGCCCTAGTGAAGGGGCTTTGTCATGACCTGCCTAGCATGGGGCTGTTCTGTGATGAGGGTGGACAATTCCTCGGTAGCAGCACCATGAGTCGGGATAACCGCTTGAAAGCGGTAACAACCTTGTCGTCACTCTGGGATGGCAGTCCGATAGATCGCGCGCGCTCCATGGCAGGTGAAAGCCTGCGAGCCTATGACCGACGCGTGAGCCTGCACCTGATGTTGCAACCGTACTTGGCCATACAGTTACTAAGTGATCCGTTGCTCCAGGGGCAAGGCATCCTCGGACGCTGCCTGATGACCTGGCCCACCAGCCTGGCTGGACAACGTAGCTATCAGGCTGTCGACTTGTCGAAAGACGCCGTCCTAAAGCGATATCACCACCGCCTTTCGGCCCTGTTTCATAAGCCTTGGTCACTTTCCGCTGACGGTGCTCTGCAGCTGTCACCGCTGACCCTCAGTCCGTTGGCCCGCCGTCGCTGGATTGATTTGCATGATGCTATCGAAGCTCAGCTGGGGGAGTTTGGCGAGCTGGCCAGCGTACGGCCCAGCGGATCAAAGGCCGCCGATAACCTGCTGCGCGTCGCCGGCATTCTTGCAGTTGTGGAGGAGAGCAGCGCCGTGGAGGTCGACCATATCCAGCGTGCCTCCGCTTTAGTCGGCTACTACCTCACCGAGATCCAGCGCCTGACTGAGCAGGAGCCAGTGTGTCGAGTAAAAGAGGAGGCAGACCGGCTGCTGCGATGGCTACAGGTCAAAGATTGGAAGCGTTTCAGTATTCGTGAATTGAATCGCAACGGTCCCCGCTTTGCCCGCAAGAGCAGTCGTCATGCCGCCAAGCTGCTGGTCGAGTTGATTGATCATCAGTGGCTCATCACCGACGGCCACACCTTCGAGGTGCGCCATGTTCAATCTTGATGAAGCGCTGCGCAACCATCTGGCTCAGCGCGAAAAGGAGCCGAAAGCGCAATTTGTCGCCGCTACTGTCGCCACTTTGTCGCCACGCTCAAAGCCAAGCAGGGCAAGGGATGTCGCCGCTGTCGCCGGTGTCGCCACCACCCGTAAAACTATCACCTCGACGACAGCCATCATTCAGTTGTTGAAAGAGCAGGGCGTGCATCTCTACGTCACTGACAACACGCTGTGTTTTCGCCCGACTGATTGGGCTCAGTTCGCGATTGTAAGTGCGCACTGGCGAGCCCTTTTGCATGATCTCGCGGCAGTCGATCAGGAACAGAAAAATGGCTCGGGTCGGTAAGCGAGCGGGGCGCAATTTCGGCTTCGGTCGCCAGCTTAGCTATGCTGGACCGCAAGCACTGAAAGACCTGTTTGGCGACGGCCATTTTGCTACCGTCAAAGCCCATAGTGATCGCTGGCAGGCGTTCGTGCATTGGTGTCGATCCGATGAAGGGCCGAGGGTCAACGACGCGCGCCAGATAGACCGCGAGATCCTCATGCGGTACGCCGTCCACGTGCGGGAGCAGGTTGATCAGGGCAACGTCGGCATTGCCACCGCGCAGAACCGACTGTCCAGCGTGAACCGAACGATGGCCGCGCTGCGCGGTGATCAGTACGTCAAAATCCCGAGTCCGAGTAAGGCGCTTGGCTTGCAGCGCTCAAGCGTGCGTAGTGAGGCTCCGCAAGGCCAAGACCGTGCGCAGGTCGAGTTGATCGCGCGGACTCTGTCAGATCGTCAGCAATCGAGGGTGAGTGCCATTGTGCTCCTCGCCCGTGAGACTGGTATGCGCCTGCGCGAAGCGATCCTGGCCGATCTGCCCCGACTGCAACGTGAGGGTCGGCAACTGGGCAAGATCAACATCCAGGATGGCACCAAAGGCGGTCGATCAGGCGCATCGGCACCGCGCTGGATTACGGTAACGGATCAAGTTCGCGATGCCCTGGATTGGGCCAGCGCGAACTCACCCAATGGCAGCCGGAATTTGTTGGCGCCCGACGAAAGCTACAAAGACTTTATGCAGGTAGTTGTGCGACCGGCACGGGACATTCTGCATGAGCATGGATTGAAAGGTTTTCATGAGCTGCGGGCGGCTTACGCCTGTGAGCGCTATGAGCAACTGACCGGCTTCTCCGCGCCCATCAATGGCGGTCGTTGTCATCGAGAGGATCGAGCACTCGATCAGTGTGCACGCCAGCAGATCAGCCACGAGTTGGGGCATAACCGCATCGACGTTGTGAGTGCCTACATCGGAGGTCATCGATGAAGTCCGAGTTCGATATGGAGTTGTTTTTGAGCCCTCTGCTTAAAGGTGCGCATGCCACGCGGCAGCGGCACATCAGGCAAGCAGAAAGGATGCACGAGGCGATTCGTGAGCGTTGGGGTTGCGCGACGCCCTGGTCCTGGAGAGAAAAGCACGTGAGATGGTTTCTGAAGCACTACCTGCGATGCTCAGCTCCAGCTACCGTCTACTATTACGAGTTAACAACAGCGCTAATTCGTAGGCGGTGTGAAAGTATTAAAGCTGACAGTCAGCTCAATTTGGATAAATGCTCACCAAGCTGTGGCATCCCGCAACCTAAATGGTCGACTTCAAGCTAAGCCTATCAGGACGCTCTGCGGACTCTCTTCACTGGGCAAGAAGCTAAGAGGCCGTAGTTTTATACGGCTCTGATATTTCCTGTTCAAGCCCGTCAAGATAATCGGCGTACCACTGCATCATTGTCGTACGTTGCTCCAGGTACTGAGCCTTGTTATAGATCCCTCGGACACCTGACGGCTTGTGACTGAGCTGGGCTTCAATGTGGTCCGCTGGAAAACCGTGCTCGTTGAGTACGGTGCTTGCAATATGACGGAAGCCATGTCCGGTCTGTCGTCCTTCGTAACCAAGGCGCCTTAGCGCCATCAGAAAAACGGTATCGCTGCGAGGCTTGGTTCGATCACTTCGACCAGGGAACAGCAATGGGTACGCTCCCGTGATTTTCCTTAGTTCAGTAAGAGCGCTTAGTGCCTGCTTGCAGAGTGGTACAAGGTGTTCACGCCCTTTTTTACGGCCTTTGCGTTCAACGGGGATGGTCCAAAGCCGTTTGTCAAAGTCGAACTCAGCCCAGTATGCCTCTCGAAGCTCGCTGGGGCGGACAGCCATGAGAGTAAGCAGTTGGAGGCCAAGCTGGATATCCCTGGCGTGTGGGTATGATCGTATTGCTCTGAGCAGTGCGGGAAGTTCTTCCAGGGAGACATGGGCGTAGTTCTCGGCCTTTCCCGATGACAGAAATTTATGAACCCCCTCTAAGGGGTTGTTCATCGCCCTGCCGGTTACGCGAGCCAGGTCGTAGATGTCTTTGCAGTAAGCCCTCACGCGACTCATCTGCTCGAGGATTCCCTGACGTTCGAGCCCTCTCAAAAGCTCCATCCATTCCATCGACATGATGGAGACATAAGGACGTTTTCCGACAAGAGGGAACACGTGGCGTTCCAAGGCTCCAAGGACTCTTTTTGCTGTGCCGACATCCCAGCCAGCCAAGCGAGACGTATGCCATTCACGAGCCAAGACTTCAAAGGTTTCGTTTGTTGCTGCTATCTCCGCAGCTTTTCTAGCTTTCTTGGAGGCTATCGGATTTTTGCCTTCTGCTGCATCCGATCTCAATTCAGCAGCTTTTTGCCGAGCAAGGGCGCCGCTGACTTCTGGGTAACCGCCAAGCCCGAGCCACGACCATTTGCCGTCGGGCTTCTTATAGCGCAACTCCCACGACTTCTGCCCGTTAGGCTTTACTCTGAAATACAGCCCCGAGCTGTCTAGCTCACGGTAGGCCCCCGCTTCGGGAGCGAGATTGACTAGTGCGGTATCGGAGAGAGGACGGCGTTTAATATCGCTGCGTTTCACTCGTGTATGCCTCCAGTTCAATTTTTATTGAAGCATACATGGAGGCATACAAGATGTGAAGGATGTAGGTGGACCAGCTTGGACGTCCAGATACAAGAAAGCCCGCACGAGGCGGGCTTCTTGAGGTAATTTATAGACATCCTTGGATCTCTATAAATCGGTACTTGGTGGCTACACAGGGACTTGAACCCCGGACCCCAGCATTATGAATGCTATGCTCTAACCAACTGAGCTATGTAGCCAAGTGGCGCGCATTATTCGCGTAGAACGGGAATGCGTCAAGTATTTATTTTGAATTTTTATCTACGCTTTCAACTGTTTAAGCGAAATCAGCGGATCTGGCGACGAGTGGATCAGTATTCGCCCTGCCGAGGCCCCGCAAAATGTGATCGCGTTGAGCAGATATCCCTGCCGCTCAACGCGTGCACTGATGCTAAGGGAGTTTCGGACTGTGCGTGGCGCGTTTGAGCTGCTCGCGGGCCCGTGACAGGCGTGAGCGCACGGTGCCGATAGGAATGTCCAGCGCGTCGGCGGTGTCCTGATAGCTGCCGTCGGTTTCCAGTGAGGCGTACAGCGTCTTGCGCATTTCCGTCGGCAGATGATCGATAGCGCTCAGGGTTTTTTCCAGGCGACGGTTGACCTCAAACTCCCAATCCAGATTGTGGTTGTCCTCCTGGCCGTGCCAGAGCGACTCATCAAACTCGCAATGCACGGGCTTGGCGTACAAGCGCCTGAAGTGATTGCGGATCAGGTTTTGCGCGATACCGCACATCCACGTACTGAGCGTGGCATTACCGCTGAAACGCTCTCGGTTGCGCCAGGCTTCCAGGTAAGTCAATTGCAGAAGATCATCCGCATCTTCCGGGTTGAGTACGCGCTTATGAATGAAGCGCCGCAGTTTTTTTTGCTGGTCGTCTGTCAGGTGAAGCATGAATTGAGGCGAGCTGCCAACGAGGTGCGCTAAAGCTTCAATAGGGATATTCATGAATGTTTCCTTGGTGTAGACGCAGTCGAAAAGGTGTCGACGGGAACCCCTTTTGCACTGGCTATGCCAAGAAAATAATTTTCATAACTTTCTGATTTATATCGATAATTTTTTTTGAAATGTATTTTTTCGTGCAGCCCTTTGCATAGAGCCTTGAAGGTCTGTGCAAGTCTTTTCAAACTTTTCGTGTGATCTGACTTTTTGGAACCATTTGCGCTGGCCTTGCCACACAGGGAAACACTCTTCCTGTTCAGGTCTGTCCATGAAAGTCGAATCCTCCCCCGATGTGCAAACGGTCCAGCGCCCGGATGAGCCCGCTGTCAACCAGACCTCCACGCCAGCCCCGACAAACGGCGTGGACGAACTTGCGCTTTTGTTCAATCAGGAAGTGGACGCCAACAGCCGACCGCTGGGCGAGCGGAAGTTGAACCTGCGCGTGCTTGAGATCAAGCATCTCGACGCCCTGTATCGTCAGTTGGGCCATCCGGTCAAGAAGACGCTGGCATTGGTGTCGCTGATGGTCCGGGAAGCATTGCGGCAGCGGGCAGACGTTGGGAAGTTGCTGGAGATCTTTGAGGGCGATCCCGCACGCGCGTTTTTGGTGCTCAAAAATGTGCGGGACCAGGCTGAGACTGAGTCGCGTCCGTCCGAAGCGGTCTTGGCACGCGATGCAATGGCCAGGCTGGAGGTTCGCTTCGAAGGAGAGATCCAAGTAGGCCTGAAAGTCGCTGCCGCGCTGCAGAAAGGCGAGGTAGACCCAAAGGAGTTGGGCGTGCTGCGAACGCTCTATTACTCCAATGTGGTCGCGCGCCAATCGTTGGCGACGATGATGCAGTCCCTGTTGGGTCTGTACGGCGGTGAAGCGTTCACCAGCGGGATCAAGGTGATGCAAAAGGTTTTGGCGAATGATATTGCTGCCGAGAGGCCAATGAGACCCTCACCTCTGTTGCTCACTTTGCTGCAGGGCCTGCAGAGCTGTATGCGGCTCAGCGGGGTGTTGTCCGGTTGTCACGCGCTGCTGCACCGCCTGGGTAGTGATCACGACGCCTTGAGCCTGCTCCAGCGCCTGCTGGTGGTTGCCGGGAGTGGCATTTCGGCTAGCGAAATCCTACGGTTAGGCAGCGATTTAGGGAGCGCGTCGAAACTCCAGCAATTAGTGGCCCTGAATTCCCTTTACCCGTTATTCCAGCAATTGCCTTTGGCGATATGGCTCGACGGTCGGGTACGCGAAGAAACCTTGCGTGGCTTTCTGGCGGTGATCGGTGAGCTGGACCGGATGACGCGTGGCCCCGCGCGTTTTCCCGGTGAGCTGGGGGTCATGGCGTGACAGCGCTTTCGGCCATCAACGGTTTTCTGCTCAAGGTCGCGCAACGCGCAGAAGTGCTGGGCGCCGTGGTGGTGATGGCCATCGTGTTCATTTTTATCGTACCGCTGCCCACTTGGCTGGTGGACATCCTGATCGCGCTCAACATCTGCATCTCATGCCTGTTGATCGTGTTGGCGTTGTACCTGCCAGGCCCCCTGGCGTTCTCTTCGTTCCCGTCGATCCTGCTGTTGACCACCATGTTTCGCCTGTCTCTGTCGATTGCCACGACACGCCTGATCCTGCTGGAGCAGGACGCCGGAGACATCGTCGAGGCCTTCGGCAACTTTGTGGTTGGTGGCAACCTCGCCGTGGGGATGGTGATCTTCCTGATCCTGACCCTGGTCAACTTCCTGGTCATCACCAAGGGCTCGGAGCGGGTGGCCGAAGTGGCCGCGCGTTTCAGCCTGGATGCGATGCCCGGCAAGCAGATGTCCATCGACAGCGACTTGCGGGCTGGCTTGATTGACGGCATGCAAGCGCGGGACAAACGGGAGCAATTGTCCCGAGAGAGCCAACTGTTCGGGGCCATGGACGGGGCCATGAAGTTCGTCAAAGGCGACGCCATCGCGGGCCTGATCATCGTTGTGGTGAACTTGCTGGGTGGTTTTTCCTCCGGCATGTTTCAGCACGGCTTGAGTGCTTCCGAGTCCATTACGCTGTACTCGGTATTGACCATCGGCGACGGCCTGATCGCCCAGATCCCGGCGCTGCTTATTTCCCTCACCGCCGGCATGATCATCACCCGTGTGGCGCCGGACGGACGCAAGGGCGCCAGCAACATGGGCGCCGAAATTGCCCGGCAAATGACCAGCGAGCCCAAGAGTTGGATGATCGCCTCGGTGGGTATGCTCGCCTTTGCCGCGGTACCCGGCATGCCCACTGGAGTGTTTATCCTCATCGCGCTGGTCACTGGCAGCCTGGGGTACTACCTGATGCGCCAGCGTCAACGGCAGGAGCAACCTGCTGCAGAAACCGCCGAAACGGTGCGTCCTGAAGAGAACGGGCGTGAGGACTTGCGTGGGTTTGATCCGTCGAGGCCCTACTTGCTGCAATTCTCCCCGGTGCTACGGGGGACGCCTGAGGTGACGGATCTTGTTCACTCGATCCGCCAGGCCCGAAATGCACTGGTCGCCAATATCGGCTTGACGCTGCCACCGTTCGAGGTGGAACTCGACGACTCACTGGACGACGACGAAATGCGCTTCTGTGTCCACGAAGTGCCCATGGTCAAGGCATCGGTGGTCAGCCATGTGGCGGTGGAGCGTAAAGCGCTGACGGTTGAGCCGGCACATGCCATTCCAGGATTGGTGGAGCGCGATGAACAGGATTGGCTATGGCTGGCACCGGATGATCCGCTGCTCGATGACCCGCAGTTGGAGCGCTTCACCTCGGCGAGCCTGATCGTTGAGCGCATGAAGCAGGCGATGATGCTCAGCGGGCCGCAGTTCCTGGGGATCCAGGAGAGCAAGTCGATCCTCAGTTGGCTGGAGCACAACCAACCGGAACTGGTCCAGGAACTGCAGCGGATCATGCCACTGTCGCGTTTTTCGGCAGTACTGCAACGCCTGGCCAGCGAGGGTGTGCCGTTGCGCGCCGTACGGCTGATCGTTGAGTCGCTGATCGAGTACGGCCAGCATGAACGCGAGCCGGACGCGCTCGCCGACTACGCGCGCATTGCGCTCAAGGCACAGATCTACCACCAGTACAGCGAAGCTGACGGCCTGCATGCCTGGTTGCTGTCGCCGCACACTGAAAACATCCTGCGTGAGGCGCTGCGCCAGACCCAGACCGGGGTGTTCTTCGCCCTCGATGACGAACACAGCGCGGCGTTGGTCAGCCTGCTCAATCAAGCCTTTCCCGTTCGCCCCAAACTCAAGAGCGTGATGCTGGTCGCACAGGACTTGCGCAGCCCGCTGCGCACGCTGTTGCTGGAGGAGTTCAACCACGTGCCGGTGCTGTCCTTCGCTGAGCTGGGCAGCTCTTCCAAGGTCAAGGTGCTGGGGCGCTTCGACCTGGCCCAGGACGAGTTGATGCGTGGTGCAGTGGCATGAAGACTTGGCTATGTCAGGCCTGGAGGGCTCGCTGATGTTTGAATTGCGAGTGCTTGATGGGCGGCATCAGGGGGCTGCGCTGCCCTTGTTCGGAGAGCAGTGGAGCATCGGTGCCCACGCCGATGCTGACCTGGTGCTAAGCGATCCAGGCGTCGCCGAGCAGCATGCCCGGCTGCGACTCATCGACTCGAACTGGTCGGTGCAGGCTGAGGCCGGGTTGCTGGAGGATGCAGAGGGTCAGGTGCTGGCGCAGATTGCGCATCTGGCGCTGAACGCCACGTTTTTGGTGGGCAACGTACGGTTGTGCGTCACGTTGGCCGATGAGCCCTGGCCCCAGGCTGCAGCCTCTGCACCGGAGGTGTCGCCACGGGTCAGTGAGCCGGTGCCGGTGCTTAAGTTGTCGGCCATTTCGCACGCTCAGCAGAAGCGTCTGATTACGCTGGTGCTGGTGGTGACGGTGATCTTCATTGTGGTGGGCATGGCGTCCACCGGGAAGCCTGAGGCCCAGGCCTCGCTGATGCCGCCTGTGGTGCAAAAGCACGAACTGGCCTCACCGTTTGAGGTCCGCCAGCAGTTGTTGAAGATGCTCGGCGAACGTGAATTGAACCAGCGCGTCAGTTTGCAAGTGATCAATGGGCAGGTCGCGCTCAGTGGGGACGTCTCACAGGATGATGTTGAGCTGGTCGCACGCATGCTCAGCCGTTTTGGCGAGCAGTTCGACAGCGCCGTGCCGGTGATCAGCCGTGTGCGCGCACGCGATGGGACGTTGCCGTTCAAGATTGTGCAGATCGTGGGCGGGCCCAATGGTCACGTGGTCCTGGAGGAGGGCAGCCGCCTGTTTGTCGGGGATGAAGTCGACGGCCTGCGCCTGGTGCTGATCGACAACAGCAAGGTGGTGTTCGATGGCGTACAGCGCTATGAGGTGCGCTGGTGAGTGCGGAACTGCAAGCACGCCTGGAAGCCTGGCAGCAACGCCAGGTCCAATCGCTGGCCACCTTCGCACCGGTGACCATGCGGGGGCGCATCCAGCGCGTCAATGGCATGTTGTTGCAGTGTCGGCTGCCTCAAGCGCGTATTGGTGATCTGTGTCGGGTCGAGAAAAAGCAGGGCGACTACATGCTGGCCGAGATCATCGGTTTTGATCAGCAGGACGCGGTGCTCAGCGCCCTGGGCAATCTGGAAGGCGTGCAGGTGGGCGCGGGGGTGGAGCGTCTTGGGGTCTCGCATCGGGTGCAGGTCAGCGAGGCTTTGCTGGGCCAGGTGCTGGACGGCTTCGGGCGACCGATCACGGGAGAAGGTCCGAGTGCGTTTGTCGAGGCTGACTCGCCGGACTCCAGCGCCGTGTTGTGTGAGGCGCCGTTGCCGACTGATCGACCGCGCATCAACCGCGCGTTAGCCACCGGCGTGCGTTCGATCGATGGCCTGTTGACGCTGGGTGAAGGCCAGCGCGTGGGCCTGTTCGCCGGGGCCGGTTGCGGCAAGACCACCTTGTTGGCCGAGATCGCTCGTAACGTGGAGTGCGATGTCATCGTGTTCGGCCTGATCGGCGAGCGGGGTCGGGAACTGCGTGAATTCCTCGATCATGAACTCGATGAGCAACTGCGTTCCAAGGCCGTACTGGTGTGCGCCACGTCCGACCGTTCCAGCATGGAGCGAGCCCGTGCAGCCTTTACGGCCACGGCATTGGCTGAGGGTTTTCGGCGTGAGGGCAAGCGAGTGCTGCTGCTGATCGACTCCCTCACCCGATTCGCCAGGGCCCAACGCGAGATCGGCCTGGCTGCCGGCGAACCTCTCGGCCGCGGTGGCCTGCCGCCTTCTGTGTACAGCCTGCTGCCGCGCCTTGTAGAGCGCGCCGGGTTGACCCGTGAGGGGGTGATCACGGCGATCTACACCGTGTTGATCGAGCAGGACTCCATGAACGATCCAGTGGCCGATGAAGTGCGCTCGTTGCTCGACGGCCACATCGTGTTGTCTCGCAAGTTGGCGGAGCGTGGGCACTATCCCGCCGTGGATGTGCTGGCGAGCCTCTCGCGGATCCTGAGCAACGTCGCCGAGCCTGTGGATATCCAGGCGGGCACGGCGTTGCGACGCTTGTTGTCGGCCTATCAGCAGATCGAACTGATGCTCAAGCTGGGGGAATACCAGCCCGGCAGCGATGCCTTGACCGACCTGGCGGTGGACAGTCGCCAGGCGGTGGATAATTTCCTGCGCCAGGACTTGCGCGAGCCTGCGCCGATGGCGACGACGCTTGAGCAACTCAAGGAGCTGACGGCCTATGTCCCATTCTGATGGGCTGCTCGGCGAAGTCGAGACACTGCGCCGCCTGCGCCGGCACCGGGCAGACCGGGCTGAGCGTGCCTTGCGTGAGGCGAGGCGGGCCCAGCAGGCCCTGCTTGCCAATATCCGCCAGGCCGAGGCTGCACTTGAGCAGATCCGGCGTGATGAGGCTGAACGAAGCGCCCAGTTGCTCAGTGAGCACCAGGGCCAGGTATTGAACCTGCAGGCGCTGAAGTCCTGGGGCGCGCAGGAACGTTCCTTATCGGCCAATACCCGGCGGGGCATGGGGCAATTGGAAGCCTTGCAGGGCCAGCAGGAAGAACGACAGACCTGCGTCGGCAGAGCCCAAATGCAGGTCACCGCCTGCCTGCGACAGGTGGAAAAACTTCAGGAGTTATCTCTTTTACTGGCGCAGGAGCCGACATGGCCCAGGTTTCAGATAAACCCGCCGAGCGTCCACGCCCGCGTGACAGACGAGAGGAGCGAGAGCCCGCAATGGTGGGCGTCCTGCCTGCAGAGCTGACGCGATTGTTTTCCCAGTTGTGGGCGGATGAGGGGGAGGGCTCTGGGGCAGGGCCTCAGCTATCGGGAACCAAGGCGTCGGGCGCTGCGGCGATGATCGAGGCGCTGGCCGAGCAACTGGTACCTCGCCTGCAGGCCGCGTCGCAGTGGCCGCTGCAGGCGGTGTTGTACTTGCCTCGCCTGGGGCGGATCAACGCCAGTGTGCGCCGTGAACAGAACGCCTGGAGTATCGACCTGGACGCACAAGATGATGCGACGGCGCGCTGGCTGAATGGCGTGCGGCAACAGGTTGAGGACCGCTTTACACAATCGTTGGGGCAAACGGTCAGCCTGCTGCTTCCCTCTATCGGGGCTGCATGATGATTCCGGCAGTGCCGCTGCCTCGGGTCAGTGGCGACATAGTTGCCGCACGCCGTCGTCTCGGGCGCGGCTTGCGCTTGCCCTTCGACGTCGCGGGGCAGCGTGGTGAGTTATGGCTCGAACCGGGTCGTGCGCCCACTGCGGGCCAGTCATTGTGCTTCGAAACGGCACGCGGGGTGCTGGCGCTGGCCGAGGCTGGTCCCTTGCTCAGTCTGCTGGGCGAATGCCCGGTGACCTTGGCCAAGACGGGCAACGATCCGGACTCCTGGTTCTGGGGGTTGTTCCAACACCACCTGAGCCCGCAGGTGCAAACACTGATGGGCCATGTGCGACTGCTGGATGTCGAGCGCCCCAAGGGGTTTGGTTGCCGACTCAGCGTGACGCTGGGGGCCTCCCGGGCAATGGGCTATCTGTGGCTGACGGCCGAGAGCTTCCTCGCGTTGTGTGATGCCGGGTCGTGGCGCAGCAACGCCGCGCCGTTGCCTGCGTCGTTTCAACTGGCAATTGCCGTGACCCTTGGACGCCTGCAATTACCGATTGCACAGGTACGTGGCCTGCGGGCTGGGGATGTGCTGATACCAGAACAGAATTTTTTCCAGGCCCAGGGCGCTGGCCACGTACAGGTTGGCAGGCAGCGGCTGCATGGGCGTATTGACGATGACGCAGGCGCGTTGTGTCTGACACTGACTTCGATTGAGGGCACCTCCATGGATGAAGAATTTATCGCTCCCGACTACTCGGGGTATGACGAAGATGAACCCGTTGTGGACGTATTCGGTCATGAACCTTTCGACGAGTTGAGCATGGCGTTGAACATACGCTGCGGAACACTGAACCTCACCCTGGGCGAGTTGCGCAGCCTCGCCCCCGGTGCCGTACTGGGTGTCGCCGGTTATGCGCCCGGCATGGCGGGTCTCTATTACGGCGACCGGCCGATCGGCCTGGGACAGTTGGTGGAAGTCGACGGGCGCCTGGGCTTGCAGTTGTCCCGCGTGATGTTCGCCGGATGATCCTTCAAGGGCTGGATCCCTTAGTTCTCGCGGTCTTCCTGGCGGCATTGTCATTGATGCCCATGCTGTTGATCGTCTGCACTGCGTTCCTGAAAATTGTGATTGTGCTGATGATCACCCGCAACGCCATCGGTGTGCAGCAGGTGCCGCCCAGCATGGCCATCAATGGCATCGCGCTGGCGGCCACGCTATTCATCATGGCCCCGGTGGGGTATGAAATCGCCGAACACGTCAAAGCCTCACCCTTGGACTTGAGCAACGTGCAAATGCTTCTGCAGACAGGCAGTGAGGCGATCAAACCGCTACGTGCCTTCATGCTGCGCAACATCGACCCGGATGTGCTGACGCACCTGTTGGAGAATTCCAAGCGCTTGTGGCCTGCGCAGATGGCCGAGCAGGTGCAGCGCGAAGACTTGATCCTGGTGATCCCGGCTTTCGTGTTATCGCAGCTGCAGGCGGGGTTCGAGATCGGCTTTCTGATCTATATCCCCTTCATCGTAATCGACCTGATTGTCTCCAACCTGCTCCTGTCGCTGGGCATGCAAATGGTCTCGCCGATGACTATTTCCCTGCCACTCAAATTGTTGTTGTTCGTGATGGTGTCCGGTTGGTCTCGGTTGCTCGACAGTCTGTTCCTCTCCTACCTCTGAGTGCCATATGGAACCTATCGTGCTGTTCAAGCAGGGCATGTTGTTGGTGGTGGTGCTGTCGGCGCCACCGTTGATCGTGGCGGTGGTGGTGGGGGTGTTGACGTCTCTCGTGCAGGCATTGATGCAGGTACAGGACCAGACATTGCCCTTTGGTATCAAGCTGGTGGCCGTGGGTATCACGCTGATCATGACTGGCCGCTGGATTGGCGTGGAGTTGATCCAGTTGATCAACCTCACCTTCGAAATGATCGGCCGTTCGGCCCTGAACTGAGGCCCTGCCCATGCTGCTCTATCTCGAATACCTGCCCAGCCTGCTGATCGGCATGGCGCGTATCTACCCCTGCGGCATCCTGGTGGCGGCGTTCTGTTTTCAACACATCCGGGGCATGCCGCGACATACCCTGGTGATGGTGATGGCATTGATGCCCGCACCGGGAATTCATGCCGCATTAGCCAGCCAGGATTACTCCGCAATCATGCTGGCTGCGTTGGTACTCAAGGAGGTGGCCCTGGGGATTTTACTGGGGGTGCTTCTGGCGATGCCGTTCTGGATGTTCGAGTCAGTGGGGGCGCTGCTGGACAACCAGCGGGGTGCCTTGGCGGGCGGGCAACTCAACCCTTCGCTGGGTCCGGATGCAACGCCGATCGGGCATATGTTCAAGCAACTGGCGATTTTCCTGCTGATGACCAGTCTCGGCCTGGGCACTCTGACCCAGGTGATCTGGGACAGCTACCTGATCTGGCCGCCCACCCTGTGGTTTCCGCTGCCTGCGGCGAACGGCTTTGATGTGTTTATCGGCCTGCTGGGGGATACGTTCACCCACATGATGCTCTATGCCGCCCCCTTTATTGCGGTGTTGCTGTTGCTGGAGTTCGGCATCGCACTGTTGGGGGTCTACAGCCAGCAGTTACAGGTGAGTACCCTGGCGCCACCGGTCAAGAGCCTGGCGGGCATTGGCATCCTGTTATTGTACTTTGCGCTGCTGCAGGATCTGATCGTCGGGCGTATAAGCCTGCTGGGCGACCTTAAACATTCATTGGGCGTTTTGCTCAAGGTCGCAGTGCCATGAGTGACTCAGGCGAAAAAAAGCACCCGGCGTCCGCCAAGAAACTGCGTGACCAACGCAAGAAAGGCCAGGTCGCCCAGAGCCAGGATGTCGCAAAGCTGCTGGCGCTGACAGCGATCAGTGAAATTGCCTTGGCCACCGCCGAGACCAGCCTGCAACGCTTCCAGCAATTGATGCTGTTGCCGATGTCACGGCTGAACCAGCCCTTCACGCGTGCGCTGGAGGAGGTGCTGTTCGACGCGCTGGGGGTGTTCTTTTCATTTGCCCTGTTGATGGCCGGGGTCGCGATTACCACGAAGCTGATCAGCAGTTGGATGCAGTTCGGACTGCTGTTTGCGCCGGAGGCCTTGAAGATGGATTTCAATCGCCTCAACCCCGTCAGTCAGGTCAAGCAGATGTTCTCTGCCCAGCAGTTGATGAACCTGCTGATGAGCGTGGCGAAAGCCTTCCTTATCAGTTTGATTCTGTATGTGGTGATCTGGCCCGCAGTGGGCACGCTGATCAACCTGGCCACCAGTGACCTGCAAAGCTACATCGTGGCGTTGATCGCGCTGTTCCGTCATCTGCTGCACGTGTGCCTGGGCATGCTGCTGGTGCTGGCGCTTGTCGACATGATCCTGTCCAAGCACTTTTTTGCCAAGCGCATGCGTATGACCCAAGTGGAAGTCGTCAAAGAGTACAAGGACATGGAGGGCGACCCCCATGTGAAAGGGCAACGCCGTTCGTTGGCGTACCAGTTGGCTCAGGAAGAACCAAAGGTCAAGCTGCCCAAGCTTGAGGAATCCGACATGCTGGTGGTCAACCCGACGCACTATGCCGTCGCGCTGTATTACCGTCCGGGTAAGACACCACTGCCGATGTTGGTGAGCAAAGGTACGGATGATGAAGCCCGCACATTGATCCGCCGCGCCAAGGCGGCCGACGTGCCGGTGATCCAGTGTGTCTGGCTGGCGCGCACGCTCTATACGAAAAAACTGGGCGCTGGTATCCCACGCGAAACCTTGCAGGCCGTGGCGCTGATTTACCGAACCCTGCGTGAGCTCGATGATGAAGCCAAGCGCGAAACCCTGGAGCTTCCCGAGCTTGAGCGACGCTGATCACGTGTCCAAGGCTTGCAGGGTGGCCAGCGACAGCATCCGGCTGAGGATTCTGTCGAGCGTGCTGGTGGTTGCCGGCAATGCATGCCAGATCACCAGGGCATGCTGAGGGTCGAGGTAGATAAAGCAGCCATCGAACGCGACTGCCTGCTCAAAGCGTCGCTCTAGCACCCGTTGCAATTGCCCGGCCTGCAAAGCCTCACGCGCGATGCACAGGGCCAACCCTGGTCGCTGGCCGGCGCGTTGTGCGCAAACCTTGATGCCGGGCGCCAGGGGCAGGTGAGCGGGTGCGCCACTCACCAGGTTGTCGAAAAATACCTGCCGTGGGTCGTCGGGCATTTCCGGAGGCCTCAGCGTTCCAGTGATACCGTTTGGTAATCCGCCCGCTCACCGGAGGGGGCGGGCTCGACGCGCATCTGCGGCGGCCACCAGATCACCATTTTGTCTTGGCTCGATTGCGGGCGTGAGCATGAATCACCTTTGCACGTCGGCGTACAGCCGGTGAAGAGCATCGCGGCGCCGATCAAGGTGACGCACAACAGTCGGTTCATCATGGTGTGGCCTTCTGAGCTGGAGTGATCAAGGAGGGGCGGGGCACACTGAGGTGTTCATCCTTCACCACCGGGCGCATGGCGATAAATACCTCGGCTTCTTCACCCGGCTTGAGCCAGGCGCGCGGCCAGACAGTGACCGCCAGGGTCTGCGAGTTGCTGCATTCCTTTTCATCGATACGCACATTACGTTTGAACTGGTTGCGCAACACCACAACCGCCACGTTGTATTCCGGGCCGGCGTACCACTGGCTGCGCTCGCTATTGAGCGCCAGCAAATCACGGGTGCTGCACAAGGTGTTCAGCGCCAGAGGCATTGGTGCCGCACTGAAAGACTTGGGGACTTCTCCACTGACCAAGCGCGCCAGCGTGGTGATGATGTCACTGCGTTTGATCACCGGCTGATGCGGTGAGTAGCGTCTGGCCAACGGTGTGAGGGCCGCTTGCAACTCGGCCTGATCGTCCTGTGGCAAGTAGCGCGACGGGTCGTCCTGGTCCCCGATCACGCGGGGTGTGAGGATGAACAAGCGCTCACGTCGATTGTTGTGGCGTTCTGTCGAGGAAAACAGCGCCTTGCCCAGCAACGGAATATCCCCCAGCAGCGGGATCTTCTTTTGCTGGTCGGAACTGTCGGTGACATGGAAGCCACCCACTACCAGCGAACGCTTCTCCTGCATCACGGCCTGGGTGCTGACCTTGCCCCGGCGAACGTCGGGGTGATTGGGGTCTCGCTCGGGATTGGTTTCGTCGAAATTACCGTCTTCGATATCGATGGCCAAATGGATCTGGTGAACGCCTCGGCCCGTCGTTACCCGGGGAACCACTTGGAGGCTGGTGCCCACCGTGACGGGTAAAATGGTTGCGTAATCTCTACCGGGGGTGATGTATTGGGTGCGGTTGAAGTCGATCACCGCCGGTTGGTTTTCCAGGGTGAGCACAGAAGGATTGGAGACCATGGTTGCCAGTCCCTTGGCCTCCAGCGCGCGGATATCGGCGTAGAAACGATCGCGGTTTTCAATCGACACCTGCGACGAGGTGCCAGGCGCCATGTTGACGCCGCCGCGGAAGCGACTGTTCTGGAAACCCCAGTTCACCCCGAATTCACGCAATTGCGTCCGTTCGATATCGAGAATGATCGCATCGATTTCGATCAGTTTGCGTGCGACGTCAAGTTGGGTGATCAACTCGCGGTACATGGCCTGGCGCTCCGGCAGGTCATAGATCAGCACGGCATTATTGCGCACATCGGCTTCGACGCGGATGCGGCTATTGGATGTCGGCGCCCGCTTGGTCATTGTGGGGCCGGCGTCCAACTGCCCTGTGTTGCCATTTGCACCGAGCATTTGGCCCAGCAACGGGTTGCCCAGCCGAGGCGCGTTGAGTGTCAGAGGGGATGGCTGGGATGAGGTGGGTTGGCTCATCCCCGAAAGCGTTGAGGCGGAACGGGGTTCCAAGAGTCCCCGCAAAATGCTCGCTACGCCGGGAACGACGAGTTTTTCACCTCGGTAATCCACGGTGCGGTCTGCCGCGTTGGCAAATTTGAGCGGGAAGCTGAGAACGCTCTGCTTTTCGTCCGCCGAGCGGCGTTTGCTGCTGAACTGCTTGATCTGTTCGATGTAGGTTTTGGGGCCGGAGACCAATACGACACCGTCTTCGGGCAATTCGCCCCAGCCGAAACGGCTATCAAGCAGGCCGATATCGGTCAGCGCTTGCTTGAGGTCTGAAATAGTTTCCGAGGAGACTTCCAGGCGCGCGGATTCCTGCTGGTCCAGCGTGCTGATGAATAGGGTGTTGTTGTAGAGATACCACTGAAACCGGTGTTCAACCCCGAGTCTATCCAGCATGGACTGTGGGGTATTTGCGCGGATCTTGCCGTTGACGTCGCCTTCCAGCAGACCTTCGATTTGCAGTTGTGTGCCAAAGGTCTGGGCGAAGTCGTCGAGTACGTCCCGTAGCGGTTTGTGCTCGGCCTCGTAGGCGTAGGCGGTGTTTTTCCACTCGCTGGGGATGGCCGCCACTGCATGTTCTATTGGGACCAGCAGACAGGAAAGCAGGGCGATGCTGTACCCAAGTGTTCGTCGGGACGAAGCATCAGGCGAAGTTGGGCGCAAACTGCGCCGCTTGTGGGTCTTATTCTTCATAGAAGTTCTCTGGTTAGTACGACAGTGAACGTAGTGAGGTGGGCTTGAGGTGCTGGGGTGTGCGAGCAAGGCGAGTGAACGTGGAGCGCCAGGTGTCGCGTTGGTTGAGCAGGGTTTCAAGGCAGGCAGATACCTCCGTCTCGCTCGGACCGTTGCGCAAGGTTTGCATCAGCCAAAGCTCGCCACTCTCGGCGTTTCGAACCAGAGTGCCTTGGAAGAAGTTCAGGCTGGCTGCACCTAGGCGCAGCCAGCGTTGCAATGTCGTATTATCTAAGGGGCGCGCGGTCAACTGAACCTCCAATAAAATGAAGGTTTCTTGACGTTTCAAAATAATGGTGTCGTCACTTTCGAACACGGTGAGTTGTTGTTGTTCGTGATGGATTAACCAGTCACGGATAAGCGCTTTCATGTTATTGAAAACTTTCAATAGTTGTTTTCAAAGACAATTGCTCAATTCGCAGGTTCTCAGTGAACATTGAATTGGTCGCCGTTGCTTGCATTGATAACTTAAGGAATAGTTCTGCGTCCTGTTCATTTTCCATACCGCCTTCCGGGAAAGCATCAAGTTTTTTATACACGGAGTCGGCGATTTTGAATGCTTGGTATGAAAGGGCCTTAGGAAGCGTCATAAGAATTCCTTTGAGATTCTATTGTGGGTGTTTTTATTGACCGGGCCGATCTTGTTTTTGAGTGTGCTGGATATGTGGAGTCAGATGTCGATCCTGAACTCTTTACTGTGTTTGAAAAAAGCAGCGCGCATGGAACTCCAGCTAATACGAAAGTCCCCCTCATCCGTCTTCAATACCAGTGTCTTAGGAAGTATTGCTTCGTCTGCTTGGAGTTTCCAAATGGTTGTCTTCTCATCAACGAGGTGGCGTTTTATTTCATCAAAATCATCTGGGTGGCAGAGTAGGATCGCGCTGATTTCGTGGACATGATTCGTCAGCAATTGTTTCAAAAGAGCCGCCAGCCTAGTGGGCGCTGGCGTTTCGTCCAGCAAACACCGAATCGCCTCATTGGTGATCGAACTTGCGTATTGCTCGAGGTTGTCACACATGGTTTGACGGTCATGCTCCCAGCGTTTGAGCTGAGCATCAGCGCGTTGCCAGACGACCAGCGACGCCTCCTCCCTCAATAGCTCACATCTTTTTTCTGTCAAGCTCAGCAATTCGTCGGCTTGTTCATTGGCGTGCTTCAAGAGTTGCTCTGCTTGCTTCCAATTTTCAAGTTCTTCCCGTGGGATCAGGGGGCGTGGCAATCCACTCTTGTCCTTGGACAACTCAATCACATACCGGCATAACATCATTGACCTCCTTACCCGTATGAGTCTGGGGCTAGAGAGTGGCTTGGAGAGGCGTTGACACGCCAAATGACTGCTTGCCAGAGCGTGCTTAATCGGCTGCTCGCGCTCTCGAGGCAGGCATGACTCTTTTCCACCGCATCTACCCTCTGACGGGGAAAGCGCAATCGGAGTCGTTGCCAGATAGCAGGTTCGAGCCAGTTATGCAGCAGTTGTAATGGGTCGGCATCAAGTGACAGCATTGCAGGCGGTAGTGTCTTGGATAGCCGACTGCACCACTGGTGATGACTTTCACTCAAAAGGGATGCCACCTGAGGATTGAGCGTGTCGTGTGCGAGCGTCAGCGCCAAGTCGAGTTGTTCATTGGATGCGAGGGCTAGTCGCAGCACAGTGGGTTGGAGGGCAGGAGGTAAGCAGGCATTCACACCCATGAATACACCCGGTACTGATCCTCTGCTCCGAGAAAGCGCGTTAATCGCACCGTGCAAACCGTCCTTCCATTCTTCATCGGCATACCGCCAAGGGAATGCCCACCATTGAACCCAGGCCAGGTATTCACTCATGGGGTATTCGGTGCTATGCGTCATGTGCAGGGCCGATAGATCCGTTAAGCAGAGACGAGTCGTGTGGAGGGCGCTGACGCCGACGGTGCAGAAAGAGTGCGGCAACCACAGCTGCCACCACGCCGAGCAGAAACACGATTACGCAGTTCCGCCAAAAGCCAAGATCCTCGCCAGGTACCAAGAAAGGTCCCAAATACACTAGGCGTTGCTGTTCCTGGTAGACGGTCGCAGGTACGAATATCACGCTGAGTTTTTGCGGGTTGTCGATTGCCGTAGCCATTCCTGGAATGCTGCTAGCCACCATCCTGCGAACGCGCGCTCGGATGTTATCGGGATCCAGGCGTGGATCGTGTTTTATGAATACCGATGCAGACGCGGGCTGGACCGGCTCACCTGGTGCGATGCGTTCTGGCAGTACCACGTGCACACGGGCAACGATGACACCATCAATGTTGGACAGCGTAGCCTCGAGCTCTTGGGACAAGGCATAGATGTAGCGCGCCCGTTCTTCCAGTGGCGTGGAGATAACGCCTTCCTTGCGAAACGTAGCGCCCAGTGTGGTCCTCGTCACCCTGGGCAAGCCTGCGGCTTCCAATGTGCGTACGGCGCGTCCGATGTCGCTTGCGTTGACCGTCACGACCACACCATCTTTGGCCGGGATCTTTTGCGCGCGGATATGTTTATCTGCCAATTCTGCTATGACTTCATTCGCTTCTTGCTCAGAGAGTTGCCGGTGAAGTTCGACACGATCGCCACAGCCGTTCAGCATGATTGCGGCTGCCAATAATAATGTGAGAAGGAAAAAGTTTTTCATGATAACTACTGTAAGTTAGACACTTTATCAATGCCTTGAGTGGTCTTGGCAAGGCATTTTGCTAGCAATTGGGAGGTGACTTGGATGTTGGCCAATAAGCCTGGGAACTTACGAAATTGAGCAATATCTAGTTCTTTGCTGGTTGATTTCAGCAGATGCACCATACTTTTTCTTGACGTTGATAGAGGGCTAATGGCGTCGGCCGCTGCGGGGGGTAAAACAAGGCTGGAGCGGGGGAGGGGGGCCGTTGTTGAGTGTTCGAGTTGTGATGCAAAAAAACAGGAGTCTCTGCTGCATGTCGACACATCGTCTGCCATATCGGCAGAGGTGAGGCCTGGGTTTTTGCTAGAGCCAACGTATTCTATGATTTTCATAAGGTGCCTATTATATGAAACATCTACAAAAGACTTTCGCGAATAGAAGTGAGCGCTCACTGCCGGTTGAGGTAGAGGGCGACCTCTCGGGCGGAATTGCCCGAGAGGTATCGATTATCAGGTCTTAGCAACTTGGAGAAGGTCGTTCATGAATTTTTTATCGACTTGCTGCTTAGCTGCGGCAAGGTTTTTGGCTTTACTTTCTTCGTTTAGCTGCGACGCATCGCCTGCATCTGCGCCGCCTCCACTCGAGGGGCCACCGAAGCCTCCCTGACCAAAATATGGAGAGGGCGGGGCGTAACCGTTGATTGAGCTCATAGATATACTCCAGTTGTTGATTTCCACGTGCATGTGATGTGCTGTTGATCATGTTAGTGCGTCAAATTTTCACACAATATAATCTTGGCACTAGATATGTGGTGTGTAAGGCGAAGGGGTTCCGTGCAGCTGTTTTCCTAAATGTTTCAAGGCGTGTGGCTGAGTCGCCTGATATGTTTATTTGTTGCTTAAGTGCTGAGGCGCTGAGTGAAGTCGATCGGGCCGTTGTAGGGCGGGTATATGCTTTTAGCAATGGCGCGATCTATCCAGTGATATTTCCAGCTGTTTCATCCTGTAATATAACGTACGCTTGGGAACCCCCAATTCCATTGCCACGTTATCTACACAGTGCTGATGATGAAGTAACGATTGTTCAATCAGTGTTTTTTCAATTTGTTGCAGGCGTGTTTTCAGGTTCGTCTGCGTATCAGCCTGGTCAATCATGGGGATCAAAAGCGGTGGCAACCCCAATACGAACCGTTTGGCGGTGGAGCGCAACTCGCGTACATTGCCCAGCCACGCGTGGCACAGCAGTTGTTGCAACAGTTCGCCAGGCGGCGGCGGTGCACTACATTTGAACTGATCGGCTTCCTCGCGAATCATTTTCAGGAACAGGGGAATGATATGTTCACGCCGGTTCCGGAGTGCCGGAAGTTGGATGTTCACGACACTCAGGCGAAAGTAAAGATCGCGCCTGAAGGTGCCGTTCTCGACCATCAGGTGCAGCGAGTGCTGTGCCGACGCGATGACGCGCATGTCTACCGCGATGAAGCGAGTCGAGCCCAGGCGCTCAACACCACGCGACTCCAGCACACGTAACAGCTTCGCCTGCAGGTTCAATGGCATGCTGTCGATTTCATCCAAATACAACGTGCCTAAATGAGCCGCCTCGACGAATCCCGCCCGTGATTGCATGGCTCCCGTGAAGGCGCCGCTGTTGACGCCGAACAGCTGGCTTTCTGCGAGGCTTTCCGGAATCGCTGCGCAATTCACCGCGATGAAGCTCCCCCGTCGCCCGGATAAACGATGGATTCGCTGCGCTAAGGTGTCCTTGCCGGTTCCCGTTTCTCCCAGCAGCAAAATATCAATATTGAGCGAGGCAGTGCTGCTCAGTATTTCTTCAATGTCGGGGCCTTCAAGCAGTGAAACATTCGCTTTATTGTCCAGGGTGTCAGAGGCCGACATTGCATGATTGCTCCATAATCGTTATTGCTTCGCTATTGATGTGTAGGCTCGGTTCAGTAGATAGAATTCTATAAGTGTTGTCACTTGTTGTTGATCGTGTTGGACGCCAATATTGTGTAGGATAAGTTTGGTTTTGACTTGGATTTAATTTCTCGTCACAAGACTCGGGAATGTAAGTAGGGGAAGTCTGAAAAACTCTAATGCTTGGCGTGCGTATTGTTAAGTGCAGATAAACGGCGCCCACAAAAAAGCCGATGCAATGCATCGGCTTTTTTATTTGCGATATAAACCGCAGTTAACGCTTACACGTTAAAACGGAAGTGCATCACATCGCCATCTTTAACAATGTATTCCTTACCTTCCAAACGCCACTTACCCGCTTCCTTGGCACCGGCTTCACCCTTGAATTGGATGAAGTCGTTGTAGGCGATCACTTCAGCGCGGATAAAGCCTTTTTCGAAGTCGGTGTGGATCACGCCAGCAGCCTGCGGTGCGGTAGCACCGACCTTGACGGTCCAGGCGCGGACTTCTTCGACACCGGCGGTGAAGTAAGTCTGCAGGTGCAGCATTTCATAGCCAGCGCGGATCACACGGTTCAGGCCAGGCTCTTCCAGGCCCAGGGCCTCGAGGAACATGTCTTTTTCTTCGCCGTCATCCAGTTCGGCAATTTCTGCTTCGATCTTGTTGCATACCGGTACCACGATCGCGCCTTCTTCGTCGGCGATGGCCTTGACTACGTCGAGCAGCGGGTTGTTCTCGAAGCCGTCTTCGGCAACGTTGGCGATGTACATTACGGGCTTGGTAGTCAGCAGGTGGAAGCCCTTGATCACCGCTTTTTCGTCGGTGCTCATGTTCTTCATCAAGCTGCGCGCAGGCTTGCCTTCGGTGAAGTGAGCGATCAACTGCTCCAGCAGGCCTTTCTGGACCACGGCGTCCTTGTCACCACCCTTGGCGTTGCGTGCGACTTTCTGCAGTTGTTTCTCGCAGCTGTCGAGGTCGGCAAAGATCAGTTCCAGGTCGATGATCTCGATGTCGCGCTTGGGGTCGACGCTGTTGGAGACGTGAATCACGTTCTCGTCTTCAAAGCAGCGGACCACGTGGGCGATGGCATCGGTTTCACGGATGTTGGCCAGGAACTTGTTGCCCAGGCCTTCACCTTTCGAGGCGCCGGCAACCAGGCCAGCGATGTCGACGAACTCCATGGTGGTCGGCAAGATGCGCTTCGGATTGACGATGGCCGCCAATGCCGCCAGGCGCGGGTCCGGCATGGCCACGATACCGCTGTTAGGCTCGATGGTGCAGAAGGGGAAGTTCTCCGCTGCAATACCGGACTTGGTCAGAGCGTTGAACAGGGTGGATTTGCCGACGTTGGGCAGGCCGACGATGCCGCAATTGAATCCCATGGTGTTTCCCCTCGGTAAGAGTCAGGCCTTCTGGCTGTGCAGGTTTTTCATCGCGCGGTTCCATTCACCGGCGAAGATATCCGGCAGCACGCCGAGGGCAAAGTCGATGCTGGCATCGAGTTTTTCCTGTTCGGCGCGTGGCGCACGACCCAGGACGAAATTTGAAACCATACTGGCAACGCCTGGGTGGCCAATGCCGAGCCGCAGACGGTAGAAATTATTCTGATTGCCCAGCTGCGCAATGATGTCGCGCAGGCCATTGTGCCCGCCATGCCCGCCGCCCAGCTTGAGCTTGGCAACACCGGGTGGCAGGTCCAGTTCGTCATGGGCCACCAGGATTTCCTCGGGTTTGATCCGGAAGAAGCCCGCAAGCGCCGCGACAGCCTGGCCGCTGCGGTTCATGTAGGTGGTGGGAATCAGCAGACGAACATCCTGACCTTGGTGCGAAAAGCGCCCGGTCAGGCCAAAATATTTGCGATCAGCCACCAGGTTCACACCTTGCGCGTGGGCGATGCGCTCAACAAAAAGGGCCCCCGCGTTATGCCGGGTCTGTTCGTATTCGGCGCCTGGATTTCCCAGGCCAACGATCAGTTTAATGGCAGTCACGACAGGGGCCCTTCCTTTGGAGTTGTGGATAACATCACCGCAACCAAGTGTGCGGCGAAAGTGGACGACAGAAGCTATTTACTCAAGAGTAAACGCCGCGTTATCGCCCGCTTTCTCGCTACGTTCCGGTCCGCGATGTTTCCTCAAGCTCCGGCAATACAGAGTGAATTACTCTGCAGCGCCTTCTTCAGCTTCTGGAGCAACGCGTGGAGCGTGAACGTTGGCAACCGCTTTGTCATCACCGTGAGCCAGTGCAACAAACTCAACGCCTTTAGGGGCTTTGAGGTCGGACAGGTGAACGATAGCGCCGATTTCCAGAGCCGACAGGTCGACTTCGATGAACTCAGGCAGGTCTTTCGGCAGGCAGGTCACTTCGATTTCGTTCAGGACGTGCGAGATCTCGCCGCCTTTCTTGACCGGAGCGTCTTCACCAACAAAGTGCACAGGCACGATAGCGGTCAGTTTCTGGCCAGCTACAACGCGAACGAAGTCAGCGTGCATGATGAACTGCTTGGACGGGTGACGCTGCATCGCTTTAACGATGACGTTCTGCTTGGCGCCGTCGACGTTCAGCTCGATAACGTGGCTGTAGGCAGCTTCGTTTTCGAACAGCTTGGCGATTTCCTTGGCCAGGATGGTCACGGATTCAGCAGGCTTGTTACCACCGTATACAACGGCTGGGATGTTGGCGGCGTGACGCAGGCGGCGGCTCGCACCTTTCCCCAGGTCAGTACGCGCTTGAGCGTTCAGAGTAAAGTCAGTCATTTTGTATCTCCAAAATAGCCATCATCGAGGGGCGTTTGCGACCAGCGCCGTACTCGACATGGGCAAAAAAGCCCCGCCCCAACAGAATGTCGGGGCGGGGCGCTTTTCGTCAGTGGGATGTGCCGAAGGTGTGACCCTTAGCGGAACATCGCGCTGATCGATTCTTCATTGCTGATGCGGCGGACCGCCTCGGCAACGACCGGTGCGATATCCAGTTGACGGATACGCGCACAGGCTTGAGCTGCGGCGGACAACGGGATGGTGTTAGTCACCACCAGTTCGTCCAGCACGGAGTTCTCGATGTTCTCGATCGCTCGGCCCGACAGCACAGGGTGTGTGCAGTAGGCGAAGACTTTAGCCGCACCGTGCTCTTTCAAGGCTTTCGCCGCGTGGCACAGGGTGCCGGCGGTGTCGACCATGTCATCAACCAGAATACAGGTACGCCCTTCGACATCACCGATGATATGCATCACTTCAGAGTGATTGGCTTTCTCACGGCGTTTGTCGATGATCCCGAGGTCCACGCCCAGGGATTTGGCAACAGCCCGTGCACGCACGACGCCACCAATGTCCGGGGACACGATCATCAGGTTTTCAAAGCGCTGGTCTTCGATGTCATCCACCAATACGGGGGAGCCGTAGATGTTATCTACCGGAATATCGAAGAACCCCTGGATTTGGTCAGCGTGCAGGTCAACCGTGAGAACACGGTCGATACCTACCACGGTCAGCATGTCAGCGACGACTTTCGCGCTGATAGCCACACGTGCGGAACGCGGACGGCGATCCTGACGGGCATAACCAAAGTAAGGGATTACAGCTGTGATTCGAGTCGCTGAGGAGCGGCGGAAGGCATCAGCCATCACGACGAGTTCCATCAGGTTATCGTTGGTCGGAGCGCAAGTCGGCTGAATAATGAAGACGTCTTTACCGCGGACGTTTTCATTGATCTCGGCTGTAATTTCACCGTCGGAAAACTTACCGACAGAGATGTCACCGAGAGGGATATGCAGCTGACGTACGACACGCCGAGCCAGATCGGGGTTAGCATTCCCCGTAAAGACCATCATCTTGGACACGCGCAGTACCTAGAGGCTGAGGGTAACCTGGATGAGTATAGAAAATGGCAGGGGCGGCTGGATTCGAACCAACGCATGGCAGGATCAAAACCTGCTGCCTTACCGCTTGGCGACGCCCCTGTATCTGTTGCAACGAGTGCCTAACACTCGGTTCCTTTAGAGCAGACTTTGCAGCTTGCGATGCAACATCGAAACGTTGCTTCCCTTTGCTACAAACCCTGTAAGGGTCTCTGTAAGAAGGGCCGAGACTTTATCAGCTTCAGCTTTGCTTGGGAAGCCCCCAAACACACAACTTCCAGTTCCGGTTAATTTTGCTTCGGTAAATTTACCTAACAAATTCAAAGCGTTACGTACCTCTGGATAACGCCTTGCTACAACCGGTAAGCAGTCATTTCGACTGTTTCCCTTGGGAACGGGGCGCACTTTAATGGGAGAAGAGTTACGTGTCAACAACGGATCTGAAAAAATTTCTGCTGTACTTACAGATACTTGCGGCACAAGCACGACATACCATGGCTCTTCGGGGTATTCCGGGCTGAGTTTCTCCCCCACGCCCTCGGCGAAAGCCGCGTGCCCACGCACGAAAACCGGGACGTCGGCGCCCAGTGTCAGGCCCAGCACGGCCAGGCGATCATCGTCCCAACCCAGTTGCCACAAGTGATTCAGACCCAGCAATGTGGTTGCGGCATTCGAGCTGCCGCCGCCGATTCCACCGCCCATGGGCAAAATTTTATCGATCCAGATATCGATACCTAGCCTGCATCCGGATTGTTCCTGAAGTTTTTTCGCCGCCTTCACGATCAGGTTGCTGTCGTGAGGCACGCCTTCGAATTCGGTATGCAGCTTGATCACGCCATCGTCGCGCACGGCGAAGGTCAGCTCATCGCCGTAGTCAAGAAATTGAAACAGCGTCTGCAACTCGTGATAACCGTCTTCACGGCGACCGAGAATGTGCAGCATCAAATTGAGTTTGGCCGGGGAGGGCAGTGTCAGTGTTTGTGCCGTCACGTTATTGCCCCAGCTTGCGCGGTTGCCAGTCCTTGATCACCAGCGTGACGTCAAGGTCGGGGCCATGCAGTTTGATGCGCTCGGGCAGCGAATAACCGCTTTGCTCTACGTAGCTCAAATATTCCACCTGCCAGCCATCCTGCTCCAGTGTGGCCAGGCGGCTGTCGCCATTGAGGCTCAGGCGGCTCTTGCTGTCAGGCGCGGGCAGGCCGCGTACCCACCAGACCAGGTGAGACACCGGCAGCTTCCAGCCAATTTGTTCTTCCAGCAGCGTTTCCGGCGAAGTCGCTTCATAGCGCCCCTGATTGGCCACCTCGAGGCTGACTTGCCCTGGTCGACCGGTCAGGCGCGCTGCGCCACGCCCCAGCGGGCCGGACAGGCGGATATCGTAGTAGTCCTGGCGTTGCAGCCAGAACAAGGTGCCGCTGCCGGAATCCTTCGGCGCGCGCACCCCGACTTTGCCTTCGATCTGCCAGCCGTCGATGCTGCTGAGCTGATCTTTATGCTGCTTCCATTGCGCCGGGTTGCCCTGGCCTTCAACGGATTCACGGGCGCCGAAACCCGCGCAACCGGCGAGCAGGGCGATGAAGCTGAAAACAACAATGTGGCGCAAGAACATAAGCTTAAAGGGTCTCGGATCCGGTCAGGCGCTTGATGGTGCCGCGCAGGATGGGGCTTTCGGGTTGTTCCTTGAGGAATTTTTCCCAGATCTGGCGTGCTTCGCGCTGTTTGCCATTGGCCCACAGCACTTCGCCCAGGTGAGCGGCAACTTCCTGGTCGGGGAAGCGCTCCAGCGCCTGGCGCAGCAAGCGTTCGGCTTCGTCCAGGTTGCCCAGGCGGTAATTCACCCAGCCCAGGCTGTCGAGTACGGCCGGGTCTTCCGGGTTGAGCTTGTGGGCTTGTTCGATCAACACCTTGGCTTCGTCATAACGCGTGGTGCGGTCGGACAAGGTGTAACCCAAGGCGTTGAGGGCCATGGCGTTATCGGGGTCGCGCTTGATGATCAGGCGTAGGTCTTTTTCCATTTGTGCCAGGTCATTGCGTTTTTCCGCCTGCATGGCGCGGGTATACAGCAGGTTCAAATCGTCGGGGAATTGCAACAAGGCTTGTTGCAGCAGTTTCCAGGCGCGCTCGCCCTGATTGTTGGCCGACAAGGTCTCAGCCTGAATCAGGTACAGCTGGATCGCATAGTCCGGCTCGGCATCGCGGGCCGCAGCCAGGCGTTTTTCCGCCTCGTCGGTGCGGCCGTTGCTCATCAGGATATCGGCCTGGCGCAACTGGGCTGGCAGGTAATCATTGCCGGGGCCAACCTGGGCGTATTCGAGCAGGGCGGCCTGTGGATCGTTGCGCTCCTCGGCGATGCGGCCAAGGTTCAGGTGCGCCGAATCCACGTGGCTCTCGCGCTGGATCAACTCTTCCAGGTAGCCCTTGGCCTCGTCCCAGGCCTTGGCTTCCAGGCACACCAGTGCCAGGGAATAGCGCAATTCGTCATCGTCCGGGTATTGCTGGACCAAGCTGGCGAACTGCACTTTGGCGTCCTCCATGCGGTCCTGCTCCACCAGCATGCGCGCGTAGGTCAGGCGCAGGCGTTTGTCTTCCGGATACTTCTTGATGCTTTTTTCCAGCAGTGGAATCGCTTCCTTGCCGCGATTGAGGTTCTGCAGCAGGCGCGCACGCAACAGGATCGGGGCGATTTCGCCTTCTTCCGGCGGATTCTGCTCCAGCAGTTTCAGCGCGGCGTCGGCTTCGTCATCCTGTTGCAGCAGCAAGGCCTTGCCGAAAATCAGTTGGCTGTTCTTCGGATGTTTTTGCAGCAGGCGGTCGAAGCTCTTCATCAAACCGTTGCGCGTGTCCTGGTCCGTGTCGGCCGCCGACAGCGCGAGGAAGTCGAAATGGGTGTCGCCCTTGCCCTGCAGGACCTTCTCCATATAGACCATGGAGTCGTCATAGCGCCCGGCGCGTGCCAGTTGAACGGCCGCCGCGCGTTGGGCTTCCAGGTCGTCCGGTGCGTTTTTGGCCCAGATCAGCGACGTGTCCAGCGCAGCCTGGTCGGCGCCCAGGTACTCGGCGATGCGGAACGCGCGCTCGGAAATCCCCGGATCCTGAGTGTTGATGGCCTGGGTCACGTAGTTATCCAGGGCAATGTCGAAACGATTGCGCTGGCCGGCCAGCTCCGCGCTCAGCAGGCTGAACACCGTTTCTTCAGTGAACGAGGAATAAACCTTGGGCTTTTCAGGGGCGGGGGTGCTGTCTTCCACCGGCGGCGTACCGTCCGGCGACACGGGTGCCATGGCCTGGCAGCCGCTGAGGAAGACAAAAGCAAGGAGCAACGCGGAAGATCTATTCATATAGGAAAAGGACGACTAACCTGCGGTCGGATCATCATGACACAAGCCTTCGGCCAAACATAACCGAGTCTCAATGGGTGCCTTTATAGACACAAGGCATTAGGACAATAGCTTACGGTGGTTGTTCTGAATCTTTCGAAGTAGGACAATTGTCGGCTTCCCGACATCATCAGCGATATTGAATGGCCTTCCTCGCACTCGGTATTAACCACAAGACTGCCTCCGTAGACGTGCGCGAGCGCGTGGCGTTTACGCCAGAGCAGTTGGTTGAGGCCCTGCAGCAGCTCTGCCGGCTCACCGACAGTCGCGAAGCTGCGATCCTTTCGACCTGCAATCGCAGCGAGCTTTATATAGAGCAGGAACATCTTTCAGCGGATGTCGTACTGCGCTGGCTCGCCGATTACCACCATTTGGATCTCGACGACCTGCGCGCGAGCGCTTACGTGCACGAAGAGGATGCGGCAGTTCGTCACATGATGCGTGTGGCGTCCGGTCTCGATTCGCTGGTGTTGGGCGAACCGCAGATTCTTGGCCAGATGAAGTCCGCCTATGCCGTGGCGCGCGAGGCCGGTACTGTTGGCCCGTTATTGGGTCGTTTGTTCCAGGCCACCTTCAATTCCGCCAAGCAGGTACGCACTGACACCGCCATCGGTGAAAACCCGGTATCCGTGGCGTTTGCTGCCGTCAGCCTGGCCAAACAGATTTTCAGTGACTTGCAGCGCAGCCAGGCCCTGCTGATCGGCGCCGGCGAGACCATCACCCTGGTCGCCCGCCACCTGCATGACCTGGGCGTGAAGCGCATTGTGGTCGCCAACCGTACCCTGGAGCGGGCGAGCATCCTTGCCGAGCAGTTCGGTGCGCATGCCGTGTTGCTGGCGGATATCCCGGCCGAGCTGGTGCGCAGCGATATCGTCATCAGCTCCACCGCCAGCCAGTTGCCGATCCTGGGCAAGGGCGCGGTCGAGAGCGCCTTGAAGCTGCGCAAGCACAAGCCCATCTTCATGGTGGATATTGCCGTTCCGCGGGATATCGAACCCGAAGTCGGCGAGTTGGACGACGTTTACCTCTATAGCGTCGACGATCTGCACGAAGTGGTCGCCGAAAACCTCAAGAGCCGCCAGGGCGCCGCCCAGGCGGCCGAAGAGATGGTCAGCACCGGCGCCGAAGACTTCATGGTGCGCCTGCGTGAATTGGCGGCGGTGGATGTGCTCAAGGCGTATCGTCAGCAGGGCGAACGCCTGCGCGACGAAGAGCTGATCAAGGCCCAGCGTTTGCTGGCCAACGGCAGCAGCGCCGAAGAAGTGCTGATGCAACTGGCGCGCGGTCTCACCAACAAATTGCTCCACGCGCCCAGCGTACAATTAAAAAAGCTTACCGCCGAAGGCCGCCTCGATGCGCTGGCCATGGCCCAGGAACTCTTTGCCCTCGGTGAGGGCGCGTCAGATAGCTCTTCGGATAAAAAACCGCAATGAAAGCGTCACTGCTCAATAAACTGGACGTGCTCCAGGACCGTTTCGAAGAACTGACCGCCTTGCTTGGTGATGGCGAAGTCATCTCTGATCAGGCCAAATTCCGTACGTATTCCAAGGAGTACGCGGAAGTTGAGCCAATTGTGACCACCTATGGGCAGTGGCTTAAAACCCAGGCCGACCTCGAGGGCGCCCAGGCGCTGCTCAAGGATAGCGACCCGGACATGCGCGAAATGGCCGTGGAAGAAGTCCGCGAAGCCAAGGACAAGCTGATCGCGTTGGAGGGCGACCTGCAACGCATGCTGTTGCCCAAAGACCCGAATGATGGGCGCAACGTATTCCTTGAAATCCGTGCCGGCACCGGGGGTGACGAGGCGGCGATTTTCTCCGGCGACCTGTTCCGCATGTATTCGCGGTATGCCGAGCGTCGCGGTTGGCGGGTAGAAATCCTCTCCGAGAACGAAGGCGAGCATGGCGGCTATAAAGAAGTCATCGCGCGGGTTGAAGGCGACAACGTCTACGGCAAGCTCAAGTTCGAATCGGGTGCGCACCGCGTACAGCGCGTGCCGGCGACCGAGTCCCAGGGCCGTATCCACACTTCGGCGTGCACCGTAGCCGTGCTGCCCGAGCCGGATGAGCAGGAAGCCATCGAGATCAACCCGGCCGACTTGCGCGTCGACACCTACCGCTCGTCGGGCGCTGGCGGTCAGCACGTCAACAAGACCGACTCCGCCATCCGCATCACTCACTTGCCGTCGGGCATCGTGGTGGAATGCCAGGAAGAACGCTCCCAGCACAAGAACCGTGCACGGGCCATGTCCTGGCTGTCGGCCAAACTCAACGACCAGCAGACCAGCGCCGCCGCCAACGCGATTGCCAGCGAACGCAAGCTGTTGGTGGGCTCGGGCGACCGCTCCGAGCGCATCCGTACCTACAACTTTGCCCAGGGCCGGGTCACCGACCACCGGGTCAACCTCACGCTGTACTCCCTGGACGAGATTCTCGCCGGTGGCGTGGACGCCGTGATCGAGCCGTTGCTTGCCGAATACCAGGCCGACCAATTAGCGGCGATAGGTGAATAAATGACCATCATCGCCAGCCTGCTGCGCGCCGCCGACCTGCCTGACTCGCCTACCGCGCGCCTGGATGCCGAATTGTTGCTGGCGGCGGCCCTGGGTAAGTCCCGCAGCTACTTGCACACCTGGCCCGAGAAAATCGTCAGCAGCGAACACGCGCTGACGTTGGCCGGCTACCTGCAACGCCGTCGCAGCGGTGAGCCGGTGGCGTATATCCTGGGCCAGCAAGGTTTCTGGAAGCTGGACCTGGAGGTCGCGCCCCACACGCTGATCCCGCGCCCGGACACTGAGTTGCTGGTGGAAGCCGCCTTGGAGTTGTTACCGGCCACGCCCGCCAAGGTCCTTGACCTGGGCACTGGCAGTGGCGCCATCGCCTTGGCCTTGGCCAGCGAACGCCCGGCCTGGCAAGTCACCGCCGTCGACCGTGTGTTGGAAGCCGTGGCCCTGGCCGAGCGCAACCGTCAGCGGTTGCACCTCAATAACGCCACTGTGTTGAACAGCCATTGGTTCAGTGCGCTGCAAGGTCATGCCTACGACCTGATCATCAGCAACCCGCCGTACATCGCCGCCAACGATCCGCACCTGGTAGCGGGCGATGTGCGCTTTGAGCCGGCCAGCGCGCTAGTGGCTGGCCATGATGGCTTGGACGACCTGCGCCTGATCATCAAACAGGCCCCCGCTCATCTGAATGCGGGCGGCCGCCTACTGTTGGAGCATGGTTACGATCAGGCCCCGGCTGTGCGCGACCTGCTGCTGAGTGAAGGTTTCGAAGACGTGCACAGCCGCATCGACCTCGGCGGCCACGAGCGCATCACCCTGGGACGCCGGCCGTGCTGACCGATCAGGAGCTGTTGCGCTATAGCCGACAGATTCTGTTGCAGCATGTCGACATCGACGGCCAAATACGCCTGAAAAATGGCCGAGCCTTGATCGTCGGCCTCGGTGGCCTGGGCGCGCCCGTTGCGCTGTACCTGGCGGCGGCGGGCGTGGGCGAATTGCATCTGGCGGACTTCGACACTGTCGACCTGACCAACCTGCAACGCCAGATCATCCATGACACCGACAGCGTCGGGCAGACCAAAGTCGATTCGGCCCTGCGCCGCCTGACGGCCATCAACCCCGAAATCACGTTGATTGCCCACCGCGCCGCGCTGGATGCCGATTCACTGGCAGCAGCGGTCGAAGCGGTGGACGTTGTGCTTGATTGCAGTGACAATTTCTCCACCCGCGAAGCGGTCAACGCGGCTTGCGTCGCGGCCGGCAAACCTTTGATCAGCGGTGCCGCCATTCGCCTTGAAGGGCAACTGTCGGTGTTCGATCCGCGCCGCGCCGAGAGCCCGTGCTACCACTGTTTATATGGGCACGGTAGCGATACCGAACTCACCTGCAGCGAAGCCGGCGTGGTCGGCCCGCTGGTGGGGCTGGTCGGTAGCCTGCAAGCGTTGGAAGCCTTGAAACTGCTGGCCGGTTTCGGTGAGCCCCTGGTGGGCCGTTTGTTGCTGATCGATGCCTTGACCACGCGTTTTCGCGAGTTACGCGTCAAACGTGACCCCGGTTGCAGCGTGTGCGGGACGCAACATGGTTAAGGGCGCGCCAATCGGTGTGTTCGATTCCGGTATCGGCGGGTTGACCGTGCTGGACGAAATCCAGCAGCTGTTGCCCCACGAATCACTGCTGTACGTGGCCGATTGCGGGCACATTCCCTACGGCGAGAAAAGCCCGGCGTTTATCCTTGAGCGTTCGCGGCGGGTGGCGGCGTTTTTTCGCGAGCGGGGCGCCAAGGCGTTCGTGATTGCCTGTAATACCGCCACGGTCGCCGCTGTTGCCGACTTGCGCCTGGATTTTCCCGATTGGCCGTTGGTGGGCATGGAGCCAGCCGTCAAGCCCGCAGCCGCCGCTACTCGCAGTGGCGTCGTCGGGGTGCTTGCCACCACCGGTACGTTGCAAAGCGCCAAGTTCGCCGCCTTGCTCGACCGCTTCGCCACCGATGTGAAGGTCGTGACCCAGCCGTGCCCCGGCCTGGTTGAACTGATTGAAAGCGGTGACCTGAACAGCCCAGCCCTGCGCCAGATGTTGCAGGGTTACATCGAACCGCTGCTCAGCGCCGGCTGCGACACCATCATTCTTGGTTGCACCCACTATCCCTTCCTCAAGCCACTCCTGGCGCAGATGCTGCCTCCCAGCATCATCCTCATCGACACCGGCGCCGCCGTGGCCCGCCAGCTCAAGCGTCTGCTGGGCGAGCGCGACCTGCTGGCCGACGGCTACCCTGAACCCGCGCAGTTCTGGACCAGCGGCGATGTGTATCACCTAAGAAATATCCTACCGACACTATGGAAATATCCGGGCGATGTGCGAAGCTTCGCTTCGTGAAAAATTCGTGAAATACCGGCGTTATAAGCTGGAACTTCTGACTACACGCCAGCTTCTATAGCGAGATAGCCTGTACAAAACCATATAACTTCGTTTGGAAAGGATGTTTCTTATGAAGCGCTTGTTCTGTTTGGCCGCGATTGCGGCCGCTGTAGTGGGGCACTCTGTTTCGGCGCAGGCCGCTGGCCTGGAGTTCGGTGTGGGGAGCACCAGCGATTCGACCATGACCTATCGGCTGGGGCTGACATCGGACTGGGACAAAAGCTGGTGGCAGAGCGATACCGGTCGACTGACCGGCTACTGGAGCGGCGCCTACACCTATTGGGACGGTGACAAGCGCGCCAGCGTCAGCAGCCTGTCGTTCTCGCCGGTGTTTGTGTATGAGTTTGCCGGGGAGAGGGTCAAACCGTACATCGAAGCGGGGATTGGCGTGGCGGTGTTCTCGCGCACCAAAGTGGAAGACAACAACATCGGCCAGGCTTTCCAGTTCGAAGACCGCTTGGGCTTCGGCCTGCGCTTTGCGGGCGGACATGAAGTGGGCATTCGTGCCACGCATTATTCCAACGCGGGCATCAGCAGCAACAACGATGGGGTAGAAAGTTACTCGGTGCACTACACCCTACCGCTGTAACCCTCCAAAAGAACTGTGGTGAGCGAGCTTGCCTCGCGCGGGGCAAGCCCGCTCACTACAAAAGCCAAGGGATCAGCGGTAGGCCGTTGCGATCCCTTCGCGCTCGGTCAGGCACTCCGGCGCCCCCATCTCGAACTCCCGGCAGATCAGCGGCCGTCGCTCGTAGATCGTGCACATCATCGTGTCCCGATCCAGCGCCGCGCACCAGCCGTCGTCCAGACGCAACATCACTTCGCCGCCCCAGTCATCGGTATCGATATAGCGTTCCGGCACACCGGTGTCGGTGATCAGCATGACTTCCAGCTGGCAGCAGCAGGCCGCGCACGTCGAGCAGGTGACGGCGGGTTCGGTGATTTGGGTGTGGGGGATGTTGGACATGGCGGCAGCTTCAAGCTTTGAGCGGCAAGCTGCAAGTAAAAGCCGACCGACTTCAGTTTTTTGTGGCAGCGTTTGCGAGCAGGATAAAGAGCAAAGCCCACAGCAGTGCCAATGCGACCAGGCTTGCACCCAAGGAATAACCGAAGTTCACCCCGGCAAGTTGACTACCGGCGTAGTAAGACATCGGGCCGCCCACGCTGCCCAGTAAAGCGGCACGCCACCAAGGCTGAGTGCTCCAGGCCAGGCAATGACGCAGTGTGGTCGCCAATAACGCCCAGAGCATTATCAACCACAGCGGAATCAACGGCCCAGGCTCGCTGAACTGGAAAAAACCCACGGTGCGTAACAACGTATCTATCAACGTGCCCAATAAGGTCACGCCCAGGATCAACCTGCCGTCCTCAGCCCACGAACTTATCCACAGCAGGTGAATCGCCAGCGCAGCCAGCCCAACGAGAAGCCACAAACTGTCGCCACCCAGCACACACGCAAACCAACCGCACTGAAACAGCACGGCGTTGGCCAGCGTCTTAAGCACTGAAGCGCCCGAGCAGCGGCGGGTTGATCGCGGACGGCTTGGCCAGCAGCAATTGCGCGGTGCCGATGGTGCGCTCCATAAAGCCACCTTCGCAGTAGCACAGGTAGAACTCCCACAGCCGCAGGAAGTATTCGTCGTAGCCCAGTTCTGCAAGGCGGCCGTGTGCGCGGCGAAAGTTCTCATGCCACAGGCGCAAGGTTCGCGCGTAGTGCAGGCCGAAATCTTCCATGTGCAGCAGGTTCATGTCGGTGTCGCGGCTGACGATCTGCAGCATCTTTTGCACGCAAGGCAGAGCGCCGCCGGGGAAAATGTAGCGCTGGATAAAGTCGACGTTGGTTTTCGCCTGTTCGTAGCGTTGGTCACGAATGGTGATGGCTTGCAGCAGCATCAGGCCGTCGCTCTTGAGCAGGTGCGCGCACTGTTTGAAGTAGGTCGGCAGAAAGCGATGGCCCACCGCCTCGATCATCTCGATGGACACCAGTTTGTCGTACTGGCCAGTAAGGTCGCGGTAATCCTGCAACAGCAGCGTGACCTGGTCCTGCAAGCCCAGGGCTGCGATGCGTTTTTCGGTGTAGGCGAACTGCTCCTTGGACAAGGTCGTGGTGGTGACCTTGCAGTCATAATGCTGCGCGGCATACAGCGCCATGCTGCCCCAGCCGGTGCCGATCTCCAGCAGGTGGTCGCTCGGTTTGAGCGCCAGCTTCTGGCAGATGCGCTCCAGCTTGTTCAGTTGCGCCTGCTCCAAAGTGTCGTCGGCGGTCAGGAATTGCGCCGCCGAGTACATCATGGTCGGGTCGAGGAATTCTTCGAACAGGTCATTGCCCAGGTCGTAGTGGGCGGCGATATTTTTCTGCGAGCCCTTGCGTGTATTGCGATTGAGCCAGTGCAGGCCCTGGGTGAACGGACGGGCCAGGCGAGCGAGGCCGCCTTCCATTGCGTCGAGCACATCGAGGTTGCTGACCATCACGCGAACCACTGCTGTGAGGTCCGGGCTGCTCCAGTAACCGTGGATAAATGCCTCACCGGCGCCGATAGAACCGTTGGCTGCCACCAGGCCCCACACGGCCGAATCAAGGATCTGGATTTCGCCCAGCAGGTGCGCTTCGCGTGCGCCGAAGACTTGCCGCTCGCCGTCCTCGATCACCACCAACTGGCCATGGCGCAATTGGCTGAGTTGACGCAGCACGGCCTTGCGCAGCAGCGCGGCGGTCATGCCGTTGACGTTCAGGCGATGGGTCTTGACCGATAAGCTAGGGGATTTCATGGCGGCGATCCTTGGTGTACCCGACTGCAGTGCGAGAGGCGCCATCGGCGGCCCGGTGGGAAAAAATCGGTGTGCGTTTGAGCAACAGGCGCAGGGCCTGCAAATAGATCGCGAGGCAGGTCTTGGCGGTCATCCAGGGAAAGCGCCACAGGTAGCGGTGCAGGCTCGCGCGGTTGAGCGTCTCTTTTTGCAGGCTCAAGGTCGCATCGAAGACTTTCAGTTCGCCTTGCCAATCGGCCATGTGCACGCCGAGTCTGGCGGCGGGCGGGCTGAAGCTCATGCGGTATTCCAGGTCGCGCGGCAAGAATGGCGAGACATGGAAGGCCTTGGCCACGGCGAAGTGTTGGTGCTCCTCCGCAGCCAGGGCCTGGGCCGGCAGCACGTAGTGATAACGCTCGCGCCATGGGGTGTTGGTCACTTCACACAGGATCGCGGCCAGACGTCCGTCGCTCTCGAAGCAGTAGAAGAAACTCACGGGATTAAAAGCCAGGCCCCAACTGCGGGCCTGGGTCAGTAGGCAGATAACGCCCTGGGGTGTGCGCCCCAGCGCCTTGCCGACTTCCTGGCGCACCGCATCGCTCAAACTCATGCCGGTGCGCGTCAATTCACGCAGGTAGTCCTGCTGGCGAAAACCGAAGGGCGCCAGGCGGCTACGTCCGGCCAGGGGCGAAAGGCCAAGCACTTCGTGTTCTTCGCTCAAATCCAGGTACAGCAAGCCGATGCGGTAGCGAAAGGCATGGGCCTTGGGCGCAAACCGGCGATGGGCAATCCAGCCGCTGTACAGGGCGCTGTTCACAGGGTTTCCCCAAAGGCTTGGGCCACGTGCAGCGCGCTGACCACGCCGTCTTCGTGGAAGCCGCTGGCCCAATAGGCGCCGCAATAAAAGGTATTGCGTACGCCCGAAATTTCTTCCCGACGCCCTTGAGCGGCCACCGCCGCCAGACTGTATTGCGGGTGGGCGTAGGTGTAGCGGGCGAGCACCTTCAGCGGGTTGATCATCGGCGTCTGGTTGAGGCTGACGCAAAAGGTGGTGGCGCTGTCGATGCCTTGCAGGATGTTCATGTCATAGGTCACGGCCGCCTGCTTCTGCGCCGTGCCGCTCAGCCGGTAGTTCCAGCTGGCCCAGGCCAGTTTGCGGTCGGGCAGCAGACGGGTATCGGTGTGCAGCACCACGTCGTTGTCGGCGTAGGGCAGGGCACCGAGGATGTCTTGTTCGGCCTGGCTCGGGTCGGCCAATAACGCCAGGGCTTGGTCGCTGTGACAGGCGAAGACCACGCGATCGAATGCCTCACTGCCGGCCAGGCTGTGGATAACCACGCCGTCGTCGCTGCGCTCGACGTTATGCACAGGGCAATTGAGGCGGATCTGTTCACGAAAGCTGCGGGTCAGCGGTTCGATGTAACGGCTGGAGCCCCCCTCGATCACGCACCATTGCGGGCGGTTGCTCACTGACAGCAAACCGTGGTTCTTGAAGAAACGCACGAAGAACTGCAAGGGGAAACCCATCATGTCGGCCAGGGACATCGACCAGATCGCCGCGCCCATCGGTACGATGTAATGGCGGATAAACCGCTCGCCATAACCGTTGGCGTCGAGGTAGTCGCCCAGGGTCATCTCGGCGCTGATGCGCTGTTCCTGCAGGTCGAGCGGCGCCTCGCGATTGAAGCGCAAGATGTCACGCAGCATGCCCCAGAACCCCGGCGACAAAATATTGCGACGCTGGGCAAACAAGCTGTTGAGGTTATTGCCGTTGTATTCGAACCGAGTGTTTTCGTCGCACACCGAAAAGCTCATCTCGGTGGGTTTGAACGTCACCCCGATCTGCCCAAGCAGGCGAATGAAGTTGGGGTAGGTCCAGTCGTTGAATACGATGAAGCCCGTATCCACCGCATAGCTTTTACCCTCGACAGTCACGTTGACCGTGTGGGTATGCCCGCCGATGCGGTCGCCCGCTTCGAACAGCGTGACCTCATGCTGGCGGCTGAGCAGGTAGGCACTGGTCAGCCCCGCGATACCGCTGCCGATGATAGCGATCTTCACAGGTCGTCCTTCTTCGGCGGTGGGCTGCGTAGCATGCGCTTGCCGATGACCAACTGCGCGCGATTCGGCAGTTTCGACAGCGGCCAGAGGGCGGCAATGAACAGCGCGGGAAAGGCAATCTCCAGAGGACGCTTTTCCAGCTTGTTGAAGATATGCTTCGCAGCCTTGTCCGCCGGCCAACTGAGTGGCATGGGGAAGTCATTGCGTTCGGTGAGCGGCGTGTCGACAAACCCCGGGCTGATCACTGTAACGTCGATATTTTCCGGCGACAGGCTGATGCGCAAGGATTCGAACAGGTAGCGCAGGCCGGCCTTCGACGCACCGTAGGCTTCGGCGCGGGGCATCGGCAGGTAGGTCACGGCGCTGGCGACTCCCACCAGATGTGGCGTGTGCCCTGCGCGCAACAGTGGCAGCGCGGCTTCGATGCAATAACTGCTGGCCAGCAGGTTAGTGCGCACCACGTGCTCGATGATCGATGAATCAAACTGCTGTGCGTCTACGTACTCACAGGTGCCTGCATTGAGGATTACGGTGTCCAGCGAACCCCAGACCACGCCAATATGTTCACCGATCTCGCGCACGGTCTGGCTGTTGGTCAGGTCGCCCGCGACTACCAGCACTTGGCCGGGGTAACGCTGCGCGAGCGCTTCCAAAGGCCCTTTGGTGCGCGAACTCAGCGCTACATGGGCGCCGCTGTTGAGCAACTCCACGGCCAGCGCGGCCCCGATGCCACTGCTGGCGCCGGTCAGCCAATAACGACGGGGCACTGTGCTGCTCATCCCATTCTCCTTTTCAGCCAACTGATGACGCTGCCCAGTACGGGCAAGTGTTCGTACAGCAGGGCGCCGGCATCGAAGTAATCTCGATGGCGGTACACCTTGTCACGCCACATCAAGTGCGAGCAGCCTTCCACGCGGATGACCTTGCCGCCCGCCAGGCGCGGGTGGCAGAAACTCATTTTCCAGCGCAGGTAACCTTCGCCTTCGGCCACCTGGTCGAAGCCGTGGAAGTCGAAGCGCAGTTGGCTGACGTTGCTGTACAGCTCTGCGAAGTAGCGGTGCAGGGCGGGCAGGCCGTGGACTTCGTGCAGCGGGTCGGCAAAGGCGATGTCCGGGCTGTACAGGTTGTCGAGCAAATGCAGGTTGTGCTTGTCGAGCGTGGCGAACGCCTGGGCGAATCGGCGCAGGAAATCACTCATGTTCGCCCCCGACAGCATGGCGCGAAGGTAGGCTGCGGAAGGCGGCCAGGGCGCGTTCGCGGGATTTCTTCAGGTCGACAATCGAACGCGGGTAGTCGGCCACGCCGAACAAGCCGCCGACGGCTTCGGGGTTGTGCACTTCTTTTTTATTCAGCGCGGCCAATTCCGGCAGCCAGTGCTTGATGAAAATGCCCTCGCTGTCGAATTTCTCCGACTGACTCAACGGGCTGAATATCCGGAAGTACGGCGCCGAATCAGTGCCGGTGGACGAGCTCCACTGCCAGCCGCCGTTGTTGGCAGCGAGGTCGCCATCGATCAAGTGGCGCATGAAGAAACGCTCGCCTTCGCGCCAGTCGATCAGTAGGTTCTTGGTCAGGAACATCGCCACCACCATGCGCAGGCGGTTGTGCATCCAGCCGGTTTCCAGCAGTTGGCGCATGGCGGCGTCGATGATCGGCAAGCCGGTACGCGCTTCCTGCCAGGCGGCCAGGTCCTTGGGCGCGTTGCGCCAGGCCACGGCTTCGGTCTCGGGGCGGAACGCGCGATGGCGTGAGACCCGTGGGTAACCCACCAGGATGTGCTTGTAGAACTCGCGCCAGAGCAGTTCGTTGATCCAGGTGATGGCGCCCATGTCGCCACTTTCGAACTCGCCGCCGTTGGTTTGCAGCGCGGCATGCAGGCACTGGCGCGGCGAAACCACGCCCGCCGCGAGGTAGGCGGAGAGCTGACTGGTGCCGGGCTTGGCGGGGAAGTCGCGCTCGTCCTTGTAGTAGCTGATTTGCTGGTCGGCGAAGGCGTCGAGGCGACGTCGGGCTTCGTCTTCACCGGCAGGCCAGAGGGCGCGCAGTGCTTCGCTGGGTGGTTCGAAACAATCGACCGTGTTCGGCACGGGATCGCTTTTGAGCTTGATCGGTGCCTGGGCTTTTGGTGCTGCGACCGTGCGCGGCAGAGCGCTGTGCAGGCGGGTGTAGCAAACCTTGCGGAACTGGCTGAACACCTGGAAATACGTGCCCGTTTTGGTCAACACGCTGCCGGGTTGGAAGAACAGTTGATCAAGGTAGCTGTGGAACGTCACGCCATCGGCTTCCAAGGCCTTGGACACCGCAGCGTCCCGACGACTTTCGTGGATGCCGTATTCCTCGTTGACGTGGACCGACTCAACCGACAGTTCACGGCACAGTTTGCTCAATACGTCGGGCGCCTTATCCCAGGTGGCCGCAGTGCGAATCAGCAGGGGGATGTTCCGCGCGCCCAGCGTCTTGCTCAGGTCTTGCAGGTTACGTAGCCAAAAGTCGACTTTGCACGGCGCATCGTCGTGGGCGAGCCATTGCTGCGGCGTGATCAGGTACACGGCGGCAATCGGTCCTCGCTGGCTCGCGGCGGCCAGGGCGGTGTTGTCGTGTAGGCGCAGGTCGGTGCGCAGCCAGATCAAATGCATTTAAACGAGTCCACGCTGGATCAATAGCTGGTGGGCCGACAACAGCTCTTCGGCGACGAACAAATCAGGGATGTCCTGGGTTAATACGGTCAACTCGGCCTGGTGGATGCATACCGTTGGTCCGACCATCAATTTTGGGCAACTGACGCCACTCAAAAGTTTTGCGAAAACCGACAGGTGGAGCGCCTTGCTCGAATACAGCAGCACGGCGCGCGGTTGCAGGTGCTCCACTGCCAGCGCCAGTTCGCCGGCAGGCAGCGGCCAGTCGAACACTTCCACCGGGCAATCGGCGCTGCTGGCGAGCCAGGCGCTGAGCCACAGGTGCGGCTCCAAGGGCAGGTCGGATTGATTCACCAGCAGCAGCGGCGCGCCATGCAGCTGGCGATTGTTGTGATAGATGCGCGCACCAAACTTGCTACGCAGCCAGGACAGGAAAAACACCCGCTCCATCTGTGCGCCGAACTGGCCTTGCCAGCGTTGTTCCAACTCCTGCAGCAATGGCAGCAGCAGTTGCTCGCACAGTGTGCGCGGCGGGTATAGCGCCATGGCTTGGTTGAAGGCGTCATCCACCCGGCGCTCGGCCAATTCGCTGATGGCCTGCACCAGGGTCTGGCGCAAGGTGTGCCATTCGTTTTCCACGGCATCGGGAACGCTGAGTGCTGAGTCGATCAGGCCTTTGACCTGGCTCACCGGCACGCCGCGATTAAGCCAGGTGAGGATGGTGTGGATGCGTTGTACATGTTCGGCGCTGAACAACCGATGGCCCTTGGGCGTGCGCTGGGGCACGATCAGGCCATAGCGGCGTTCCCAGGCGCGCAGGGTCACGGCGTTGACGCCGGTCTGGCGCGCCACCTCGCGGATCGGCAGCCAGCCGTCTTCGAGGGCTTGGGCGATGTCTTCGCCGGGTTCGTCTTGCAGGGCAGCTTTCATGGGCTAGATCGCATTTCGCAGGCTGAGGTTTTCCGGGTGCGGTTGCAGGTAGGCCTGCTGCGCGATGTAGCGGTCCGGGTGTTGGCGAAAGTGGTGCTTGAGCAGGGTGAGAGGCACCACCAGCGGCACGATGCCTTGGCGGTACTGGCCGATGACGGTCTGCATTTCCTGCTTATCGTCGGCACTGATGACTTGTTTGAGGTAACCGCTGATGTGTTGCAGCACATTGGTGTGGGTGCCGCGGGTGGCGCATTGGCTCAGGCCTGTCATCAGGTCGCTGAAGTAACAGGCGGCCAATTCATCGAGGTGGGTCTCTTTGGTCATGCTGCCCAGCAGGTGGCCGAGGCTTTTGTAGTGCGCCGGGCTGTGGGCCATCAACAGGTATTTGTAGCGTGAATGGAAGGCCAGTAGGCGGTGGCGGGTCAGCCCTTCAGCCAACAGCTGTTGCCAATCGGCGTAGACGAAGACGCGGGTCAGGAAGTTTTCCCGCAGCACCGGGTCATTCAATCGACCGTCTTCTTCCACCGGCAGATTGGGGTGACGCGCGCAAAAGGCTTGGGCGTAGATGCCGCGCCCGCCACCATCGACTTGTGTGCCGTTGTCGCGGTAGACCTTGACCCGCTCCAGGCCGCACGACGGTGACTTCTGCATGAAGATGTAACCGCACAGGTCGGTGTGTTCCGACGCCATCTGCTGGCCATAATCATCCAGCGGCTGGGTGACGTTCAGTTCGCGGTGTACCGTGCCGACAGCTTGCGGGTGGGCCGGGTCGCCCACCAGGCGGATCGGTTCGCGGGGAATGCCCAGGCCGATGGCGACCTCGGGGCACAGCGGCACGAAGTCGAAATAGTCGGCAAGGGTCTGGCTGCACAGCAGGGATTGTTTATGGCCGCCGTTGAAGCGCACGTTCTCGCCCAGGAGGCAGGCGCTGATGGCGATCTTTGGTTTGGTGGGGCTGGACATAAACGAACCTCTGCAAGATTCCTGTACAAGGCTTAAATCTTGTACAACTAAATCCCATCATAGATTCGATGCTGTACAAGTCAAATTTTTTGTACAAGTTTTTCGCAGGGCAATTATTTCCAGCCGATTTTCCAGGCGTCGGCATTTTGCAGGGTTTGCCAGGCGAAGCGTTCGGCGCGTCGGGTCATGACGGCTTGCAGTTCGATTTCCAGCACCACGCCTTCTTCATCCCGAAACAGTTCGGTGACCAAAAAGTGTTTTTCTTTGTTGCGAGGATGAGCTGCTGTCCATTTCGACAGCAGCAATTTAGCCGGATTGATGCGGTTCATTGCAGGTGTTCGATCAAGCGTCGCGCGGCTTCCTGGCCACTGAGCCAGGCCCCTTCGACCCGGCCCGACAGGCACCAGTCGCCACACACGTACAAGCCCAGGTCGGCATCGGCGAGCACGCCGAATTCGTGGCTGCTGGACGGTCGCGCATAGAGCCAGCGGTGCGCCAGGCTGAACGATGGCGCGGGCATGGCGCTGTGCAGCAATTCGGCGAATGCGCCGTGCAGGTGCTCGATTACCGCCTCCTTGGGCAGGTCCAGGTGGGCCTTGCTCCACGTGCTGGTGGCGTGCAGTACCCAGGTGTCGAGGTGGGTGTCACGTCCCGGTTTGCTGCGGTTACGCGCAAGCCAATCGAGGGGGCTGTCTTGCACGAAACAGCCCTCCATCGGCGTATCCAGGGGCTTGTCGAACGCCAGGGCGATGGCCCAGGTCGGGTCCATTTTCACGCCGGCGGCGGCACTGGCCAGCTTGGGGGCGGCGGCCAGCAGGGCGGTGGCCTGGGGCGCTGGGGTGGCGATGATCACGTGGCTGAACGGGCCGTGGTTTTCGCCGTCGGCATCCAGCAGGTTCCAGTGTTGCTTGCCCTGGAACACCTCGGTGATGCGGCAACCGAACGCCACTGGCAGGTCGTCGAGCAGGGCGCGGGTGATCGCACTCATGCGCGGCGTGCCGACCCAGCGGATCTGTTCATCGGGGGAGGGCGTCAGCTGGCCGGACTTGAAATTGTACAGCTGGGGTTTCCATTGCTCGGCCCAGCCATTGCTTTGCCAGCGTTGCACTTCGTTGACGAAGCGCCGGTCGCGTGCGGTGAAGTATTGTGCGCCCATGTCCAGGGAGCCGGCATCGCTGCGCTTGCTGGACATGCGGCCACCACTGCCGCGGCTTTTATCGAAGAGTTGTACAACGTGCCCCGCGTCTCGTAACGCTCGGGCGGCGGAGAGACCGGCGATGCCGGTGCCGATGATCGCGATGGGAACAGTCATGGGAGGCCTCGTTTTACCGTTGGGTACAGACTACGCCGACACCAATAGCTGTACAATATTGTTTTTTGGTATAAGTTTTGGCTTACCTGTTCTTACGGCGTGACCTATTGTTAAAGCAGAGGCTTAATCCAACGTTACGCCCGCTGCTTATAAAATAGACCAGTGCGGGGCGGCGAACGTTACATGAGGAAGATCCCATGCACATTTTGCTGACCGGCGGTACTGGCCTGATCGGCCACCAACTCTGCCAGCACTGGCTTGCGCAGGGGCATCGGCTGACCGTGTGGAGTCGTCAGCCGGAACAGGTCGCCAAGCGATGCGGCGCTCAAGTCGCAGGCGTCGAACACCTGCAACAGGTGATCGGCCCGGTGGATGCGGTCATTAACCTGGCCGGCGCGCCCATTGCTGATCGCCCCTGGACCCACAAGCGCAAGGCGTTGTTGTGGAGCAGCCGCATCAGTCTGACTGAAACCTTGCTGGCATGGCTTGAAGGTCTGGAGCAAAAACCAGCGGTGTTGATTTCCGGTTCAGCGGTCGGCTGGTACGGCGACGGCGGCGAGCGGGAATTGACCGAAGCCAGCGGCCCGGTGCTGGACGATTTCCCCAGCCAGTTGTGTATCGCCTGGGAAGAAACCGCCCAGCGCGCCGAAGCCTTGGGCATTCGTGTCGTGTTGGTGCGGACCGGCCTGGTGCTGGCAGCCGAGGGCGGCTTTTTGTCGCGGCTGTTGCTGCCCTTCAAACTGGCGCTGGGCGGGCCGATTGGCAATGGTCGGCAGTGGATGCCGTGGGTGCATATCCAGGATCAAATCGCCCTGATTGATTTTCTTCTGCACAAGCCGGATGCCCGTGGTCCTTATAATGCCTGCGCCCCACACCCGGTGCGCAATCGCGAATTTGCGAAAACCCTGGGCCAGGTGCTGCACCGTCCAGCGTTCATGCCGATGCCGGCCTTTGCATTGAAGGTGGGCCTGGGCGAGTTGTCTGGCCTGTTGCTGGGTGGGCAGAAGGCGGTGCCCGAACGCTTGCTGGCCGCCGGTTTCACTTTCCAGTTCACTGAGTTGCGCGCGGCCTTGGACGACTTGTCCAGCCGCCTCTAGAGATAGGATGTTGCATGACGGATCACGCGTTGTTACTGGTCAACCTGGGCTCGCCAAAGTCCACCTCGGTGGCCGATGTGCGCAGTTACCTCAATCAGTTCCTGATGGACCCTTATGTGATCGACCTGCCGTGGCCGGTGCGGCGCTTGCTGGTGTCGCTGATCCTGATCAAGCGCCCCGAGCAGTCGGCCCACGCCTACGCGTCCATCTGGTGGGATGAGGGCTCGCCGTTGGTGGTACTCAGTCGTCGTTTGCAGCAGCGGATGACTTCGCAGTGGACCCAAGGCCCGGTGGAGTTGGCGATGCGCTATGGCGAGCCGTCCATTGAAACTGTGCTGACACGTCTCGCCGCCCAGGGCATTCGCAAGGTTACCCTGGCGCCGCTTTACCCGCAGTTCGCTGACAGCACCGTGACCACGGTGGTGGAAGAAGCACGGCGTGTGGTGCGAGAGAAAAAACTCGACCTGCAATTCGCCACCCTGCAACCGTTCTACGATCAACCCGAATACCTCGACGCCCTGGTGGCCAGTGCCAAGCCGCATTTGCAGCAGGACTACGATCATCTGCTGTTCAGCTTCCACGGCCTGCCGGAACGCCATCTGCAAAAACTCAACCCTGGGCATACCTTCGATGGCGCCACCGATTGCTGCGTGAACGCGTCCCCCGAAGTGCGCGCCACCTGCTATCGCGGGCAGTGCTTCAGCGTCGCGCGGGACTTTGCCGCGCGCATGGGTCTGCCGGAGGATAAATGGTCAGTGGCCTTTCAATCGCGCCTGGGCCGGGCCAAATGGATCGAACCCTACACCGAAGCTCGCCTGGAAACCCTGGCCCAGCAAGGTGTGAAAAAGCTGCTGGTGATGTGCCCTGCGTTCGTTGCTGATTGCATCGAAACGCTGGAGGAAATCGGCGATCGCGGGTTGGAGCAGTTCCGCGAGGCCGGGGGGGAGGAATTGGTGCTGGTGCCGTGTCTGAATGATGACCCGCATTGGGCGAAGGCGCTCAATACCTTATGTGAAAGAGCGCCGGGCTCCCTATAGGCTCAGCGTCAAACTGACTGTTAGATTGCGCGGCTCACCGGGGTTGATCCAATAGTTGCTGTAGGACCGCTCGAAGTACTTCTCATCAAACAGGTTGTTGAGGTTCAGGCCCACGGTGACGTTCTCCGTGGCCTTGTAATGCGCCAGCAGATCGACCGTGTGATAGGCCGGCAGCTCGAAATTCGTGCCGGCCTCACCGGAACGATCCCCCACATACGTGAACGCCGCGCCCAGGTCCGAGCCGCGCAATGCGCCATCCTGGAACTCATACACGCCCAAAAGACTGCCGCTGCGCTTGGCCACGCCAAGGATGCGGCTGCCGGCCGGAATGGCTTTTTCGCCTTTAGTCACTTCAGCGTCGATGTAGGCAAACGCGCCAATCACCCGTACGGCATCGGTCACTTGCCCAGTCAGTTGCAGGTCAAAACCCTGGCTGCGCGCCTTGCCCACGGCGCGGTTGAGGTTGGTGGCCGGGTCCAGGGTCAGCACGTTTTCCTTTTCGATATGGAAGGCGGCGAGGGTGGCGCTGAGGCGATCGTCGAACAGCTCGCTCTTGATCCCCACTTCATAACCCACCCCTTCTTCCGGCTTGAAGGATTTGTTGTTGGCGTCCAGGCCGCTGTTGGGCTTGAACGATGTGGAGGCGTTGGCGAACACCCCAACCTGCGGTGTGAGCTGATAGAGCAGGCCGGCGCGTTGGGTAAAAGCGTCGTGGGTCTGCTGGCTCTTGGCGTGGTTGCGGGTGAAGTCGTCGATGCTCTGTTCGAAATGCTCGAAGCGCGCACCGAGCATGCCGCGCAGGCGGTCGGTGAAGATGATCTGGTCCTGCAGGTTCAGCGCGTGGCTTTTGGTCTGTTCGAAGAAGTCGGTGCCGGAGCGCGCGCCGTTGGGTTTGGGCTGGCCGTAGACCGGGCGGTAGATATCGATGGCGTACGGGCTGCCGGCGATAGCGGTCACGCGCTCCTTCTTGCGGTAGTCCTCGTATTCGGTGCCGACCAGCAGTTCGTGTTGCCAGCTGCCGATGTCGAACAGGCCGCGCAGCTCCAGCTGGGTAATGCTGTCGTGCCAACCCGTCGAGCGTTCGCGGTAGCGGCGGTTGACGGTGTGGCCGTCGGCGTTCAGCGCGCGGTTTTCCGAGGCGTCGCCCCACAGGCTGCCTTGCTTGTAGTGGCTGGCCAGGCGCAGTTTCCAGGCGTCGTTGAGGTGATGTTCGAGGGTCGCCTGAATGCGGTTGTTGTGGTTGTCGATGTCGCCGTCGTTGGGTTCGCCGAGGAAGGTGGAGCGGGATATACCGGGGGCGTCGACGATGCCACGGTCGAAGGTGGAGCTGTGGCGCACGAATTCGCTTTCCACCAGCAGGCTGGTGTCCGGGTCCAACTGCCAACTGAACGAAGGCGCGACGAATACCCGCTTGCTCTGCACGTGGTCGCGGAAGCTGTGGTTGTCTTCCACTGCCAGGTTGACCCGTGTCAGTACCTTACCTTCGCTGTCCAGCGGGGTGTTGACGTCCACGGCGGTGCGATAACGGTCCCAACTGCCGGCGCTGGTTTGCAGGGTGGTGAAGGCTTCAGGCTGGGGCTTCTTGGTGACGATGTTCACGGTGCCGCCGGGATCACCGCGGCCGTACAAACTGGCGGCGGGGCCCTTGAGCACTTCGATGCGTTCGATGTTCGCCGCGTCCGGTGTGCTCGGGTAGCCACGGTTTGCACTGAAGCCATCCTGATAGAACTCCGACGTGGTGAAGCCGCGCACGCTGTATTCGTAGAGGGTCAGGCCACCGAAGTTGTTCTGCTTGGACACGCCACCGGCAAATTCCAGGGCGCGTTCCACGTTGTTGCTGCCCAGGTCTTTGAGCACCGTGGCGGGAATCACGCTGATGGATTGGGGGATGTCACGAATCGCGGTGTCGGTCTTTGTCGCGCTGGCCGAGCGGGTGGCGCGATAGCCTTTGACGGGGCCGGTGGCAGGCTCATAAGCGTCGGTGGTGACGCTGATGGTATCGAGTTCCAGGGTGTTGTCTTCGGCGTAGGCGGGGTCGAGCAGCAAACCCAAGGCCAGGCCAGCCAAGGGGGCGATTCTTCGAGACGGCATGATAGAGCGTTCCAATAGCGATATTGAAACAATATAACATGACCAATGAGAGTGGATTGCTTTGAAACATCAACTTACAGGTGCCCGTGAATGGGCACCTGGACGAGGCGCTTTACTCCTCTTCTTTCACCGGCGCCGGCGGCGGACGCAAACCGATTTCCGCCAGCAACTTGATCTCCTTACCATTGCGCATCACCTGGATCGCCACCTTGTCGGTCGGCTTGATCCGCGCCACCTGGTTCATCGACTTACGGCCATCACCCGCCGGTTCGCCATTAATGCTGAGGATCACATCGCCCAATTGCAGGCCGGCCTTCTGCGCCGGGCCGTCGCGGAAGATCCCGGCGACCACGATGCCTGGGCGTCCGGTCAGGCCAAACGACTCGGCCAATTCCTTGGTCAACGGCTGTACTTCAATCCCCAGCCAGCCACGGATCACCTGGCCGTGCTCGATGATCGACTTCATCACTTCCATCGCCAGCTTCACCGGGATCGCAAAACCGATGCCCTGTGAGCCGCCGGACTTGGAGAAAATCGCCGTGTTGATACCGGTCAGGTTGCCATTGGCATCCACCAGCGCACCGCCGGAGTTGCCCGGGTTGATCGCTGCGTCGGTCTGGATGAAATCTTCGTAGCTGTTCAGGCCCAACTGATTACGCCCGGTGGCGCTGATAATGCCCATGGTCACGGTCTGGCCCACACCGAACGGGTTGCCGATGGCCAATGCCACGTCACCGACGCGCAAGCCATCGGAACGGCCGAGGGTGATGGACGGCAGGCTTTTCAGGTCGATCTTGAGTACCGCGAGGTCGGTTTCCGGGTCGCTGCCCACCACGCGGGCCAGGGTTTCGCGGCCGTCACGCAGGGCCACCACGATCTGGTCGGCGCCGGTGGTCACATGGTTGTTGGTGAGGATGTAGCCTTCTGGGCTCATGATCACGCCCGAACCCAGGCTGGATTCCATGCGCCGCTGCTTGGGCCCGTTGTCGCCGAAGTAGCGGCGGAACTGCGGGTCTTCAAACAGCGGGTGCGCCGGTTTGTTGATGACCTTGGTCGTGTACAGGTTGACCACCGCCGGGGCGGCGATGGTCACCGCGTCGGCATAAGTCACCGGGCCTTGCACCACCGCGCTGGTTTGCGGTGCCTGTTGCAGGTTCACATCCAGGCTGGGCAGGCCCACCAGCTCGGGGTAACGCTGAATAATCAGCATCGCGATCAGCACGCCAGCCAACAATGGCCATCCAAAAAAACGCAGCGCCTTGAGCATCAAGTAAGTCCTGACAGGTTGCAGGGGGCGAGAGAGCGCCCATAATGTCGCGCATTATACGAGGCTGTGACGCCTGCGAACGGGATATTTAGGAGTCTTTTATGGCCGTCCCCCTTACCACCCTCGTCGAGGAAGCGGACCGCTACCTCGGCAGCGCCAAAATTGCCGATTATTGCCCCAATGGCCTGCAGGTCGAGGGCCGCCCGCAAGTGATGCGCATCGTCAGTGGCGTGACGGCAAGCCAAGCCCTGCTGGACGCGGCCGTCGAAGCCCAGGCCGATTTGATCCTGGTACACCACGGTTATTTCTGGAAAGGCGAAAACCCCTGCATCACCGGCATGAAGCAGCGTCGCCTCAAGACCCTGCTCAAGCACGACATCAGCCTGTTGGCCTACCACCTGCCGCTGGACCTGCACCCCGACGTCGGCAACAACGTGCAACTTGCCCGTCAACTCGACATCACCGTCGAAGGCCCGCTGGACCCGAGCAACCCCAAGATCGTCGGCCTGGTCGGCTCCCTCGCCGAGCCCCTGTCGCCCCGTGATTTCGCACGCCGCGTGCAGGAAGTCATGGGCCGCGAACCGCTGCTGATCGAAGGCAGCGACATGATCCGTCGTGTCGGCTGGTGCACCGGCGGTGGCCAGGGCTACATCGACCAGGCGATTGCCGCAGGCGTCGACCTGTACCTGAGCGGCGAAGCCTCCGAGCAGACCTTCCACAGCGCCCGCGAAAACGACATCAGCTTCATCGCCGCCGGCCACCACGCCACCGAGCGCTACGGCGTACAGGCCCTGGGCGATTACCTGGCGCGGCGTTTTGCCCTGGAGCATCTGTTCATCGACTGCCCCAACCCGATTTGAGGGCCAAACCTGGGGGCATATTCATATACCGTTTCGATCTAGCGGGCTCCCTGAATAGAAGCAGGTGCTGTGCTAGCATGCCCCGCTCGAACACGGCCCGCTGGCCGTCCATAAGATCGTTTTTCCGTGAGTAACCATGGTCGACAAACTGACGCATCTGAAACAGCTGGAGGCGGAAAGCATCCACATCATCCGCGAGGTCGCCGCCGAGTTCGACAACCCGGTGATGCTCTACTCGATCGGTAAAGACTCCGCCGTGATGCTGCACCTGGCGCGCAAGGCCTTCTTCCCGGGCAAGCTGCCGTTCCCGGTGATGCACGTCGACACCCGCTGGAAATTCCAGGAGATGTACACGTTCCGCGACAAGATGGTCGAGGAGCTGGGCCTGGACTTGATCACCCACGTGAACCCGGACGGCGTGGCGCAGGGCATCAACCCCTTCACCCACGGCAGCGCCAAGCACACCGACATCATGAAGACCGAAGGCCTCAAGCAGGCGTTGGACAAACATGGTTTCGACGCCGCTTTCGGCGGTGCCCGTCGCGATGAAGAGAAATCCCGCGCCAAAGAGCGCGTGTATTCGTTCCGCGACAGCAAACACCGCTGGGACCCGAAAAACCAGCGGCCCGAGCTGTGGAACGTCTACAACGGCAACGTCAACAAGGGCGAGTCGATCCGTGTGTTCCCGCTGTCCAACTGGACCGAGCTGGACATCTGGCAGTACATCTACCTCGAAGGCATCCCGATCGTGCCGCTGTACTTCGCCGCCGAGCGTGAAGTGATCGAGAAGAACGGCACGTTGATCATGATCGACGACGACCGCATCCTCGAGCACCTGTCCGACGAAGACAAAGCCCGAATCGTCAAAAAGAAAGTACGTTTCCGTACCCTTGGCTGCTACCCGTTGACGGGCGCGGTGGAGTCCGAAGCCGAGACGCTGACGGACATCATTCAGGAAATGCTCCTGACGCGAACTTCCGAGCGCCAGGGCCGTGTCATCGACCACGATGGTGCAGGCTCGATGGAAGATAAAAAACGTCAAGGCTATTTCTAAGGGGCTGTCATGTCGCATCAATCTGATTTGATCAGCGAGGACATCCTCGCCTACCTGGGCCAGCACGAGCGCAAGGAAATGTTGCGCTTCCTGACCTGCGGCAACGTCGACGACGGCAAGAGCACCCTGATCGGGCGCCTGCTGCACGACTCCAAGATGATCTACGAAGATCACCTGGAAGCCATCACCCGCGACTCGAAGAAGTCCGGCACCACCGGCGATGACATCGACCTGGCGCTGCTGGTCGACGGCCTGCAGGCCGAGCGTGAGCAAGGCATCACCATCGATGTGGCCTACCGCTACTTTTCCACCGCCAAGCGCAAATTCATCATCGCCGACACCCCCGGCCATGAGCAGTACACCCGCAACATGGCCACCGGTGCCTCCACCTGTGACCTGGCGATCATCCTGATTGACGCACGTTATGGCGTGCAGACCCAGACCCGTCGCCACAGCTTCATCGCCTCGTTGCTGGGCATCAAGCACATCGTGGTGGCCGTCAATAAGATGGACATCAACGGCTTCGACCAGAGCGTATTCGAGCAGATCAAGGCCGATTACCTGAAGTTTGCCGACGGTATCGCGTTCAAGCCGAGCACCCTGGCCTTTGTGCCGATGTCGGCGCTCAAGGGCGACAACGTGGTGAACAAGAGCGAGCGTTCGCCCTGGTACACTGGGCAGTCGCTGATGGAAATCCTCGAAACCGTCGAGATCGCCAACGACCGCAACTACACCGACCTGCGTTTCCCGGTGCAGTACGTGAACCGTCCGAACCTGAACTTCCGTGGTTTCGCCGGCACCCTGGCCAGCGGCATCGTGCACAAGGGCGACGAAGTCGTGGTGCTGCCGTCGGGCAAGAGCAGCCGCGTCAAATCTATCGTCACCTTTGAAGGTGAGTTGGAACACGCCGGCCCAGGCCAAGCCGTGACCCTGACCATGGAAGACGAGATCGACATCTCCCGTGGCGACCTGCTGGTACACGCCGACAACGTGCCGCAAGTGACCGACGCCTTCGACGCCATGCTGGTGTGGATGGCCGAAGAGCCGATGCTGCCGGGCAAGAAATACGACATCAAGCGCGCCACCAGCTACGTGCCGGGTTCCATCACCAGCATCGTGCACCGCGTGGATGTGAACACCCTGGCCGAAGGTCCGGCGAGTTCGCTGCAACTGAACGAAATTGGCCGGGTCAAGGTCAGCCTCGACGCCGCCATCGCCCTGGACGGTTACGACAGCAACCGCACCACGGGCGCGTTCATTGTTATCGACCGTTTGACCAACGGCACCGTGGCAGCGGGCATGATCATCGCGCCGCCGGTCACCCACGGCAGCTCGGCGCAACACGGCAAGCTGGCTCACGTCGCCACCGAAGAACGCGCGCTGCGCTTTGGCCAGCAACCGGCCACCGTGCTGTTCAGCGGCCTGTCGGGCGCCGGCAAAAGCACCTTGGCCTACGCGGTTGAGCGCAAGCTGTTCGACATGGGCCGTGCGGTGTTCGTGCTCGATGGCCAGAACCTGCGTCATGACCTGAACAAGGGCTTGCCGCAGGACCGAGCTGGGCGTACCGAGAACTGGCGTCGTGCCGCGCATGTGGCGCGTCAGTTCAACGAAGCGGGCCTGTTGACCCTGGCCGCGTTTGTGGCGCCGGATGCCGAAGGCCGCGAACAGGCCAAGGCGCTGATTGGCGGTGATCGTTTGCTGACCGTCTATGTGCAAGCGTCGCCGCTGGTGTGCGCCGAGCGTGATCCGCAGGGCCTGTACGCGGCGGGTGGGGATAACATCCCTGGCGAATCCTTCCCGTACGACGTGCCGTTGAATGCCGACCTGGTGATCGACACCCAGGCCTTGTCGTTGGAAGAAAGCGTCAAGCAAGTGCTGGAGCTGTTGCGTCAGCGCGGCGCGATCTAAGGATCGCAGCCACAAAAAAGCCCGCCATCGAGTAATCGGTGGCGGGCTTTTTCATGCCTTATCGGGGGTACTGGGTATGCAGCTTTTCCAGTAATGCATCCTTGTCTTTCCACAACCGGTTGATCCAACCCTGGAACGCCGTCCGGTACTCCCCATCCTGCTCATAATTCTTGCCAATGAATTCGGCCGGGATCTGCACTTCTTCGAACTGCACCACCACATCCTGCACATTCCCGCACAGCAAATCCCAATACCCAGGGCGACCGGAGGGGTAGTGAATGGTCACATTGACCAGTGACTTCAACTGCTCACCCATCGCATCCAGCACAAACGCAATGCCACCGGCTTTAGGCTTGAGCAGATAACGGAACGGCGACTTCTGCTGCGCATGCTTGCCTGGAGTAAACCGGGTGCCTTCGGCAAAGTTGAAAATGCCCACTGGGTTGTCGCGAAACTTCGCACAGGTCTTGCGGGTGGTTTCCAGGTCCTTGCCTTTCTTCTCCGGGTGTTTTTCCAGGTAGGCCTTGGTGTAGCGCTTCATGAACGGAAAGCCCAGAGCCCACCATGCCAGGCCAATCACCGGCACCCAGATCAGCTCCTGTTTCAGGAAGAACTTCAGCGGACGAATCCGCCGGTTCAGCACGTATTGCAGCACCATGATGTCGACCCAGCTCTGGTGGTTGCTGGTCACCAGGTACGAGTGCTGATAGTCCAGCCCTTCCAGGCCGGTGAGGTGCCAGCGCGTGCGCCGCACCAGGTTCATCCAGCCTTTATTGTTGGTCACCCAGGCTTCATGGGTGTGGTTCATCAGCCATTCACTGAAGCGCTTGGCAAACGGCAATGCCTTGAACAGCGCCACGATAAACAGGAACGAACACAACAGGATCGTGTTCAGCGCCAGCAACAGCGACGCAATCACCCCGCGCACGGCGGCAGGTAGAAAATCCAGCATTTAGATATCCATAGGTCGGTTGGCGGCTTGGATCGCAGTGAGCGCGATGGTGTACACGATGTCGTCTACCTGGGCGCCGCGCGGCAGGTCGTTGACCGGTTTGCGCAGGCCTTGGAGCATCGGCCCCAGGCTCACGCAATCGGCGCTGCGCTGCACGGCCTTGTGCGTGGTGTTGCCGGTGTTGAGGTCGGGGAACACGAATACGGTGGCCTTGCCGGCGACCTGGCTGTTGGGCGCCAGTTGCCGCGCGACGTTTTCGTTGGCGGCGGCGTCGTATTGCAGCGGCCCGTCGATCAGCAGCGAACTCTGCTGTTCGTGGGCGAGCAGGGTGGCTTCGCGGACTTTCTCCACTTCCTCGCCGCTGGCCGAGTCGCCGCTGGAATAGCTGATCATCGCCACGCGTGGCGTGATGCCGAATGCCGCCGCCGAGTCGGCACTTTGCAACGCGATCTCCGCCAATTCGGCGGCGCTTGGGTGCGGGTTCATCACGCAGTCGCCGTACACCAGCACCTGCTCGGGGAACAGCATGAAGAACACCGACGACACCAGCGTGCAGCCCGGCGCCGTTTTAATCAGCTGCAGGGCAGGGCGGATGGTATTGGCGGTGGAGTGGATGACGCCGGAGACCAGGCCGTCCACTTCGTCCAGCGCGAGCATCATGGTGGCGATCACCACGGTGTCTTCCAGCTGCTGCTCGGCCATCGGCGCGTTGAGGCTCTTGCTCTTGCGCAGCGCGACCATCGGCTCGACGTAGCGCTGGCGGATCAGGTCCGGGTCGAGAATCTCCAGGCCTTCGGGCAATTCGATGCCCTGGGCGCGGGCGACCGCTTCCACGTCCGCCGGCTTGGCCAGCAACACGCAGCGCGCAATGCCCCGCGCCTGACAGATCGCGGCGGCTTGCACGGTCAGCGGCTCGCTGCCTTCGGGCAATACAATGCGTTTGTTGGCGGCCTGGGCGCGCTGGATCAACTGATAGCGGAACACCGCCGGCGACAGGCGCATCTCCCGTGGCGTGCCGCAACGCTGATGCAACCAGCGCGCATCCAGATGGCTGGCGACGAAGTCGGTGATGATCTCCGCACGTTCGCGGTCATCAATCGGGATTTCCTTGTTGAGGCTGTTGAGCTGGTTCGCCGTGTCGTAGGAACCGGTGCTCACCGACAACACCGGCAGCCCGGCTTGGAACGCGCCACGGCATAACTCCATGATGCGCGGGTCGGGCAGGGTGTCGCTGGTCAGCAACAGGCCGGCCAGGGGCACGCCGTTGATCGCGGCGAGGCTGACGGCGAGGATGATGTCGTCGCGGTCGCCGGGGGTCACCACCAATACGCCGGGCTTGAGCAGCTCCACGGTGTTACGCATGGTGCGGGCGCAGATGATGATTTTGGTCATGCGCCGGGTTTCGTAGTCGCCGGCGTTGAGGATCTGCGCGCCCATCAGGTCGGCCACGTCACGTGTGCGCGGGGCGTTGAGTTCCGGTTGATAGGGAATGCAGCCGAGCAGGCGGAAATCACCGCTGCGCAACAGGGGCGAATGCTCTTTGAGGCGCGCCGCGAAGGCTTCCATGCTTTCGTCGGTGCGCACCTTGTTGAGGATCACGCCGAGCACTTTCGGGTCTTTCGGCCCGCCGAACAGTTGGGCCTGCAATTCCACGCGCCCGGAGAGTTCGGTGAGCACTTCGTTTTCCGGGGCCGAGACCAGGATCACTTCCGCATCCAGGCTCTTGGCCAGGTGCAGGTTGACCCGCGCCGCATAGCTGGCGCTGCGGGTCGGCACCATGCCTTCGACGATCAGTACGTCCTTGCCCACGGCGGCTTGTTGGTACAGCGTGATGATTTCTTCGAGCAGTTCGTCGAGCTGGCCGTCGCCGAGCATGCGCTCTACGTGGGCCAGGCCCAGGGGCTGTGGCGGCTTGAGGCCATGGGTGCGCGCCACCAGTTCGGTGGAACGCTCGGGGCCGGTATCGCCGGGGTGTGGTTGGGCAATCGGCTTGAAGAACCCGACTTTCAGCCCGGCCCGCTCAAGGGTACGCACCAGCCCCAGGCTGATGGAGGTCAGACCCACACCAAAATCGGTGGGCGCGATAAAAAAAGTCTGCATGCGAATTCTCTGAAGGTGCATGGCTTCGGTGAGGCTCTATGGTTGAACGTCTACCGGGAATCAGGCGCCAAGGTTATCGTTATTCGTGTGCTTGCGCACACCAGCCGCAGGCAAAGGGCTGGCCTATTTTTTCAAGGCGTTGCGCGGGGTCGAGTACCCAGGCGCGGGACTGCCAGGGTGGCTGGTGGCGCAGGTGCTGGGTGTGGCCACAGGACAGCTCCGCAACCCAGTGCTGGTCGTCATCCTGATGGAACCCGATGATGAAGGATGCCGTTGATCGGTCCCGTCTGTCCGGGTTCTGTTCGCTTTCGGGCAAATCCTTGTTTAGACTTGTCCGTTCTTCATTCTTATGCAAAAGGTCTCGCCCCATGACGATCGCCGCTAACAAGGCTGTCTCCATCGACTATACCCTGACCAACGACGCTGGTGAGGTCATCGACAGCTCCGCCGGCGGCGCGCCGCTGGTCTACCTGCAAGGCGCAGGTAACATCATCCCAGGCCTGGAAAAGGCTCTGGAAGGCAAGAACGTCGGTGATGAGCTGACCGTTGCCGTAGAACCTGAAGATGCCTACGGCGAGTACTCGGCCGAACTGGTCAGCACCCTGAGCCGCAGCATGTTCGAAGGCGTTGACGAACTGGAAGTGGGCATGCAGTTCCACGCTTCCGCGCCAGACGGCCAAATGCAGATCGTGACCATCCGTGATCTGGACGGCGACGACGTGACCGTCGACGGCAACCACCCTCTGGCTGGCCAGCGCCTGAACTTCCAAGTGAAGATCGTTGCTATCCGCGACGCTTCCCAGGAAGAGGTGGCCCACGGCCACGTCCACGGTGAAGGCGGTCACCAGCACTGATTGATGTAGTAATCAGTTGCTAGCAAAAACGCCCCGACTGGTTCGGGGCGTTTTTTTTGTGCCCAAAAAGTGACTCAGGCGCGGCTCTTTTGTGGCGAGGGAGCTTGCTCCCGCTGGGGCGCGAAGCGGCCCCCGCTCTTTGAAAAGACTAGGACTGCTACGCAGTCCAGCGGGAGCAAGCTCCCTCGCCACAGGCACAAACAAAAATGCCCCACACCTTTCGGTCCGGGGCATTTCTTAACTGTTGCGTAACCTGGGTTACGCGGCAGTTGTTACCACTTAGGCTGCAGCAGCGACGCTCAGAGCCTTGATGTGGCCATTCAGACGGCTCTTATGACGAGCGGCCTTGTTCTTGTGGATGATGCCTTTATCGGCCATGCGGTCGATAACTGGCACAGCCAGAACGTAAGCTGCTTGAGCTTTTTCAGCGTCTTTGGTGTCGATGGCTTTAACTACATTCTTGATGTAGGTACGAACCATGGAACGCAGGCTGGCGTTGTGGCTGCGACGCTTCTCAGCCTGTTTTGCACGTTTTTTGGCGGAAGGTGTGTTGGCCACCGTCGAGCTCCTCGAAAGACTTTTTAGGAAATAGCAAACAAAATAGGCCGCGAATCATGCCGATGACTTGATGGGTTGTCAAGGGCGGCTGATGCGAACTGCTGAGTGGTCGATCTGAAGAGGCGGGTGATTTATTTCCGGCGCTTGACCTGTAAACTCGCGAGCTTTGGCTCTGTGCTGTTGCAGGCGCGCAGTATCGCATAAACAGGCGCTTTGTTCGCCTGCTCTTTATCTAAAGGCGCAAACTCTTTCAATGAATCTGCTCAAATCGTTGGCTGCCGTCAGCTCTATCACGATGATCTCCCGGGTTTTGGGGTTTGTGCGTGACACCCTGCTGGCGCGCATTTTTGGCGCCAGCATGGCCACGGATGCGTTCTTTATTGCCTTCAAACTGCCCAACCTGCTGCGGCGGATCTTTGCCGAAGGCGCGTTTTCCCAGGCCTTCGTGCCGATCCTGGCCGAATACAAGACCCAGCAGGGCGAAGAAGCCACCCGCACCTTTATTGCCTACGTCTCAGGCCTGTTGACCCTTGTTTTGATGCTGGTAACCGTCCTCGGCATGCTCGCCGCGCCCTGGGTGATCTGGGCCACGGCGCCTGGTTTTGCCAATACCCCGGAAAAATTTGCGCTGACCACCGACCTGCTGCGGGTGACCTTTCCTTATATATTGCTGATCTCCCTGTCTTCCTTGGCTGGTGCGATCCTCAACACTTGGAACCGTTTCTCAGTGCCGGCCTTCGTGCCGACCCTGCTGAACGTCAGCATGATCATCTTCGCGCTGTTCCTCACGCCTTACTTCGATCCACCGGTGATGGCCCTGGGCTGGGCCGTACTGGCCGGCGGCCTGGCGCAATTGCTCTACCAACTGCCGCACTTGAAAAAGATCGGCATGCTTGTGCTGCCGCGCCTGAACCTCAAGGACACCGGCGTATGGCGCGTGATGCGCAATATGCTGCCGGCGATCCTCGGTGTGTCGGTCAGCCAGATTTCCCTGATCATCAATACGGCGTTCGCCTCGCTGCTGGTGTCCGGCTCGGTGTCGTGGATGTACTACGCCGACCGTCTGATGGAGTTGCCGTCCGGCGTGCTGGGCGTGGCGTTGGGCACGATTCTGCTGCCGACCCTGGCGCGCACCTATGCCAGCAAGGATCGCCAGGAGTATTCACGCATTCTCGACTGGGGCCTGCGCCTGTGCTTTGTATTGGTGCTGCCATGTGCCCTGGCGCTGGGGATCCTGGCCGAGCCGTTGACCGTGTCGCTGTTTCAATACGGCCAGTTCGATGCCCATGACGCCTTGATGACCCAGCACGCGCTGGTCGCCTATTCCGTCGGCCTGCTTGGCATTATCGTGATCAAAGTGCTGGCTCCCGGCTTCTATGCCCAGCAGAACATCCGTACGCCGGTGAAAATCGCGATATTCACGCTGATCGTCACGCAACTGCTCAACCTGGTGTTTATCGGCCCGCTGGCCCACGCCGGCCTGGCCCTGGCGATCAGTGCGGGTGCGTGCATCAACGCCGGGCTGTTGTTTTACCAATTGCGTAAGCAGCAGATGTTCCAGCCGCAGCCAGGCTGGGGCCTGTTTGCCCTCAAGTTGCTGGTGGCGGTGGCGATGATGTCGGCCGTGCTGCTGGGTCTGATGCACTTCATGCCGGCGTGGGATGAAGGCCAAATGCTGGAGCGCTTCATGCGTCTTGGCGTGTTGGTCGTCGCGGGCGTGGTGGTGTACTTCGGGATGTTGCTGCTGCAGGGCTTCCGCCTGCGGGATTTCAATCGCAAGTCCCTGGGTTAGAGAGTTTGCCGCGATAAAACCGTTGTTTTATCGATTCGATCCATTTGGCCTGTGCTGTTGCCTGTCGTCCGGGGCCGGGTGTGGTTATAATCGACCACTTTATGAGCAAGAAGCGCGTTATGCAGCTGGTTCGAGGTCTCCACAACCTGCGCCCCGAGCATCGGGGCTGCGTCGCCACTATTGGCAACTTTGACGGTGTTCACCGTGGCCACCAGGCTATCCTGGCTCGGCTGCGCGAACGCGCGGTCGAGTTGGGCGTGCCCAGCTGCGTGGTGATTTTCGAGCCACAGCCGCGGGAATACTTCACCCCCGAAACCGCGCCAGCCCGCCTGGCCCGCCTGCGGGACAAGCTGCAATTGCTGGCTGAAGAGGGCGTGGACCGTGTCCTCTGCCTGGCCTTCAACCAGCGTTTGCAAAGCCTGAGCGCTGCCGAGTTCGTCGACCGTATCCTGGTCGATGGCCTGGGCGTGCAGCATTTGGAGGTCGGTGACGATTTCCGCTTCGGTTGCGACCGTGTCGGGGATTTCGATTTCCTGCAACACGCGGGCGTCAACCAGGGTTTTACCGTCGAAGCCGCGCAAACCGTCGAACTGGACGGCCTGCGCGTGAGCAGTACCCAGGTGCGTAACGCCCTGGCTGCTGCCGACTTCGCCTTGGCCGAGCGTTTGCTCGGTCGCCCGTTCCGCATTGCCGGGCGGGTCCTGCACGGCCAGAAGCTGGCGCGCCAATTGGGCACGCCAACCGCCAACGTGCAACTCAAGCGCCGTCGTGTGCCGCTGACCGGGGTCTACCTGGTGAGCGTCGACATCGACGGCCAATCGTGGCCCGGAGTCGCCAACATAGGCGTCAGGCCCACGGTTGCAGGTGATGGCAAGGCCCACCTGGAAGTACACCTGCTGGATTTTGCCGGTGATCTGTATGACCGGCGTTTGACGGTGGTTTTCCACCAGAAGCTGCGTGAAGAGCAGCGTTTCGCCTCCCTTGAGGCGTTGAAAACGGCGATCAATGCGGATGTCGCCGCCGCCCGTGCACTAGCCGCACCTAGCGCCCATCGCTAACCGAAGAGCCTTAAATGACCGACTATAAAGCCACGCTAAACCTTCCGGACACCGCCTTCCCAATGAAGGCCGGCCTGCCACAGCGCGAACCGCAGATCCTGCAGCGCTGGGACAGTATTGGCCTGTACGGAAAGTTGCGCGAAATTGGCAAGGATCGTCCGAAATTCGTCCTGCACGACGGCCCTCCTTATGCCAACGGCACGATTCACATCGGTCATGCGCTGAACAAGATTCTCAAGGACATGATCCTGCGCTCGAAAACCCTGTCGGGCTTCGACGCGCCGTACGTGCCGGGTTGGGACTGCCACGGCCTGCCGATCGAACACAAAGTCGAAGTGACCTACGGCAAGAACCTGGGCGCGGATAAAACCCGCGAACTGTGCCGTGCCTACGCCACCGAACAAATCGAAGGGCAGAAGTCCGAATTCATCCGCCTGGGTGTGCTGGGCGAGTGGGACAATCCCTACAAGACCATGAACTTCAAGAACGAGGCCGGGGAAATCCGTGCCTTGGCCGAGATCGTCAAGGGCGGTTTCGTGTTCAAGGGCCTCAAGCCTGTGAACTGGTGCTTCGACTGCGGTTCGGCCCTGGCTGAAGCGGAAGTCGAGTACGAAGACAAGAAGTCCTCGACCATCGACGTGGCCTTCCCGATCGCCGACGACGCCAAGCTGGCCGAGGCCTTTGGCCTCTCTTCCCTGGCCAAGCCGGCCGCCATCGTGATTTGGACCACCACCCCGTGGACCATCCCGGCCAACCAGGCGCTGAACGTGCACCCGGAGTTCACCTATGCCCTGGTGGACGTCGGTGATCGCCTGCTGGTGCTGGCCGAGGAAATGGTCGAGGCCTGCCTGGCCCGCTACGAGCTGCAAGGTTCGGTCATCGCGACCACCACCGGCAGCGCGCTGGAGCTGATCAACTTCCGCCACCCGTTCTATGACCGCCTGTCGCCGGTGTACCTGGCTGACTACGTTGAGCTGGGTTCGGGCACCGGTATCGTTCACTGCTCGCCTGCCTATGGCGTAGACGACTTTGTGATCTGTAAGAAGTACGGCCTGGTCAACGACGACATCATCAACCCGGTGCAAAGCAACGGCGTGTATGTACCGTCGCTGGAGTTCTTCGGCGGTCAGTTCATCTTCAAGGCCGATCAGCCGATCATCGAAAAGCTGCGTGAGGTCGGTGCGCTGATGCAAACCGCCACCATCCAGCACAGCTACATGCACTGCTGGCGCCACAAGACCCCGCTGATCTACCGCGCCACCGCGCAGTGGTTCATCGGTATGGACAAAGAGCCCACCAGCGGCGACACCCTGCGTGTGCGCTCGCTCAAAGCCATCGAGGACACTAAGTTCGTCCCGGCCTGGGGCCAGGCGCGCCTGCACTCGATGATCGCCAACCGTCCGGACTGGTGCATCTCCCGTCAGCGTAACTGGGGCGTGCCGATCCCGTTCTTCCTGAACAAGGAAAGCGGCGAGCTGCACCCACGTACCGTCGAACTGATGGAACAAGTGGCCCAGCGCGTTGAACAGGAAGGCATCGAGGCCTGGTTCAAGCTGGACGCCGCCGAACTGTTGGGCGACGAAGCGCCGCAGTACGACAAGATCAGCGACACCCTCGACGTGTGGTTCGATTCGGGTACTACCCACTGGCACGTGCTGCGCGGCTCGCACCCGATGGGTCACGAGACCGGCCCGCGTGCCGACCTGTACCTGGAAGGCTCCGACCAACACCGTGGCTGGTTCCACTCGTCGTTGCTGACCGGTTGCGCCATCGACAACCACGCGCCGTACCGCGAACTGCTGACCCACGGCTTCACCGTCGACGAGACGGGCCGCAAGATGTCCAAGTCGCTGAAGAACGTGATCGAGCCGAAAAAGATCAACGACACCCTGGGCGCCGACATCATGCGCCTGTGGGTTGCGTCGACCGACTATTCGGGCGAAATCGCCGTATCGGACCAGATCCTGGCCCGCAGCGCCGATGCCTACCGCCGCATCCGTAATACCGCACGCTTCCTGCTGTCGAACCTGACCGGTTTCAACCCGGCCACCGACATCCTGCCGGCCGAGGACATGCTTGCCCTCGACCGTTGGGCCGTGGACCGTACCTTGTTGCTGCAACGCGAGTTGCAGGAAAACTACGGCGAATACCGCTTCTGGAACGTGTACTCGAAGATTCACAACTTCTGCGTGCAGGAGCTGGGTGGTTTCTACCTCGACATCATCAAGGACCGCCAGTACACCACCGGCGCCAACAGCAAGGCTCGCCGCTCGGCGCAGACCGCGCTGTATCACATCTCCGAAGCGCTGGTGCGCTGGATCGCGCCGATCCTGGCTTTCACCGCCGACGAGCTGTGGGAATACCTGCCGGGCGAGCGTAACGAGTCCGTGATGCTCAACACCTGGTACGAAGGCCTGACCGAATTGCCGGCCGACTTCGAACTGGGCCGCGAGTACTGGGAAGGCGTGATGGCCGTGAAGGTTGCGGTGAACAAGGAGCTGGAAGTGCAGCGTGCTGCCAAGGCCGTCGGTGGCAACCTGCAAGCCGAAGTCACCCTGTTCGCCGAGGACGGCTTGACCGCCGACCTGGCCAAGCTGAGCAACGAACTGCGCTTCGTGCTGATCACCTCTACCGCGAGCCTGGCGCCATTCGCCCAGGCCCCGGCGGACGCGGTCGCCACCGAAGTGCCGGGCCTCAAGCTCAAAGTGGTCAAATCGGCCTTCCCTAAGTGCGCCCGTTGCTGGCACTGCCGTGAAGACGTCGGCGTGAACCCTGAGCATCCGGAAATCTGTGGTCGCTGCGTCGACAACATCTCGGGTGCCGGTGAGGTTCGCCACTATGCCTGATGCCAGCCGTTTCGGACGTCTGGGCTGGCTCGTACTGAGTCTGCTGGTTCTGGTCATTGACCAGGTCAGCAAGGCTCATTTCGAAGGCTCCCTGCAGATGTTCCAGCAGATTGTGGTGATCCCGGATTACTTCAGCTGGACCCTGGCCTACAACACCGGTGCCGCTTTCAGCTTTTTGGCTGATGGCGGTGGCTGGCAGCGCTGGCTGTTCGCCCTGATCGCCGTGGTGGTCAGTGCGGTGCTGGTGGTGTGGCTCAAGCGTCTTGGTCGCGATGACACCTGGCTGGCTATCGCCTTGGCCCTGGTACTGGGTGGCGCGCTGGGCAATCTTTACGACCGCATTGCCCTTGGCCATGTGATCGACTTTATCCTAGTGCATTGGCAGAACCGCTGGTACTTCCCGGCGTTCAACTTTGCCGACAGCGCCATCACCGTTGGTGCAATCATGCTGGCGTTGGACATGTTCAAAAGTAAGAAAACCGGAGAGACCGTTAATGACTGATCAGGTATTGGCTGAGCAACGCATCGGCCAGAACACGGAAGTCACCTTGCATTTCGCACTGCGCCTGGAGAATGGCGATACGGTCGACAGCACGTTCGACAAAGCCCCGGCCACCTTCAAGGTCGGCGATGGCAACCTGCTGCCGGGTTTCGAAGCGGCCCTGTTCGGCTTCAAGGCCGGCGACAAGCGCACCCTGCAGATCCTGCCGGAAAACGCCTTTGGCCAGCCCAACCCGCAAAACGTGCAGATCATCCCGCGTTCGCAGTTCCAGGACATGGACCTGTCGGAAGGCCTGTTGGTGATCTTCAATGATGCGGCGAATACCGAACTGCCTGGCGTGGTGAAAACCTTCGATGACGCGCAAGTGACCATCGACTTCAACCACCCGTTGGCCGGTAAAACCTTGACCTTTGATGTTGAAATCATCGACGTTAAAGCGATCTAACAGAAGATTCCGGCCTATTGTGGGACGGGGCTTGTTGTGGCGAGGGAGCTTGCTCCCGCTGGAGTGCGTAGCGCTCCCAAACTGATCATAGAGATATGTCTGGACTGTTTTGGGGCTGCTGCGCAGCCCAGCGGGAGCAAGCTCCCTCGCCACAAGAAGCTCGCTCCTACAGGGCAAGACACGAGGCACAGCATGCAAATCAAACTCGCCAACCCCCGTGGCTTCTGCGCCGGCGTGGACCGGGCGATCGAAATCGTCAACCGCGCCCTGGAAGTCTTCGGGCCGCCGATTTACGTGCGTCATGAAGTCGTCCACAACAAATTCGTGGTCGAAGACCTGCGCGCGCGTGGCGCCATCTTTGTCGAAGAGCTGGACCAGGTGCCGGACGACGTCATTGTCATCTTCAGCGCCCACGGTGTTTCCCAGGCTGTGCGTACCGAAGCGGCAGGCCGTGGCCTCAAAGTTTTTGATGCCACCTGCCCGCTGGTGACCAAGGTGCATATCGAAGTCGCGCGCTACAGCCGTGACGGTCGAGAGTGCATCCTGATCGGTCATGCCGGCCACCCGGAAGTCGAAGGCACCATGGGCCAGTACGACGCCAGCAATGGCGGGGCGATTTACCTGGTGGAGGACGAAAAAGACGTCGCCAACCTGCAGGTACACAACCCCGAGCGCCTGGCATTCGTGACCCAGACCACCCTGTCGATGGACGACACCAGCCGCGTGATCGACGCGCTGCGCAGCCGCTTCCCGGCCATTGGCGGGCCACGTAAGGATGACATCTGCTACGCCACTCAAAACCGACAGGACGCGGTCAAGCAATTGGCCGATGAATGCGATGTGGTTTTGGTCGTTGGCAGCCCCAACAGCTCCAACTCCAACCGCTTGCGTGAGTTGGCGGAACGTATGGCAACTCCGGCGTACCTGATCGACGGCGCCGAAGACATGCAGCGTAGCTGGTTCGATGGCGTCGAGCGTATCGGTATCACGGCGGGCGCTTCGGCCCCGGAAGTGCTGGTGCGCGGCGTTATCCAGCAACTGCATGCCTGGGGTGCCACCGGTGCCGACGAACTGGCTGGGCGCGAAGAGAACATCACCTTCTCTATGCCCAAGGAACTGCGGGTTCGCTCGCTGCTCTGAGTGCCTGTGTGCCGGAGTCACTCCGGCACAACGCCTGCTCGGCACGCTCGCTGCGCAGGCTGATGCGCCCGCTGGGCGCCAGTACCACCTGATACAGGCTCTGCGCTTGATCCATCTCGCATACATGCACAGTGCCCGCGCGAAAACCTCCCCCTGAAAACACCGGTTCGCCCAATCCGCTGAAGCGCACCTGGTTCTTGACCGGCCCATTGCCGACTATTGGCACACGACCGTTATCCTGATGCTCCCGCAGCACGGGGTTGTCGTCATCCAGGTAGCCGCGTCCGCTCACATCCACAATGACCCGCCAACCCTGGCTCCAGTCGTCTTCCCGTGCATGAATGACCACCGGTTGGTTACGGGCGATGGCTTCAGAGCGTGCGTAGCGCAGGCCTGCGGTCAAGGACTGTGCCGCGCTGTGTCGCTGCTGTGATTCCAGCAATCCCTTGAAATTCGGGGTTGCCAGGCTGGCCAGGATGCCGCTCACGATCAGTCCGAGCAGCAGTTCAATCAGGGTGAAACCTTGTTGGCGCATGTATCGTCCCTCCTTGGATTCAGGTGCAGTCCTAGGTATAGCGCCCCGTGCGTTACGCCGAATGATGGCCTTCATGTCCAAAGTATTTCCCTTTGTTCCGGGAGCAGCACGAGCGAAAAACCGGCGCTAGTCTTGGGCCGCACAGCAGATTTTTCCTGCTTTTTTCGGACCTCGACACGGATGACGACGGTAATGCTTGTCTGCCCCAACAGCGGTTTTCCTCAGGATTTTTCTCGACACCAAATCGGCATGACGCTGATCGAGGTGCTGGTTGCCGTGATGGTTCTCGCCATTGGCCTGCTGGGCGCGGCGGTGATCCAGCTCAATGCGCTCAAGTACACAGACAGTTCCCGAATGACCAGCCAGGCCAGTTTCATTGCCTACGACATGCTTGACCGAATCCGCGCCAATTCCGCTGTCGACTACTCCTGGGGCCGGGCCGAACGTGCGCCGGCCAGCAGCGCGTCTGCCAGCGTGCGCGACCTGGACTTGCATGATTTCGAGGCCAATATCCTCGGCTTCGCCGGGGCGAGCGCGAAAGGCTCGGTGTCGGTCAGTGCGGGTGAGGTGACTGTCAGCATCAGTTGGGACGATAGCCGGGGCACGAACAGGCCGGGGGCTCGGGAAACATTCACCCTGACCAGTCGCGTCAGCGATGAATCGAGGGGGGCGCAATGAGGCGTCGAGTTGGGGGATTCAGCCTGGTGGAATTGCTGCTGGCGTTGGCCATGGGCTTGGTATTGGTGCTGGGGGGGACCCAGGTGCTGATTGGTTCCAGAGCCACCCACGCCAGCCAGCAGGCTGCGATGTTGCTGCAGGATGACGCACGGTTCGTGCTGGGCAAGATGACCCAGGATATTCGCCAGGCGGGCATGTTTGGCTGTTTGGGCACGGCGTTTATCGACAATGCCCCGCCGGCCTTTGATCAGCCTGTCAGTTGGAAGATCGAGGCGGGGGCGAAGTCGCTGACGCTAGTCACGGCAGATGTTGGTAACGAGAATGGGAAGGCTGACTGGACCGTATTGTCCGACTGCACGGGCACCGCCCAGGCCTACGGCGGTAGTTCTCCTGTGCCTGCCCTCGGACAAATCCGCTTTGCGCTGCGCCAGATCACCTACACCTTCGAAGCCGGTCAATTGAAAGTCAGCACGCCTGCGGCCCCGGCCAAGGCGGTGCTGGTGGATAACGTGCAGGCTTTCGATATCAGCTTTGGCGTGGCTGCCAAACCCTCGTCGACGGAGGTGGCGCGTTACGACGCGAGCCCGGCGGACCTGGGCTTGATACGCAGCGTGCGCATCCTGATGACACTGCAAGACCCCGCCGGACGCGTGAAGGATCAAACCTACAGCGTCGTGGCGGCGCTGCGAAATCGTCTGGGGTAGCGCCGCCATGAAGCTTAAAGAGCCTATTCGCCTGCGGCAGGCCGGCATGGTGCTGCTGATCAGCCTGGTGTTGTTGCTGCTGTTGTCGCTGATCGGTTTGTCCTCCATGCAAGGCGCGGTCACCCAGCAAAAGGTCACCGCTAGCCTCTGGCACCGCAATCAGTCGCTGCAAAGCGCCGAGAGTGGCTTGCGACGCGGAGAGTCGAGCGTGCAGCGGTCATTTGCGACGCTGCTGCCGTGCCGGTCGATTGTCACCTGTGCACCGCCGGCCGCCGCCTATTCGGTGGTTGGGGCTGGGCTGGACCCTGTCTCGGGTGTCACTTGGGTTGCACTGAGCGGAGGTCTGTACGGCATTCAATCCCTGGGATCTGCGGTGGGGCTGGCGCATGTACCACCACAAACGGTGGCCGACGCATATCGTGTGACGGCCGTCGGGTTAAGCGGCCAATTGCGCACGGTGCTGGAGAGCGTCTATGCGCGGGTAGAAGAGGAGGGCGGCTCGCGTTTTCGGCGGGTGGCCTGGCGGCAACTTCAATAAGGAGCGTTGAAATGGGCATGGATAGCCAGGGCTTTACCCTGATCGAGTTACTGATCGCCGTGGTGATCATTGCGGTGCTGGCTGGGATTGCTTACCCCGGCTACACCGGCCATATGAAAAAGGTCTATCGCGCGGAAATCGTCGCGTTATTGACCGACCAGGCTCAGCACCTGGAGCGTTTTTATACGAAGGCCGGCACTTTTATTGATGCAAGCGGCGTCAGCGAGGGCAACGATCGCTATAGAATCACCGCTGCATTGAACCCTCAGGATTTCCAGTTGGTGGCTACGCCTGGCGTCGGCTCGGTGATGACCGGCGACCTTTGCGGCGACTTCAGCCTGACCAGCGCCGGTGCGCGGACCAATCCGGGCGCCGCCCCGGACATGTCGCGCAAGCTGTGCTGGGGGCAATGATGAGGGTGCTGGACGACTGGGCGCCAGGTGCGCGTGTTCCTATTTATCGGCTGGATCAAATGATGGCAGAGCAACAGCAGGTAGTGATTGTCGGTGGCGGGGTCATCGGTTTGTTGACGGCGTTCAACCTGGCGACCCAAGGGCAAGCCGTGGTGCTGCTGGAGCGCGCGGGGTTGGGACAGGAGTCCTCCTGGGCGGGCGGCGGTATTGTCTCGCCGCTGTATCCGTGGCGCTACAGCCCGGCTGTCACTGCACTCGCACATTGGTCACAGGACTTTTATCCACAGCTGGCGCAGCGCCTGTTCGCCCAGACGGGGGTTGATCCAGAGGTGCATACCACCGGCCTTTACTGGCTGGACCTGGACGACGAAGCCGAAGCCCTGGCCTGGGCTGCGCGAGAAGGACGCCCCTTGAGCAAAGTGGATGTCTCGGCTGCCCATGATGCCGTCCCAGTGCTGGGCGGCGGGTACTCCAGCGCGATCTACATGGCTGACGTCGCCAATGTGCGCAATCCGCGCCTGGTCAAATCCCTCAAGGCGGCGCTGCTGGCGTTGCCCGGCGTGACCGTTCACGAGCAATCTGAAGTGACAGGGTTTGTTCTGGATGCGGGCAATGTCGTGGGGGTGAACACCGCCAATGGGCCGATCTTCGGCGATCAGGTCGTATTGGCGGCTGGCGCCTGGAGCGGTGAATTGCTGGGTACGTTGGGCCTGTCGCTGCCGGTCGAGCCGGTCAAGGGCCAGATGATCCTGTACAAATGCGCTTCGGATTTCCTGTCGAGCATGGTCCTGGCCAAGGGGCGTTATGCGATCCCGCGGCGTGACGGGCACATCTTGATCGGCAGTACCCTGGAGCATGAAGGTTTCGACAAGACCCCCACCGAAACAGCGCTGCAAAGCCTCAAGGCATCCGCGGTGGAGTTGATTCCCGCCCTGGCGGGCGCCGAGGTGGTTGGGCACTGGGCCGGATTGCGCCCCGGTTCGCCGGAAGGCATTCCTTACATCGGCCCAGTGCCGGGCTTCAGCGGCTTGTGGCTCAACTGCGGGCATTACCGCAATGGCCTGGTGCTGGCGCCGGCGTCCTGCCGGTTGTTTACCGACCTGCTGCTGGCGCGTACGCCGATCATCGACCCCGCGCCTTATGCGCCCGAAGGTCGGATCAACGCTGGATAGACTTCGGTCCTTGTTCCAGATGCGCCTGGGTGCAATACCACTCCTGGCGCGAGCTCAAGGCGCGATCCTGTGGCAGGTGCACGCCGCAGTGGGCGCAGCGCACCATCAAGGCTGCGTCAGGCTCGCTGGCGCGATGCTGCTTGGCGGCCGGGCTTTTGAATTTGCGCCAGAACCATACTGCGGCGGCAATGACGGCAATCCAGAACAATAGACGGAGCATGATGGGCAGTTTCTCGACAAGGAATGCGCCAGTTTAGCCAAGGACGTGCCAGGCGCACAGCGCAATAAATATCACCCACAAAAAAGGAGCCTCGAAAGGCTCCTTCTTGATGACGCTGGGTGCTATCAGTCAAACACACCGAAGGTCATGTAGCTGAACCACGAACGATCCTGGTTGTTGCCCAGGGCCTCAGGCTCTTCTTCGTTGATCACGTCGCCGTTCTCGTCATGCGGCTTGAGCTCCGAAGGAATGGCGTCCTTGGCGTCCTGGTACTGCTTGATCACGTCCTGGTTGGCACGAGTTTCGCCAGGCGGCAGCGGTGGACGGGACTCGATCAGGCCCAGGGTGTACTTGCTCAGCCACGAACGGTTGTCGGCTTCAGCAACCTGAGGCACGAACTGGCCGTCTTTCAGGCTTGGGTGATCCGGGTAGTTGAGCTTCAGGGTTTCCAGGCTGGTGCTGGCCAGCTCGTCCAGGTGCAGACGCTGGTAAGCCTCGGTCATCACGGCCAGGCCGTCACCCACCGAAGGGGTTTCCTGGAAGTTCTCTACGACATAACGACCACGGTTGGCGGCGGCTACGTAGGCCTGACGGGTCAGGTAGTAGTGGGCCACGTGGATCTCGTAGGAAGCCAGCAGGTTGCGCAGGTAGATCATGCGCTGCTTGGCGTCCGGCGCGTAGCGGCTGTTGGGGTAGCGGCTGGTCAGCTGGGCGAACTCGTTGTAGGAGTCGCGGGCAGCGCCCGGGTCACGCTTGGTCATGTCCAGCGGCAGGAAGCGCGCCAGCAGGCCGACGTCCTGGTCGAACGAGGTCAGGCCCTTCATGTAGTAGGCGTAGTCGACGTTCGGGTGCTGCGGATGCAGGCGGATGAAACGCTCGGCGGCGGACTTGGCAGCTTCCGGCTCGGCGTTCTTGTAGTTGGCGTAGATCAGCTCGAGCTGGGCCTGGTCGGCGTAGCGCCCGAACGGATAGCGCGACTCCAGTGCCTTCAGCTTCGCTGTGGCGCTGGTGAAGCTATTATTGTCCAAGTCTTTCTGAGCCAGTTGGTACAACTCGACTTCGCTCAGGTTTTCGTCGACGACTTCCTTTGTTGACGAGCAAGCAGCAGTCATGGCGAGGATGGCGATCAGCAGCAGGTGTTTCACTTGCATGGCGGCTTGCGTCCCTATGACGGCCGCTGTCTTGGGCGGGGCCGTCCTGTTATGATGAGCGCCCCGTTGAAAGCCTCGGGGCAAAAGACGCCGTATTTAACCACAAGCGCGCAGCCGAAACCAAAGGCTGTGCCACGCCTAGTCTGAGCATGTCCGATAAAATTGAACTTCGCGCAGAGGTGCCGTCCGAATTGGGCGGCCAACGCCTCGATCAAGTCGCCGCACAATTATTCGCTGAGCACTCGCGCTCGCGCCTTTCCGCCTGGATCAAAGACGGCCGCCTGACTGTGGATGGAGCGGTTATCCGCCCGCGAGACATAGTCCATGGCGGTGCGATTCTTGAGCTGACTGCCGAGCAGGAAGCCCAGGGAGAATGGGTCGCCCAGGACATCGAGCTGGATATCGTCTATGAAGACGACGACATCCTGGTCATCAACAAACCCGCAGGCCTGGTGGTTCACCCGGCAGCCGGGCACGCTGATGGCACCTTGCTCAATGCCCTGCTGCACCACGTGCCGGACATCATCAATGTCCCGCGCTGCGGCATCGTGCACCGTCTGGACAAGGACACCACCGGCTTGATGGTGGTGGCCAAGACCATTCAGGCGCAGACGCAGTTGGTCACACAATTGCAAAGCCGCAGCGTCAGCCGGATCTACGAGTGCATCGTGATCGGCGTGGTGGTGGCGGGTGGCAAGATCAACGCTCCCATCGGTCGCCACGGCCAGCAGCGCCAACGTATGGCGGTGATGGAAGGCGGCAAGCAGGCCGTCAGCCACTACCGTGTGCTGGAGCGTTTCCGTTCCCACACCCACGTGCGGGTCAAGCTGGAAACCGGTCGTACGCACCAGATTCGCGTGCACATGGCGCACATCAACTTCCCGTTGGTCGGCGATCCGGCCTACGGTGGTCGTTTCCGTATTCCGCCTGCGGCCAGCCAGACCATGGTTGAATCGTTGAAAACCTTCCCACGCCAGGCACTGCATGCGCGCTTCCTGGAACTGGACCATCCGACGAGTGGTAAGCGGATGAGCTGGGAATCGCCTCTGCCGGACGATCTGGTCTGGTTGTTGTCGCTGCTCAAGCAGGATCGCGAGGCGTTTATCGGATGAGTGACTGGCTGATTCCTGACTGGCCTGCGCCGGCTCAGGTGAAAGCCTGCGTCACCACCCGTGCGGGCGGCGTCAGCCTGGCGCCGTTCGACAGCCTCAATCTGGGCGATCACGTCGAGGACAGCCTGGAGGCTGTCCTTGAGAATCGCCGTCGTTTAAGTGATGCCTTTGATATCCAGCCGGCCTGGCTGCGTCAGGTTCATGGTGTGACTGTGGTCGAAGCTGACCCAGGCCGCACCGCTGAAGCTGATGGCAGTTGGACCAGCACCCCTGGCATCGCTTGCACCTCAATGACTGCCGACTGCCTGCCCGCACTGTTCTGCAACCGTGCTGGCACTCGCGTCGCCGCAGCCCATGCTGGTTGGCGAGGCCTGGCGGCGGGCGTGTTGGAAGCGGCATTCGAAAGCCTGGATGTCGAACCCGACGAAGTGCTGGTCTGGCTCGGCCCGGCGATTGGTCCGCAAGCCTTTGAAGTCGGCCCGGAAGTGCGTGAAGCCTTCATGCAGCAACAGCCGATCAGCGCTGAAGCCTTTGTGCCCAGCCGCAATCCCGGCAAGTTCATGGCCGACATCTATCAGCTGGCCCGTTTGCGTCTGGCTGCACGGGGTGTCACTGCTGTTTATGGTGGCGGATTCTGCACCGTGACCGACCCGCACTTCTTTTCTTATCGCCGTAGCCCACGCACCGGTCGGTTTGCCTCCCTTATCTGGCTGGAACGCTAGACTCCTCTGATCTGCGTCAACTGTCCGAAGCTTGAAACTCCCAGAATCCACCCCATCTATAAGGGTATCTGGCAGGTTTCTTCATTCAGGAATGTTTTATAGCTCCGGCCTGCTCAAAAGGAAGGTGACTAATGCGTATAGATCGTTTAACCAGCAAATTGCAGTTGGCGTTATCTGACTCTCAATCCCTGGCGGTGGGCCTCGACCACCCAGCCATTGAGCCTGCACACTTGATGCAGGCGCTCCTGGAGCAGCAAGGTGGTTCTATCAAGCCCTTGCTGATGCAGGTGGGCTTCGACGTCAACAGCCTACGCAAGGAGTTGAGCAAAGAGCTCGACCAACTGCCGAAAATCCAAAATCCGACTGGCGACGTGAATATGTCCCAGGACCTGGCGCGCCTGCTTAACCAGGCAGACCGTCTGGCCCAGCAGAAGGGCGACCAGTTCATCTCCAGCGAACTGGTGCTGCTCGCCGCCATGGACGAGAACAGCAAGCTCGGCAAGTTGTTGCTGGGCCAGGGCGTGAGCAAGAAAGCCCTGGAAAACGCCATCAACAACCTGCGCGGCGGCGACGCGGTGAACGACCCCAACCATGAGGAGTCGCGCCAAGCCCTGGATAAATACACCGTCGACCTGACCAAGCGCGCCGAAGAAGGCAAGCTTGACCCGGTGATCGGCCGTGACGATGAAATCCGTCGCACCATCCAGGTCCTGCAACGTCGCACCAAGAACAACCCGGTGCTGATCGGTGAGCCTGGCGTGGGTAAAACCGCGATTGCCGAGGGCCTGGCCCAGCGCATCATCAATGGTGAAGTGCCGGACGGCCTCAAAGGCAAGCGCCTGCTGTCCCTGGACATGGGGTCGCTGATTGCCGGTGCCAAGTTCCGTGGCGAGTTCGAAGAGCGCCTGAAATCCCTGCTCAATGAACTGTCGAAGCAGGAAGGGCAGATCATTCTGTTTATCGACGAACTGCACACCATGGTCGGCGCCGGTAAAGGCGAAGGCTCCATGGATGCGGGCAACATGCTCAAGCCAGCCTTGGCCCGGGGCGAGTTGCATTGTGTCGGTGCCACGACGCTCAACGAATATCGCCAGTACATTGAAAAGGATGCGGCCCTTGAGCGTCGCTTCCAGAAAGTACTGGTGGAAGAACCGAGCGAAGAGGACACCATCGCGATCCTGCGTGGCCTGAAAGAGCGTTATGAGGTCCACCATAAGGTGGCAATCACCGACGGCGCGATCATTGCGGCGGCCAAATTGAGCCATCGCTACATCACTGACCGTCAGTTGCCCGACAAGGCCATCGACTTGATCGACGAAGCGGCCAGCCGCATCCGCATGGAGATCGATTCCAAGCCGGAAGTGCTCGATCGCCTGGATCGGCGCCTGATTCAACTGAAAGTTGAGTCCCAGGCCCTGAAGAAAGAAGAAGACGACGCGGCGAAGAAACGCCTGGAAAAACTTCAGGAAGAAATCGTCCGTCTGGAACGTGAGTATTCGGACCTGGAAGAAATCTGGACTTCGGAAAAAGCCGAAGTGCAAGGTTCTGCGCAGATCCAGCAAAAGATCGAGCAGTCCCGCCAGGAGCTGGAAGCCGCGCGCCGTAAAGGTGACCTGAACCGCATGGCCGAGTTGCAGTACGGGGTGATCCCGGACCTGGAGCGCAGCCTGCAGATGGTCGACCAGCACGGCAAGCCTGAGAACCAGTTGCTGCGCAGCAAGGTGACCGAGGAAGAAATCGCCGAAGTCGTCTCGAAGTGGACCGGCATTCCAGTGTCGAAAATGCTCGAAGGCGAGCGCGACAAGCTGCTGAAGATGGAAAGCCTGTTGCACCAGCGCGTGATCGGTCAGGAAGAGGCCGTGGTGGCAGTGTCCAACGCGGTACGGCGTTCGCGGGCCGGTTTGTCCGACCCGAACCGTCCGAGCGGCTCGTTCATGTTCCTCGGCCCGACCGGCGTGGGTAAGACCGAGCTGTGCAAGGCCTTGGCCGAGTTCCTCTTTGATACTGAAGAGGCCATGGTGCGGATCGATATGTCCGAATTCATGGAGAAACACTCGGTGGCTCGCTTGATCGGCGCACCACCAGGCTATGTAGGCTACGAAGAGGGTGGTTACCTGACCGAAGCCGTGCGGCGCAAGCCTTACTCGGTGATCCTGCTGGATGAGGTCGAGAAGGCGCACCCGGATGTGTTCAACATCCTGCTGCAGGTGCTGGAAGATGGCCGTCTGACGGACAGCCACGGGCGTACCGTGGACTTCCGCAACACGGTGATCGTGATGACCTCCAACCTGGGCTCGGCACAGATCCAGGAGTTGGTGGGTGATCGTGAAGGCCAGCGTGCTGCCGTGATGGATGCGCTGACCAGTCACTTCCGTCCGGAGTTCATCAACCGGGTCGACGAAGTGGTGATCTTCGAGCCTCTGGCACGGGATCAGATCGCGGGCATCACTGAGATCCAGTTGGGCCGCCTGCGTAGTCGCCTGGCAGAGCGCGAGCTGGACCTGGTATTGAGCAGCGAGGCGTTGGACAAGCTGATCGCGGTCGGTTACGACCCGGTGTATGGCGCACGGCCTTTGAAGCGTGCGATTCAGCGCTGGATCGAGAACCCGCTGGCCCAGCTGATCCTGTCCGGCAGCTTCATGCCTGGCACCAGCGTCGAGGCGACGGTGGAAAACGACGAAATCGTCTTCCACTGATCCCAGTCTGTTGGGTAATAAGAGAAGGCCCCGCATTGCGGGGCCTTTTTTTTTCGATAGGGCGTTGAACTGTAAGGCAAAGGCTTGTAAAGTGCGCCCCGCAGCAACGTCAGCCCACGGGTTTCTTCTCCCCAAGAAGAAATCAGAAACAAGCGCAAATCATTGTCTTAAAAGCAATTTAAAGGGTTGACAGGGGTTTTTAAGATTGTAGAATAGCGCGCCTCAGAGACATGAACGTAGCGATACGAACAAGTCGAAGAGAAGGTAGTCAGCAACAACGTAGTACTTTGAAATATGTAGTTCCGTGATAGCTCAGTCGGTAGAGCAAATGACTGTTAATCATTGGGTCCCAGGTTCGAGTCCTGGTCACGGAGCCAATTTCAATATCGGGGTATAGCGCAGTCCGGTAGCGCGCCTGCTTTGGGAGCAGGATGT
>NZ_AOHM01000009.1:0-124872 GCF_000510895.2 Pseudomonas sp. FH1
GTTACGCAGCGAGCCTGGAGAGTGTCTAGGAAACCCGGGGCGATTCATCCCCACGATTTCGCTGCGAATCTGGGAAATGGGAGACAGCTTGATAGTGTAGCGGCAATCCTGATGCTCAAGCTCAGAGCTGTCACAGATCTCGGCCATCCACTTTTTGATATGACCAAGGAGAATTGCGGCGGTGTCATGCGCGTAGCGGAATTCAAGTCGCGCCTTTTTATCAGTCGGCACAATGCCCATGTCAGGCACAAGAATTTCGTGAGGAGAAAGCCACACCTGCTTTTCGTCATCCCACTGACTGAATGCCAACGCCCAGCGATTTTTGAGAGAGTTTTTCACCTCATCGCTAGCTTCAAAACCGTTACCGGCGTGAAGATCAATGAAGCTGGTGGCCTCAATCAATTGAGCTCTCGCGTACGGGCCGAGGCGATCATCGTGGACATAGATCCACTGCGCGCTATCGCGGAAGTCGTAGCCAAGAAGAGTGATTGCATGACCCCCCTTCAAGCAGACCGATTGCCCTACAGTGGCCCCGTTACCAGCCAGCAATTGTGCACGCGTTTCATCCGAAAGGCCGTCACCGTATTCCTCAAGGACAGAGAGACGTTCAGCTTCAGAAAGCGCGTCCTCTTCTGGCTCTGCCTCGCTAGCTTTAGCCTTTTGAGGCCCATAGACAAAGCCTGCGAGAATCACCGGTATGTCACTGTCAATGTGAGCACAGGCATAGCCTTGGAACCATTTCTTCGGTGTCTCAGTGAGTGTCGAAGAGTGATAACGCAGGCCCTCTACGTCCAGTGAACGTTGAATCTGCTTGTGCGTCAGATGCTTGTTTGGAAATCCATTGTTTGAGCCGTCAACAAAATTCAGTGCTGAGATCGTGATTTCGCTGCAAGAAGGGATGGTCTTGACGTTACGCCCAGGCAAAGCATGAAGGGCAGTCCAAATCGCAGTGGTCGCGCAGGCAGCCACAACCTTGTCCTGTTCTTGGAATGCAATGGATTCAACGGAAAGGTTGATGCCGAATAAATTGACGTCGTAGCGCTTAGAAATTTTCTTCTTGGTACCTGGGCCGGTACCGGAGTCACCTGCAGTTCGCAGGCAGGTCTTACCGATGAATGTCTTATTCAGGGGCTTGATCAGGACGAAGCCCAAGTAGTTGTCCTGCAGCCAACCCCGAGACACGTCCTGGCGCGCGCTATCGAGCATCATGCTGTCGAACGACTTGTGGTCAAGCTTGCAACTGAAGAAGTGAAGCCGGCCACATACCTCACCGTCGTTTCGGAACCGTTTGACGTAGTAGCGAGAGTAGTCCTCTAGGAAATCTCGATCCGTATACCGTGGCTCCAGGAGGATGGTCTTCGCGCCGAGCGAGCGGAGGTAGCCATAGAGATATTTCACCTGCTCCTTGTCAAAAATCTGCAGGTATTCATACCCGAAGCATTCGCGGATCAAGGCACTCAGCGTCTCGCGCTGAAATTCGGTTACGAGGTAAGGAGTCATTGTTCTTCGCGCAAAAAAAAGCAGCCGCTAGGGCTGCTTTAGGAAATAAAAAATTTACAGGCTGCAAGTACGAGCAAGCATCTCACTGTTAACAGCTTGGGCTCTGGCTTGGGCAGCAAGGATTTTGGTCATCAGAACGGTACGGGCTCGTGCCTTACGCAGGCGCTCCGCTTCCGTCGCACCCATCTGGCTCCTGGCCTTCTCATACAAAAGCTCAACGCTCATTTTCTATCCCCTTTTTCCACTTCCCGGTGGTCGCGGTCTCACATCGGAATACGCTACGCGGCCGAAGCGTGTATGACTCGCCATGGTTCGTGAGGCGGTGGATTATACGAATCCATCCAGATCGTCGTCAGCCCCCTTCTCAAGTGACCGACGAACGGCCTTTCCTCACTGCATCGACTCAATACCTGCGGTAACGTTCAACCTAAAGCACCATACCCCATGCAAGTGCTTCAGTAGATTCAGTACGGGTCACAGAAGCGGCTTGCCTCCGGTTTAGCATTTTTTGATCATCGTACTGCTTAAGTAAGCAGCAGCTTTTAGGCGATCAACCAGGCTGAAAAACAGGTTGTGAATCGAGTATGGCACAAAGGAATCACGTAACGAAATAGGTAGCTGTGACATGTCACACGTTTACTGACGCGTTTCGCGCATCGTTTTTCGCATCCGGTTCACCATTTTCTTTCGCGATTCGATGACGTAAATCGCCTCGGTGAGAGCCTAGCTCATGCTTTCGAATTCGCACTGCGATTCGTTTTTGCGCCGTGAGAAAATCAAGACGCTAGGCGAAGCGTACTTGCATTGCGCCATCATGCCGAGCAAAATCCGCGACCGAAACGGATTTCAGAAGGTAACCAGCGTGTCTCTCTCGGGAATTTTCAGCTCTGCTCATCAGCGCAGAAGCTTCCTACTCGCCAGCTGCGGATTGCTGCTCCTTTGCTTCCTGGCGATCGTGTGGATTGCCAATCGCCCTGATCAACCCCCTGCGCTCGTCGCTTTCAACAGCTTCCTGACCTCAGTCGTAGCTAGCGGCGCGTTCGCCATTCTCTCGACACTGTACATTTCGTTTTTCGTCGATCCGAATGAGGTGCAGAAAGCTGCCGTCGTTCTACCTCAAGACATTTCGCAGAACCTTGATCGAATCGTCGCGGACTCTGTCGACTACCAGATCAGCGTGCGCACGGGACGGCATTTCAGAGCGGATACGCTTCAAAAGCTTCTTGAGCAAGCCAAAAGACACCGGCAACCAATCCGTGTTGACGCCATTTTGCTGGATTTCAGAGACGCCTCCCTTTGTGAGCAGTACGTCCGGTTTCGGCAAAGCGCGACATTCGACAGTCGTCTGTGGGACGTTGAGTACGTTCAATCCGAGGTTTTGGCTACGATCCTCGCGATCGCACGCGCCAAGGCGGAATATCCGCTTCTGCTGAACGTACAGCTCTACCTAAGCAAGCGCCTGTCCACATTCCGTATCGAAGGCTCCTCTCAAGAGATCATCGTCACGCGTGAAGACCCGAAAGACTTTGCATACCGGTACCACCGATCTCATCGCGATTACGCAGCGTATGCGCATGAGCTAGGCCTGATCCGCACAGAAGCTTCAGCGATTGAAATAGCCATGGACGTGGCGCCTACCGAGGTTCTGCAAAAGATGTTCGGCCTGGGCACCATCCCTGCAAAAGTCATTGCAAAAGCAGAGGCAGCCGTAGGTGCAGGCTCCCCTTATGCATACTGACCTTAGCTTCCTCGATAGAGAGCATCTGACCACTACGCCCACGCACTCTATAAAGGAAGCACTGCGTATGTGGATCGCCGAGCGCAAACCACGGTGCCTGAAGCATCCGCATGGCTTCTATGTGATGCTGCTAAAGCGCTCAGTCGATGAGCAGTGGCGACTTCATCTGTGGCCCAACGGTCATCGAGAAATAACAGGAATGCCGGCGCGCATCCACCTGCACGACACTCACGTGAGTAGCCGGATTCTCACAGGCGCGCTGACGAACATCCAATACACAAGCACGCCGGTCACGTCAGACTGCCCCTCAGGTAAACCTGTGTATGAAGTCATCTATGATGGGAACCGATACGCTCAGAAAACAGCGAACACACTTCGCAAATCAGAGGTACGGGAAGCTGTAAGTGAAACCGATAGGCTCAATCTTGAAGTCGGAGACTTCTACTGCATTGAGCGCTACACCCTCCATGAGGCTCTGGTTCCCACAGATGTAGCTACGTGCACCTTGGTCTGTATGCACGAGCACGCAGATGGAATTGTTAAGCTGATGGGCGTAGACGGTTACCCTGACGAAATCTCGTTCCTTCGTACAGACCACGACGGATCAGTGTTTCTCGAATACCTTTGAGCGCGCCTACGCATCGACCCTCAACCAGAGGACTTGATCTCCGGCTAACAGGCTTCTACAGCAGGGTACAAGCAGGCCTTTTGGCTGCCCGCCGTAGCGCTGTCATTATGATGGCAATTGCTCTCGAATCAATGGCCATATGAGGTTGTGACTCATACTGGAAGCACCGGCTGGCTCGGCAAGCCAGCTGTTTCGGCGGCTACAGTTGGAATAAACGATCGTCCACTCACCACGTGCTCGCAGGCGTCGCCTGCCTTATGAATCGACCACCGTTAGGGGCTGAGGTCGGCCAGGGGTAAGCTGGTCAAGCCAGGAATTACCTAGCCCAAGCTTGGCTTTGCGTCATCGTCTTCACGCCGTGCCGGACAGGTATCACGCACGTGCGGGCCCTGTGGTGATCGACGACTGGGCGCTTTTTTAGCGTGAGAAGCCTCAACTGTCTGTCTATAATCCGCGCATGTTGAATCCAACCGAAATCCGCCCAATCCTCAAGCAGTGGGTCGCGAAAGCGATGTCCCATGAAGAGAGTGACGTCTTCATCGAGGAGCTGTGCTTCATCGATAAGGCCAGACGCGCCGATCTCGTTCATGCCAATGGGAAGCTAACCGCTTTTGAGATCAAGTCCCATGCCGACACCTTGACTCGCTGGGAGGGCCAGCAGCAGGCGTATATGGCGTGCTTTGACGAAGTCTGGCTATGCTGCCATTCAAAGCACTTGGTGAAGGCTCTTGAGTCATGTCTGCCGAATGTTGGCGTACTCGTCGTCGATGACTATTCCGGCATGGCGATGATTCGAAAGGCGAAGCCCAACAAGCTCCAGGATAAATTCCACCTTACGGGATTTTTGTGGCGTAGCGAGTTGGATGCACTCGCGAACCAGCATGGGGTGCCAACGAAAAGTCGCGACCTCATAAAAGAAGTGCGCCGCCAGCTCAGCGACGCCCTTCCCATGAATGTGATCAGGTCACATGTATTGGTCAGCCTGAAACAACGTTACCGTTAGAGTAAGTCATCGGCATCGAGGTCATCGAAGCCGTCAGTATCTACTATGGACTGGATCATGGCGCAGATATGCTGATTGATTCTGAATCCGTTCCATGTTCCGTTGTTCCCGTAGCCGGTAGATGTGGCGACAATTCTGCTGTACTCGCGAGTGGCCCAGCAAAAGTCGTCGCCGTGATAACCCGGCAAACCTCTAATCTCCTGGGCAATTTCGATGTACCGCACAAATTCCTTGTCCGAACCTTTGCGTCGTTGCCACCATTCCGTTGGCGTGTAATAGCAGGCAAAAGGAAGCACAGGCATGCCTCGTATGTATTCCATCGAGGCGGTTGGGTTGGTGGCGGCGTAATCCCCGTAGACAATATCCGACTCTATGCCACTGGTATCGACCCTTGCTTGCCACGCAACGTCGTAGCAGGCGGAGGAACGTGAGGTGTTTGAGGCCGGCTTATCGATAGGGAAGGAGGTGCTCATCAGAACCAGATTTCGTATCTGATAGCTGTTGAGTTGACGCAGGGATACATTGAAATCCGACCCCGAGGCAGTGTTGGCCGGAGCTGTGGCACCGAAGTCCAAAATCACCGTCGCGGTGTCCGGGTTTTCAAGAGCATCCAGGATTGACAGCAATCTGTTCCATGAAGTGGAAGTGGGGTTTTCCGGGCAGGTAACCCTGATAGCTATATGTGGGAAATCGCTCTGGAGAGCCAGTGCACTTTGGATGACTGCTCGTTGGGGGTCGTCATCAACCCAGGAAACCACTGGTATGACGTTCTGGTTGATGCCTGCCACATCGGAGAAAAATCGACGTTTGTTCTCAAACGCGCCATGAGGATTGTGCAGGTCGTTGGTAGTAATGAATTCTTCACCAACGTCCTTCGTTATTCTTGAAACGTCTAGGAAAAAAGGATCCCAGTCCAACTCGCTAGGAATGTTTGAAGGTGTCTGTCGTCGTCACCTCGCATGTCCAACAGCGGAGCCACGACTTCCCGCCTGTGGTCTTCCAGATTTATCAGCGCCTTAACGTCATTCTGACCAACTCGTAAACAAGCCACGTACTGCATCTTGCACTCCTTGCATGTTGTGAAAACCGGTTTCGCCGTAATGCTGAAGGCATGGCGAGTCACAGGCCCCGGCAATCAGCGAGCGTCGACATACGGAACATGTCGGTTTTGCCCACTGCCACTGGCCGACGTCATGCTCCCAGCGAGACGGCAGGTCGAGATTGGTAAGATAGCACTTGGCCACTCAATAGAAGCCTTAATGCGTTGTTTCTGGGATGTGGGGTGCGCGTATGTCCGATTAGTCTGTGGGTTACTCATAGTGGAGTTCACCAAACAGTCCGATCATGAGGTCACCATCCAGGATCTCAAAAGGCAGGGTGACGTACTGGTCAGGGTGCCGAGGTATGGCCTTTCCATCGTGTGGTGCATTCTTTGTGTGCCCTTGAACTTTTTCCCCGTTCTCCTTGATGTAGGGAAGCACGACGATCCGGCCATGGTTCCTGGATAGGATCGTGCCCTCGTGCCACAAGGTGTTTCCTTCATCGCTACTGGACTCGCCACCCGTGTTTTTCACCACCCACCGTGGTACCCCATCGTCCTCATACCAGAACACGAAGCCACCGCAGACCAGCACCCTCTGGCCGCGCATCCTTGCCTCGGCGAGCATTTGCTTGACGCTCGCTAACTGCAGCAACTGATTGGCTCGGGGCAGTAAGAGTGCGCGTATCTGCGCTTTGGTTCTTCCCCAGTGGTCGGCTCCCGAAAGACCAAACCCTTTGGCTGTCACTTCGCGCAGACAGATCTGCGAGCGTTTGGGAGACAAGGCTCCGATCTGTTCCCATGTCTGGTCATCGACACGGCGAAGGCACATGTTGAATCTCGGTATGGCGACTATTTCTAGGTAAGGCGCACGCTCAAGCTCCTCGTGGAGCGGTTGCAGCAAGCTCTCCATCGTATTGTGCAATTTCAGCTCTTGCGCGGGGAGCCGGGGCAGATTGGCGTTCCGCTTGATCGCCTCGCGCTCCATGAGCTCCTCTTCTCCCTGGATGCGGCGCGCCGCCGTCAGTGCTTTCTCGACTTTCAGGGTGGTTGAGCTCTGAAGCACAGGATCTGGTACCGCCTGAGCCACCAGTTCATTGGTGCGGCTGTTGAACTCGTCTGCCGCTTCCATGGCCTCCTCGTAGGAGGCGAAAACAGCCGCCCTCGCATGGCCACTGCCGTTATCGTAGAAGTAACGCTTCCAGGACAGCTGGGACTCGGGGAAGAGCTTTAGTGCTCGCAGCTGCCACGTCCATCCGATGCGGAATTGCCGGAACGGAAGAACTGCCAAGGTGGGCATTGAGTGGTATGGCATCTGATCTAGGCGCATCGATTCTCCCTGCTGTTTGCGTCTTAGCGTCTGCGGAAGCGCTGGAGCTGATCCTAGGGCGATTGATTTCCCCGACACCATGGATAGCACATTGCCAGGATGAGTCAATTTCTTGGCTAGAGGCCCCGTATTTCGGGGGCTTCAGGAGAAGATGAGCTTTGGAAAGGACTTTAGAAAACTGGTGGTTTATCCAGTATTAGGGGTTGCGCAGGTAATGTGCAAAAGCTATAATGCACATATACCAAGTTGCTTGGAAGGCATTACAAGTCAGCGTAATGTGCAGTAAAAGTGGGGGGTGAAGCTATTCGGCCTGCCGTACAACACCGCCGCGCTGGCCTTGCTCACACATATGCTGGCCCAGCAGTGCGACCTGATCCCTCACGAGATCATCGTCACCACCGGCGACACCCACGCGTACAGCAATCACATGGAACAGATCCGCACCCAGCTTGCGCGCACGCCGAAGAAGCTGCCGGAGCTGGTGATCAAGCGCAAACCGGCATCGATCTACGACTACAAGTTCGAAGACTTCGAAATCGTCGGTTACGACGCCGATCCAAGCATCAAGGCCGACGTGGCGATCTGATCAATGCCCATGGCTGCGCCCTACATGTGAGGGCTCAGCCTCGCTGGCCGCCACACTCCCGCTGACTTCCAGCCGCTGCAAGATCCCACACTCCGGTCCGCCACCACAGCGTTGGCGCAGGTCCAGCAATTGCTCCTGCAACGCCAACAGCCCATCGATCCGCGCTTTCACATGGTGGATATGCTCGTCGATCAACGCATTCACGTTTTCGCACTGGTCCTGTGGGCTGTCGCGCAAGCCCAGCAGGCTGCGGATTTCTTCCAGGGTCATGTCCAGGCTGCGACAGTTGCGGATAAACACCAGTCGCTCGGTGTGCGCCTGGGTGTACACGCGGTAGTTGGCGTCGGTGCGCGCCGGGGGCGGCAGCAGGCCTTCCTTCTCGTAGTAACGGATGGTTTCCACCGGGCAGTCGGTCAGTTTGGCCAGTTCGCCGATCTTCATCGCAGCAATCTCCAAATGGGTGCTTGACCCTATAGTGGCTACAGGGTCTTTACTTGGCAACAGGCACCTTTACGGACGCGACAGAATGAGCGATTCCATCCACACCCCGCATAAACACGAGCATGATCACGACCACGATCATGGCCCGAAAAAACTCACGCCTGTGCATGACCACGGCCACGGCGGCTCCTGCTGTTCCGGAACGCCGGCCCCGGCGTTGGTGCAACTGAGCGAGGCGCCCACCGCCGGCTCGCGGTTGAGCACCTTTCGCATCGAAGCCATGGACTGCCCCACCGAGCAGACGCTGATCCAGAACAAACTGGGCAAGCTGGCCGGCGTGCAGCAACTTGAGTTCAACCTGATCAACCGCATCCTCGGCGTCACCCATGACTTGCCAAGCACTGCGCCGATCATCGACGCCATCAAATCCCTTGGGATGCAGGCGGATCCCATCGAAGAAGGCACCCCAGCCGCTGAGCCTCCGGCCAAGAAACACTGGTGGCCGCTGGCGTTGTCCGGCGTGGGTGCGTTGGGGGCCGAAGTGCTGCACTTCAGCGGCGTCGCGCCCACCTGGGTGATCGCGTTGGTGGCGCTGGTGTCAATCCTCAGCGGCGGCCTCACCACGTACAAAAAGGGCTGGATTGCCCTGAAAAACCTCAACCTGAACATCAATGCCTTGATGAGCATTGCCGTGACCGGTGCGATCCTGATCGGGCAATGGCCGGAAGCCGCCATGGTGATGTTCCTGTTCACCGTGGCCGAGTTGATCGAAGCCAAGTCCCTGGACCGTGCGCGCAATGCCATCAGCGGCTTGATGCAGATGACGCCGGAGCAGGCCACGGTGCAGCAGGCCGATGGTTCGTGGGCTGAACAGGAAGTCAAAAGCATTGAATTAGGTGCAATCGTGCGGGTAAAGCCCGGGGAGCGCATCGGCCTGGACGGTGAAGTCACCGCCGGCCAATCCACCATCGACCAGGCACCGATCACCGGTGAAAGCCTGCCGATTGAGAAAACCGTGGGCGATAAAGTCTTCGCCGGCACCATCAACCAGGCCGGCTCCCTGGAATACAAAGTCACCGCCGCGGCCAACAACTCCACCCTGGCGCGCATCATTCACGCGGTGGAACAGGCCCAAGGCGCCCGCGCGCCGACCCAGCGCTTTGTCGACAGCTTCTCGAAAATCTACACCCCGGCGGTGTTTCTGTTTGCCCTCGGCGTGGCGCTGATTCCGCCGCTGTTCATGGCGGGCGCCTGGTTTGACTGGATCTACCGCGCCCTGGTGCTGTTGGTAGTGGCGTGCCCGTGTGCGCTGGTGATTTCCACCCCGGTGACCATCGTCAGCGGCCTCGCGGCGGCGGCGCGCAAAGGCATCTTGATCAAGGGTGGCGTGTACCTGGAGGGTGGTTACAAGCTCGACTACCTGGCCCTCGACAAGACCGGCACCATCACTCACGGCAAGCCGGTGCAAACTGATTACCTGGCGCTGTTCCCCAATGTTGCAGACAGCGCGCCAGCCTTGGCCGCCAGTCTGGCTGGACGTTCCGATCACCCGGTGTCGTTGGCGATTGCTAACGCGGCTGTGGATAAGAACCTGCCCACCCATGTTGTGGATAACTTCGAGGCCCTGGCCGGTCGAGGCGTGCGTGGCGACATCAACGGCGAAACCTACCACCTGGGCAATCACCGCTTGGTGGAAGACCTGGGCCTGTGCTCGCCGGAGCTTGAAGAAAAACTCTTCGCCCTGGAAAAGCAGGGCAAGTCCGTGGTGCTGCTGCTCGACAAGTCCGGCCCGCTGGCGCTGTTCGCCGTGGCCGACACGGTCAAGGACAGCAGCCGCGAAGCCATCCAACAACTGCACGCGTTGGGCATCAAGACGCTGATGCTCACCGGCGACAACACCCACACCGCCCAGGCGATTGCCGCCCAGGTTGGCATCGACCAGGCTCAGGGTGACCTGTTGCCGACCGACAAACTGCAAGCCATCGAAACCCTCTATGACCAAGGCCACCGCGTGGGTATGGTCGGCGACGGCATCAATGACGCCCCGGCGTTGGCCCGTGCCGAGATCGGTTTTGCCATGGCCGCAGCGGGCACCGACACTGCCATCGAGACCGCCGACGTGGCGCTGATGGACGATGATTTGCGCAAGATTCCGGCATTCATTCGTCTGTCGCGGCAAACGTCGAGTATCCTCAAGCAGAACATCGCCCTGGCGTTGGTGATCAAGGCGATTTTCCTGGCGGTCACCTTCCTGGGCTTGGCCACCATGTGGATGGCGGTGTTCGCCGACATGGGCGTGAGCCTGCTGGTGGTGTTCAATGGCCTGCGCCTGTTGCGCAAATAGAGATGAGAGGGTGGTGTGCTGAGTGCCGAGCTGAAGGCTTTTTTCATGGTCGCCCGCCTGGGCAGCATCACCCAGGCGGCGAAAAAACTCGGCCTGAGCCAACCCACGGTCACCACCCAGATCCGTAACCTCGAAAGCCAGTACGGCGTCGAGCTGTTCTACCGCGGCGGTCGCCGCCTCACCGTCAGCGACGAAGGTGCGCGCCTGCTACCGATGGTCAAGGCGCTGTTGCAGCAAGAAGCGGACATCGAGTTTTTCCTGCGCAACAATGGCCAGGTCCAGGGCGCATTGAGGATTGCCGCCACGGCGCCTTACTACATCCTCGACCTGGTCAAAGCCTTTCGCGAACGCCTGCCGCAAGTGGAGGTGTCGGTGGAAATCGGCAACTCCCAGCAGGTGCTCGAAGCGCTGGATGATTACCGCGTCGACGTCGCCGCCTCCTCGCAACTGCTGGAAGACCCGCGCCTGATTCGTCGTGTGCTGGGCACCGACCCGCTGGTGCTGGCGGTGCATCGCAACCATCCCCTGGCCAAGCTGGATCACGTGCCGCAGAGCGCTTTGGCCGGGCACACCCTGCTGATGCGTGAAGCGGGTTCAACCACGCGACGCCTCACCGAAGAACTCCTGCAAAGCGCCAACGTGAGCTACGGCCCGTTGCTGGAAATCGGCAGCCGCGAGTCGATCCGTGAGGCGGTGCTGCGCAACATCGGCATCAGCATCATTGCGCGTCAGGAAGTGCCACACGATCCACAATTGCGCGTGCTGACTTTCGAGAATGCGCCGCAGATTCCGGAGTATTTGTACTGCCTCAAGGAACGAAAAGGCGCACGGTTGCCGGCGGCATTTCTGGGGTTGGCGCAGGAAATGTCACCGCTCTAACGGTCGAGCACTATCTCTGTGGTGAGCGGGCTTGCCCCGCGCTGGGCTGCGAAGCGGCCCTAAAACCAGGCCCTCAGTTCTACCAGGAGAAATGCGGTGGCCTTATTAGGGCTGCTCCGCAGCCCAACGCGGGGCAAGCCCGCTCGCCACAACAAGCCCGCTCGCCACACAGAAACCGCTCACCACAAGGGTGTCCGCGTCCTACCCAAATCCACCAATACCACTATCACCGCGTTTTGCCTTTCTGCCACATGAGGGACGCATTGCCTGCCTAGCATGGGCTTCATCAGTTCGATGAGGTGCCTTGCATGAACACAGCCCTGACCCAACCCGGCGCGCCGATGAAAGTGCGCGGTATCCAGAAACGCTTCGGCGCTTTTACTGCGCTGGATAACGTCTCCCTGGACGTCGCTGCCGGCGAGCTGGTGTGCCTGCTGGGCCCGTCCGGTTGCGGCAAGACCACTTTGCTGCGCTGCATCGCTGGCCTGGAGCGCCAGGACAGCGGCGAACTGTACCTGGGCAGCCGTGATGTTTCCCTGCTGCCGCCCCAGGCGCGGGACTACGGCATTCTGTTTCAGTCCTACGCGTTGTTCCCCAATCTGACTGTCGAAGCGAATATCGGCTACGGCCTCACCGGCAGCGGTCGCGATGAAGTGCGCAAGCGCGTCGGGCAGATGCTGGAATTGGTCGGCCTGGTCGGCAGTGAAAAGAAATACCCCGGCCAACTCTCCGGTGGCCAGCAACAACGTGTCGCCCTGGCCCGTGCTTTGGCGCCTGCACCTTCGTTGTTGTTGCTGGATGAACCGATGTCGGCCCTCGACGCCCGCGTCCGTGAGCATCTGTGCACCGAGCTGCGCCAACTGCAACGCCGCCTGGGCATCACCACGTTGATGGTCACCCACAACCAGGACGAAGCCATGCTGATGGCCGACCGCATCGCCGTGATGAACAACGGCAAGGTCGAGCAATACGCCACGCCCCAGGAAATCTACGACCGCCCGGCCACGCCGTTTGTGGCGGAGTTTGTTGGCCAGGGCAACTGGCTGCCGTTCAGCCGCAACAGTGCCAGCCATGCCCAGGTCGGTGGGATGAACATGCGCCTGGCCGACGATGCCGGCGTGGCCAAGTCCGGCCGCTTGTTCTGTCGCCCGGAGGCGATCAGCGTCAACCCGCCGGTGCATGAAGAAAACCTGTTCCCGGCCAAAGTCCGCGAGATCACTTTCCTCGGCAATCGCTGCCGTATGAGTTTCGAGTTGGAGCAATTGCCCGGCCATGCACTGCTGGCCGAGTTGGCCCCGGAAGCCATGCCGCGCCTGGGCGCCCAGGACATCTGGGTGGCCTTGCCGCCGCGCAGCCTGCAGGTGTTTGCCTGAGATGGCCGCTGTCATGACGCTGCCACGACCGGTGTCCCGCGCCGAAACCGGCGACAAAATTTTCGTCGTCGGCGGCAAACTGCTGTGGCTGTTGTTGCTGGGCCTCACGGTGTTGATGCCGTTGCTGGCGATCTTCTGGCGCGGTTTCAGCAGTGAAGCCGGGCAGGGCGGTGGCCTGGTGGCTGCACAGGAACTGATCACCAGCGCCAACTTCCATTGGTTGCTGGGCAATAGCCTGAAAGTTTCCCTCAGCGTGGCGGCTATCGTCGTACCGCTGGCCTACCTGTTTGCCTACGCCCTGCAACGCACGTTGATCCCCGGCAAGGCGATCTGGCGCGGCATGTCGTTGCTGCCGTTGATGGCGCCATCGATGTTGCCGGGCATTGCGCTGGTCTACCTGTTCGGTAACCAGGGCATGCTGCGCGGGTTGCTCTCGGACAATATCTACGGCTTCTGGGGCATTGTGCTGGGTGAGGTGATCTACACCTTCCCACATGCCTTGATGATTCTGCTGTCGGCGTTGTCCCTGGCGGATGCGCGCCTGTTCGATGCGGCCTCCAGCATGGGCGCCAGCCCGGCGCGGGCGTTTCGCAGCATTACCTGGCCGGCCACGCGTCAGGCGGTGTTCGCTGCGTTCTGCCTGGTATTCACCCTGACCATCACCGACTTCGGCGTGCCCGTGGTGGTCGGAGGCGATTATCAGGTGCTGGCGCTGGACGCCTACAAGGCAGTGGTCGGCCAGCAACAGTTCGGCCGCGGCGCGTTGATCGGCATGGTGTTGCTGCTGCCAGCGCTGTTCAGCTTTGGGGTGGATGCCTGGCTGCGCCGCCGTCATGGCGATTCCATGAGCGGCCGTGCCCAAGTGTTCCAACCGGCGCCATCGCGCATGAGGGACGGCTGCTACCTGGCCATCGTGCTGCTGATCTGTGCCGTGTTGCTGCTGGTGTTCGGCATGGCGGTGTATTCGTCGCTGGTGAAGTTCTGGCCGTACAACCTGTCGTTGTCGCTCAGCCATTACCAGTTCGAAGACACGGCCGGCGGCGGCTGGCTGGCCTATCGCAACAGCCTGACCATGGCGCTGTGCACCGCATTGATCGGCAGCGTGTTGATTTTCACCGGCGCCTACCTGATGGAAAAAACCAAGGGCCAAAAGGGTCTGAACCTGGCCCTGCGCATGCTCAGCTTTGTGCCGATGGCCGTACCGGGTTTGGTGCTGGGCCTGGGTTACGTGTTCTTTTTCAACCTCAATGGCAACCCGCTGCATGTGTTCTACGGGACCATGACGTTGCTGGTGGTGTGCACCATCGCTCACTATCTGACCACCGCGCAGATGACCGCCACCACGGCGCTGCGCCAACTGGACGCCGAGTTCGAAGCCGCCGCCTTGTCCCTCAAGGCGCCGCTGTACCGCCATTACCTGAAAGTCACGGTGCCGATTTGCCTGCCGGCATTGCTGGACATCGTGCGCTATCTGTTTGTGTCGGCGATGACCACCGTGTCCGCCGCGATCTTCCTCTACAGCCCCGACACCATCCTCGCCGCCGTCGCCGTGTTGAACATGGACGACGCCGGCAACGTGGGCGGCGCGGCGGCCATGTCGACCTTGATTCTGTTCACTTCGGCCGGCGTCTCGCTGCTGCTGGCGTGGGCCTCACGTGGCGCGTTGCGCCGCTCCCAAGCCTGGCGCCAGAGCGCACCCGGCCAATAAATATCCCTGAAGGAGGTGCTCCATGTTCAAGCCCCTGGCGCTGGTCGCTGCCGTACTGACTGCATTCAGCCTGAATGCCTTCGCCAAGACCGAGTTGACCGTGTACACGGCCCTCGAAGCCGAGCAGTTGAAGACCTACAAAAAGGCCTTTGAACAGGCCAACCCCGATATCGAAATCAAATGGGTGCGCGACTCCACCGGCATCATCACCGCCAAGCTGCTGGCCGAGAAAGACCGCCCGCAAGCCGACGCCGTCTGGGGCCTGGCGGCTTCCAGCCTGGCGATCCTCGACCAGCAGGGCATGCTGGACAACTACGCACCGAAGGACCTGGACAAGATCGGCAAGAACTACCGCGACGCCGCCAACCCGCCGGCCTGGGTCGGCATGGACGTATGGGCCGCGACCATCTGCTTCAACACCGTCGAAGCCGAAAAGCAGGGTCTGACCAAGCCGGTGAGCTGGCAGGACCTGACCAAGCCTGAGTACAAGGGCAAGATCGTCATGCCCAACCCGGCCTCGTCCGGCACCGGTTTCCTGGACGTCAGTGCCTGGCTGCAGACCTACGGCGAGAAGCAGGGCTGGCAGTACATGGATGACCTGCACCAGAACATCGGCCAGTACGTTCACTCCGGCTCCAAGCCGTGCAAGCTGGCGGCTTCGGGTGAGTTCCCGATCGGCATTTCCTTCGAATACCCGGCCGTGCAGTTGAAACGCCAGGGCGCGCCGCTGGACATCATCCTGCCGAAAGAAGGCCTGGGCTGGGACATCGAAGCCACTGCCGTCATGAAAGGCACCCACAACGCCGACGCCGCGAAAAAACTCGCGGATTTCTCCGCCAGCCCGGCTGCCATGGATCTGTACAAGGACAACTTCGCCGTCCTCGCCCAGCCTGGCATTGCCAAGCCGCAGACCGAATTGCCGGCCGACTATGAACAGCGCTTGATCAAGAACGACTTCGCCTGGGCCTCGAAAAACCGCGACAGCATCCTGACCGAATGGCGCAAGCGCTATGACGGCAAGTCGGAGAAGGTGGCACCTTAGGATGAACTATCAAAGCGACCTACTGATCATCGGCGCCGGCATCCTCGGCCTGTCCCACGCCTTCGCCGCCGCCAAGCGCGGCCTCAAGGTCAAGGTGTTCGAGCGCAGCGCCACGCCACTGGGCGCCTCGGTACGCAACTTCGGCCAGGCCCTGGTCACCGGCCAACCGCCGGGGCCGATGCTCGACCTCGCGCGGGAAAGCCGTGAAATCTGGGGCCATTGGGCGCAGGCCGCGGGGCTGCAACTCAAGCGTAACGGCGCGTACCTGTTCGCTCGCACCGAAGCGGAAGAGCACTTGCTGGAAGCCTTCTGTGAGGGGCGGGCAAAAGAGCACGGCTACAACGTCGAATTGCTGCAAGGCGCGGCGATGAAGGACTTGTATGGCGGCCAGTTCCGCCATCACCGCGCTGCGCTGCACGGCAAGGACGACCAGCAACTGTATTCCCGTGAAGCGATCCCGGCGCTGATCAACTACCTGGCGCAAGAGCTGAATGTGGAGTTTTACTTCTCCACCTTGGTGCGCGACGTCGAACCGGGCCAGTTGCACAGCACGGCGGGAAGCTTTCGCGGTGAGCAGATCATCGTGTGCGCCGGTCACGACTATCAAACCTTGTTGGCCGACGCGATGGCCGAACTCAACCCGAGCATCTGCCGCCTGCAAATGCTGCGCGCGCGGCCAGCGGCCAACCTGAACCTGCAACACGCGTTGCTCACCGGCTTGAGCTGCGTGCATTACGGCGCTTTCGCCGACCTGCCCGAGGCGGCGCCGGTGCAGGCGCAGATCTTGCGCGATGCACCGCACCTGCACGAACACGGCATTCACCTGCTGATCAGCCCCACGCCCCACGGCGAACTGATCATCGGTGACTCCCATGACTACGGCAGTGACGCATCGCCCTTCAACGCCGAGCAGGTGGATGACTGGATGATCGAACTGGCTGAACAGACCTTGAGCTGCAAAATCCAGGTGGTGGAGCGTTGGCAGGGAGTGTACGGCTCGCGGGGGCCGGGACCGTTTTCATTCCTGCGCGCGGCGCCGGGAGTGAGCGCGGCGTTGATGCACACCGGCGTGGGCATGAGCGTGGGGCCGGCGATGGCCGAGCGCAATATCCGTACCTTGTGGGGAGCGGCGTGATGAACCCGGAACAGACCATCGCCGACGTCTTCGGCTTGTATGAACAGCACGGCACCGCGGATTACATCGGCGAGCCGGTGTCGCAGATCGAGCACATGTCCCAAGCTGCGCAACTGGCCATGGCCGAAGGCTTTGATGATGAGGTGGTGTTGGCGGCGTTTTTCCACGACATCGGGCACATCTGCGGCCAAGGCGGGGAAAACATGGGCGGTTATGGCGTGGTCAGCCATGAACGGCTGGGCGCAGATTATCTGCGTCGTGCAGGGTTCAGTGAGCGCATGGCCAAGTTGGTGGAGTATCACGTGCAGGCCAAGCGCTATCTGACCTTCAGCCAGCCGGACTATTACGCGCGCTTGAGCGAAGCCAGCCGGCGCACCCTGGCCTATCAGGGCGGTGTGATGAGCGCCGAGGAGGCCCAGGCGTTTGAACAGGACCCGTTGTATACGGTGAGTTTGCGCATGCGCCATTGGGATGAGCAGGCTAAGGACTTGCACGTGCCGGTGCTGGATCTGGCACCCCTCAAGGCCAGGGCACTGCGCCTGCTGATGAGACCTGACGTGAATTCGTACGCTCAACCCGGAAGCGGTGGCTAGAGGCGTCGGCGAATCGATCATTACTCTTCTGGGCTCTTCAGCCATGAAAGGGAGTATGTGATGCGTTACTTGAAAGCCACCGCTCAGGACCGTAGCGGCAATGGCAAAGCTGACATGGTCATCCTGCAGTTTTTTGAACAGACGGCGAACGAACCTGACGAACTGGTCCATGAGGCGGTGGCGATTGATATCACCGCCGACGGAGTCGCCGACATTCTGTTACCCGGCGATATCAATTTTGATGGCTGCAAATCGGCGGAGGATAAGGCACTGCTCAAGGCATTTGCCGATACCTTCCTGAAGCAAGGCTGGTTCAATGCCGGGGACACCTGGCGGTGTTACCTGACGATGCAAGTCAGCCATTGGGCGAAGAGCGGCATACCCAATACGATCAAGTTGAGTTTTCATCGGTGCTGTTCGCCCCGGGGCAAACGTATCCTGGTGTATACCGCTGCGGGCTATGACGGTGACAGTGATGGGGTGCTGGAGTCGTTTACCAACAGCGATCTTGACCAGAACGGTATTGCCGACCACCAGGACAAGGCGGCAATCAAAGTGTTGTGCAACGCTTTCCTGGCATTCGCTTGGCACACGCCGCCGCTCAAGAAGCCTTGAAGTCGGCGTCGTCGAGTTTGGCCGCCAATGCCTCGACCTGTTCCTGGCGCTCAGCCTGGCTCAGCTTGGGGTGAGGATTGAGGGACGACCATTGCGGATGGGCGCGCGCCTTATGCAGCGCGTCCGGCAACTTGCCTTCGCGCCAGTTTTTGTCCTGGGGCGTGTCGACCTTGATGCTATGCATCGCCGCATGGCCGCGCAGGTTCAGGGCCTTGAGCAACTGGCGCTGACGCAGGGCGAGCAGGCGCAACACACTGTCGTCGACGGTCAGCTCGCGTTGGCCTTTGATTTTGCCCAGCAACCGGCTGCCATAGCTGCGCGCGGTTTGCAGCGCGCCACCGGCAATTGCACCGGCCAGGGCGGCGGCGCCCAGCGTTAATCCACCGACCAACAAATCTACACCCGCACCGGCGGCCGCCCCTGCGGCGATCCCGCCGCCGACGCGCACGCCCAGTTGCTTGAGGGTTTCCGGGTTGAACAGGTCATCGCCCCAGCGCCCGTCGAGCAGGGGCAAGTCGCTGGCGGCGGCGTCCTGCGGTCGGAAGCCGAACAGCTTGAGCAGGGCTTCCACGCATTTCTGTTCACGTTGGCGCACGGCTTTGCGCAGGTCGCCGATGGCTTGTTGTTCATCTTTGGTGACCACACTGCGGCGACAGGCGGCGCAGTCGATCAGCAATTCGGCGATCAGTCGCGCAGCACTTTGCTGGCGGGCCTGACGCAGAGCCTCCTGATCAAGAATCAAGCGTTCCAACTGTGGCCGCGCGCTTTCCAATAGCAGGGCGAGGCTTTCATACAGCCGACGTTCACCGTCTTCCGGGGGCGCCACACTGTCGAATCGCACCAGCGCATGCAGGCCCAGGCGAGCCAGGGCTTCGCGCCAGTCCGGCTCGCGATGGTCGCTGCTGCTGACGAAATTGAGCACCGGCAGCAACGGCTTGCCGCAACTGGCCAGCACTTGGAGTTCGTCGCGGTACTTGGCCAGCACCGGTTCGCGGGCGTCGATCACATACAGGCCGGCGTCCGAGGCCAGCAGTTGGCGCAGCACCTTGGCTTCCTGTTCGAAACGCTGGCGGGCTTCACTGCCATCGAGGAAGCGCGCCAGGCGGGCCGGGCCGTCGAGGCGTTCGCCGGGGCGATCCAGGCGCTCCAGGTAATCGAGCAGGGCGATGGCGTCTTCCAGGCCGGGTGTGTCGTACAACTCCAATAAAGCCTCACCATCCACCGACAAGCGCGCGCCTTCGACATGCCGGGTGGTGCTGGGGCGATGGGAGACTTCGCCGAAGCCTACGTCTCGGGTCAGCGTGCGCAGCAACGAGGTCTTGCCGACATTGGTGTGGCCGACCACGGCGAGTTTCAGCGGCTTAGTCATGACCCGTCTCCAGCCAGTTCAACGGCGCGCAATCGGCGAACGGCAGCTCAAGTTGCTGCAACGCGGCGTGCCAGTCGCCCAGGCGTTCGGCGTCCAGCGCCTGGCCGGGCGGGGCTTGCAGCAACCAGACGCGGGTATCGGTGGCACTGCGCGCGAGTTCGGCGATCAGCGCGAGGCTCCCACGATCCGGCGAGCGGCGTGGGTCGCAAGCGATGGCCAGGCGGGCGGGCGGGAAGCGCGTGAGTTGTTCCAGCAGTTTGTGGCGTGACTCGCGGCTGTCGAGGATGCCGGCGTTCTTCACGCTGGGGGGCAGCTTGGGCGGCCAGGGATGTTGGTCGTCCAGTTCGATGGCGACCAGCAGGGCGCCGTCGCTTTCCAATTCACTGACGCCGCCACTGATGGGGTGCAGTTGCTCGGGCGCGGCATCGTTGACCCCAAGGCGCTCGCTGCTCGGCATCAGGCGTTCGCGCAATTGGCTATAGCCGGGCAGGTTGAGGTCCAGGCGCAGGGCGGCGCGCCCGCGTTTCCAGCGCCACAGGCAAAGCAGGGCGAGGATCAGGCGGGGCAGCAGGCCATAGACCAGCAGCACACCGACCAGCCAGGCGGCCCAGGCTTGGCGGGCACTTTCGATATTCAGGGCGGAGTCGCCGCTGGCGCGGATCATCTCGACGGTCGGCACGTTGAAACCCAGCAACGCGGGCAGGGTGCCGAGGGCCTGGGTGACGGCGACAAAGGTGTCGGCACCGAGAATGGTGGTTTCCCACACGAATCCATAGCGACGGGTGGCGAGTAGCGTAAGAATAATTACCAAGGCGCTGAGCAATGCCAGCAACCACAGGCTGTTGACCAGCACGCCCACGGCCCAGCGATTGAGTTTTTGCCGTTGCAGCAGCAATAACAGTGCAGGTGCCAGTTGTGCGGCCTTGGCATCTCGGGCGAGTTTTTCGCTGAGCCATAACCACAGTCGCCCGAGGCTGGCGCTGTGTTCACCGGCAAACAGCAGGCCCAGGGCCCAACTGATCAACAGGATGAGATTCAACCCGAGCAAGCTGCCGAGCGCCCAGAACACGTTGACTGGCGTCGGGCCGTTGCCCAATGCAGCAAACGCCAGTCCAGCGCCGCTGATCACGGCGACTATCGCTAGCAGCACCAACGCCAGACGTGCACCTTGCAGCCAGCGGGTGAGGGCATTCGTGAGCCCGTCGCGCTCGGCCAGGTGCAAGGCGCGTTGCTGGATGCGCGTCGGCAGATCGCCGCCGGCCGTGCGGGCCAGGCGATTGGCCTCCAGATCTTCCAGCGGGCCTGCGTGTTCTTCGCGCAGGCGCACGGTTTCTGTCAGCCAGAGAGTGTGCAGAGGAGTCACGCGCTGTCCTGTTGTGTTTGTGAGCCTGGAGCATAACCCCTGGCTCGGGGCTCTGGTATTCTCGTCGGCATGAAAAAAACTCTCCCTTTAAGCCTGATCGCAGCCCTCGGTGAAAACCGTGTGATCGGCGTCGACAACAGCATGCCCTGGCATTTGCCGGGGGATTTCAAATATTTCAAGGCCACCACGCTTGGCAAGCCGATCATCATGGGGCGCAAGACCTGGGATTCCCTCGGTCGACCGTTGCCGGGGCGCTTGAACCTGGTGGTTAGCCGTCAGACCGATCTGGCGCTGGAAGGTGCGGAAGTTTTTCCGTCACTGGAGGCTGCGGTAGAACGCGCCGAGGCGTGGGCACTGGAGCAGGGTGTGGATGAGTTGATGCTGATCGGCGGTGCGCAGTTGTATGCGCAGGGGCTGGAGCAGGCGGATCGGCTTTATCTGACGCGGGTGGCGTTGAGCCCGGAAGGGGATGCGTGGTTTCCGGAGTTTGAGGCGAGCCAGTGGAAGCTAGTGTCGAATGTAGAGAATGCGCCTGAGGGTGAAAAACCGGCGTACAGCTTTGAGGTTTGGGAAAAGGCCTGATCGGCACCGGATAAGCTTGACTTGCAAAAGAAACTGTCATGCTTCACTGTAATGACTAATGTCTTTACGGTGAGAGTTTTCCCATGGCCTCTATTAACGTACGTATCGACGACGATCTTAAGGCTCGTGCTTATCACGAGCTGGAAAAACTCGGCGTCACCCCATCGGAGTTAATGCGCCAAGCTTTGCAGTACGTGGCAGAGCGCGGTCAGTTACCCTTCAAACCTGTGCTCATGACTGAAGATGACGAGGCTTTGTTGGCAACTGTTCGGGAGCGGTTGGCTGCGCCTCAACGAGTGAAGGTCTCATTGGATGACCTATGAACTCGACTTCGATGCGCGCGCTTTAAAGGAATGGCACAAACTTGGCGATACCGTTCGCCAACAGTTTAAAAAGAACTTGGCCGCAGTCTTGATCAACCCACGTATCGAAGCCAGCCGTCTGTACAGCTTGCCCGATTGCTACAAGATCAAGCTTCGTAGCAGTGGCTACCGGTTGGTGTATCAAGTGATTGATCAGGAGATCACGGTATTTGTCGTTGCTGTCGACAAGCGTGAACGTGAAGAGGTCTATCGGAAGGCTGCCGACCGGTTGAGCTAGCAGGGAGCAAGATCCCTGCTAGCCGATTTCATTAAGCCTGCGCTAATTCCGCATGCTCATCGGCATTCAACAGCGCTTTATCCGTCTGCCCCATGACCTGGCTGGTAATCGCCCCCGCCGTCATCGAACCATTCACGTTCAGCGCCGTACGACCCATGTCGATCAGTGGCTCCACGGAAATCAGCAACGCCACCAGTGACACCGGCAATCCCATGGCCGGCAGTACGATCAGCGCGGCGAACGTTGCACCGCCGCCCACGCCGGCAACGCCTGCCGAACTCAAGGTCACTATTGCCACCAGGGTCGCGATCCACAGCGGGTCCAGCGGGTTGATGCCCACGGTCGGCGCTACCATCACCGCCAACATCGCCGGGTAAAGCCCTGCGCAGCCGTTCTGGCCAATCGTCGCGCCAAACGAGGCAGCGAAACCGGCGATGGATTGCGGGATGCCCAGGCGACGGGTCTGCGCTTCAATGCTCAGCGGGATCGCCGCCGCGCTGGAGCGGCTGGTGAAGGCAAACGTCAGCACCGGCCACACTTTGCGGAAGAAACGCAGCGGGTTGATCCCGGCCAGGGACAGCAGCAGGCCGTGCACCACGAACATCAGGCCCAGCGCCAGGTACGACACCACCACAAAACTGCCGAGCTTGATGATGTCTTGCAGGTTGGAACCGGCCACCACCTTGGTCATCAGCGCCAGTACACCGTAGGGCGTGAGCTTCATCACCAGGCGCACCAGGCGCATCACCCAGGCTTGCAGGGTGTCGATGGCGTTAAGGACTTTCTGGCCTTTTTCCACGTCATCCTTGAGCAGTTGCAGCGCGGCAACCCCCAGGAAGGCAGCGAAAATCACCACGCTGATGATCGAGGTCGGCTTGGCCCGTGCCAGGTCGGCAAACGGGTTGGCCGGCACAAACGACAGCAGCAGTTGCGGGATATTCAGGTCGGCGACCTTGCCCGCGTAATCACTCTGGATCACTTGCAGGCGCGCCATTTCCTGGGTGCCGGCCACCAGGCCCTCGGCGGTGAGGCCGAACAGGTTGGTCAGGCCGATACCGATCAGCGCCGCAATCGCCGTGGTGAAGAGCAGCGTGCCGATGGTCAGGAAGCTGATCTTGCCCAGGGACGAGGCATTGTGCAGGCGTGCCACGGCGCTGAGGATCGAGGCAAATACCAGCGGGATCACGATCATTTGCAACAGTTGCACATAGCCGTTGCCGACCAGGTCGAACCAGCCGATGGAGGCCTTGAGCACCGGGTTGCCGGCGCCATAGATGCTATGCAGCGCCACACCAAACGCCACGCCCAGCACCAAGGCAAACAACACCTTCTTGGCCAGGCTCCAGTTTGTGCGGCGGGTTTGTGCCAGGCCCAGTAACAGGGCCGCGAACACCAGTAAGTTGAGAATCAGGGGCAGATTCATTGAAGCTCCGTTAGAGGCTGCCAATCGCGTGAGCCTGCGATTGCGAACCGGAAAGCCTAACAGCTTGATATCTAATGAATTAATAACAAGATGGAATGGTGACTGTCGTTTTTGGAATAAGCCTTTGGCGCTCAGGCACACGGCATTGGCGCGATCACGACGTAAGCGGTCGTGCTCGGGTGTTTACCGTCACACAGATTTGTTAGCGTCGGTGTCTTTCACTCAGGGAGAAAACGCATATGAAGCTCGCTTCGAGACTGTTTGCCGCTGCGCTTTGCATGGGCCTGGGCCTTGCCGGCCAAGCCATGGCCGCCACCGAGTTGAAGCATTGGCCAGCGCCTGCTGCCAAGCAACTGAACGACATGATCGCCGCCAACGCCAACAAGGGTAACTTCGCGGTGTTCGACATGGACAACACCAGCTACCGCTACGACCTCGAAGAATCCCTGCTGCCCTACATGGAAAACAAGGGCCTGATCACCCGTGACAGCCTCGACCCTTCGCTCAAACTGATGCCTTTCAAAGACAGCGCCGACCATAAAGAGAGCCTGTTCAGTTACTACTATCGCCTGTGCGAAGTGGACGACATGGTCTGCTACCCGTGGGTTGCCCAAGTGTTCTCGGGCTTCACCCTCAAGGAACTCAAGGTGCAGGTGGATGAGCTGATGGCTTCCGGCAAGCCGGTGCCGGTCAGCTACTTCGAAGGGGGTGCGGTGAAAACCTCCGAAGTCCAGCCGCCCAAGGTCTTCACCGGCCAACAGGAGCTATACAACAAGCTGATGGAGAACGGCATCGAGGTGTACGTGATGACCGCCGCCTCGGAAGAGTTGGTGCGCATGGTCGCTGCTGATCCGAAGTACGGCTACAACGTCAAGCCCGAGAACGTCATCGGCGTGACCACCCTGCTCAAAGACCGCACCACCGGCGAGTTGACCACCGCACGCAAGCAGATCGCTGCCGGCAAATATGACGAAAAGGCCAACCTCGGCCTGGAACTCACCCCGTACCTGTGGACCCCGGCAACCTGGATGGCTGGCAAACACGCGGCGATCCTCACCTACATCGACGAATGGAAAAAGCCGGTGATCGTCGGCGGTGACACGCCCAGCAGCGATGGCTACATGCTGTTCCATGATGTGGACGTGGCCAAGGGCGGCGTGCATTTGTGGATCAACCGCAAGGACAAATACATGACCCAACTGAACGGCATGATCGCCAAGCATGCGGCGGCGCAGGCCAAGGAAGGGTTGCCGGTGACGGCGGACAAGAACTGGGTGATCGTCAAGCCTGACGAGATCCAGTAATACCGAGTCGCCTGTATTCGCGAGCAAGCCCGCTCCCACATTTTTTTGACCGCATTCTTATGTTAGAACTCGGTCACTGTGGGAGCGGGCTTGCTCGCGAAGACGGCCTCAAAAACACCGCATAACCCACAGTAAAAAATAGATATCAATTGCGAACCAATCTCATCCTCTGCTAGCGTGCGCACTTCCTGAACCCTCCGTTCTTCTCAAGGTAGTGCTGTGTCCTCCTGGAATTCGCAGATCGCGCGCCTGTTCGCGGAGCAGAAGAAAGCCCTCGAAGCCTTCGTCACCCGCCGCACCGGCAGCGCTCAGGTGGCCGCCGACCTGACTCAGGAATCGTTCCTGCGCCTGGCCCGCCTGGACTCCGGCGAGAAGATCGACAACCTCCCCGCGTTCCTCTTTACCATCGCCAGCAACCTGGTGCGTGATCACCAACGCCAGGCCATCCGCCGCGAGCGCCTGGATGCCGGTGAACCCAGTGAAGAACTGCCGTGCACCAACCCAGGTGCCGATGAGCAGTTGGCCGCCTATCAGCAGGAGCAACTGATGCAGGATGCTATCCTGGCGTTGCCCGAGGCGACTCGGCAGATCTTCCTGCTCTATCATGTCGACGAACTTTCCTACCGCGAGATTGGCGAACGCCTGTCGATCACCCCGCGCAGTGTGGAATACCAATTGCGTCGCGCCTTGATTGAATGCCGCGCCTACATCAAGACGCGGCTCACCAGCGACACACAAGGACGTCGGTCATGACTGCTACACACCCTGCCGACGAGCTGTTCGAAGAAGCCTCCGGCTGGTATTTCCGCCTACAGGCCGAAGATGTCACGGCAGCCGAAATGGACGCCTTTGCCGCCTGGCTCGGACAGGGCCAGCCTCAAGATGACGCCTGGCAGGAAGTGCAGGCCATGCTCGGCGGTTTGCGTGAGCCAGCACGGGTGATCCGCCGTGCCGAACAGGCGGCCTGGCGCAAGCCGGTGCGACGCTGGGCCTGTGCGGCCGCCGTGCTGCTGACGGTGGGGCTGACCGTACAGAACACCCCCTGGCTCGACCGCCTGCGCGCGGACTACGCCACCCGCACCGGCGAGTCGCGCACCGTCGAACTGGCCGATGGCTCCCAGTTGCAACTCAACACTGACAGCGCGATTCAAGTGCGCATGAGCGGCGGTGAACGTCAGATTCGTCTGCTGCGTGGTGAAGGGTTTTTCAGCGTGACTAAGGACCCGGCACGACCTTTCGTGGTGCAGTCCGGCGATGGCTGGGTGAAGGTGATCGGCACCCAATTCAGTGTGGCGCGGCGCGATGCGCAGACGCGGGTGCAGGTGGCGCAGGGCAAAGTGCAGGTCAGTGCGGGCAGTGGTGATCCGGTCTATCTGGAGCCGGGCCGGGCGGTGGAATATCAGGACCATCGCCTTGCCGAGGTCCACGGTTTCGACCCGGCCAGCGGTTTCGCCTGGCGCCAACGGCAACTGGTGTTCCGCCAGCAGCCACTGTCGGAAGTGGTCAGCGAGTTGAATCGCTACTGGCCCGGCAAGACCCTGGTGCTGGGCGATGCGCTGCGCAATCGCGTGGTGTCCGGCGTGTTCGAGATCGACAAACCCGACGCCGTGATCAAGGCGCTGGAATACACCCTCAACCTGCAAGCCGAGCACTACACCCCGTATTTGCTGGTGTTGCGCGAAGGCAAAGCGTCCTGACGACAACTTTTTCAAAATAGTTTCAGGGTTTCCCCGCAACCCATCGTCCTTGATCACTGAGGCGCAAATAGTAAGCACTCTCAAGTAGTGCGGCGCCGATCACAGACTTTTTTGCACCGGGGAGCACCATCCATGGCACACCGATACGCCGCACAGCCCTTGCTGGCACTGGCCATTTCCATGGCCTGCGGCACTGCGCCGCTGTATTTGCAGGCCGCCGAGACCACCCAGACCCAGACCTATCGTTTTGATATTCCGGGGCAAAGCCTGGACGGTGCGCTGGCGGCGTTTTCAGCAGTGACACGGGTGCAGGTGTTGGTATCGGGGGAGTTGACCCAGGGGGTGGTGTCACCGGGCGTGAAGGGCAGCCTGGGGCAACGTGAAGCCTTGGGCCAACTGCTGGGCGGCACGGGGTTGAGTGCAGCGTTTATCAATGCCGACACCGTTACCCTGGAAAAACGTGTAGACACAGGCGGCGCCCTTGAAGTCGGTGCCACCACCATCAGCGCTGAGCACCTGGGGACGACCACCGAAGGCAGCGGTTCCTACACCACTGGTGCGGTGACCATCGGCAAGGGTACGCAAAAGCTCAAGGACATCCCGCAGTCCGTCAGTGTGCTGACCCGCAAAGCCATGGATGACCAGAACATCTCCACCCTGACTCAAGCGATTGAAGCTGTGCCGGGCATGGCGTCGGTCAAGTCGCCGGGCCCTGGGATGTTTATGTTTGCGCGCGGCTTTGAGATTGAATCGCTGCAATACGACGGTGTGCCAGTCCCCCGCAACGTGTATGCGCTGGGCAGCTACATCACCGAGAACATGGTGATCTACGACCGCATGGAAGTCCTGCGCGGCGCCGCCGGCCTGTTGCAAGGCGCCAACAGCCCAGGTGGTGCCGTGAACCTGGTGCGCAAACGCCCACAGGCCGTGCCTACGGTGACCTTGAGTGCCAAGGCTGGCAGTTGGGACCGTTATGCCTCCCAGGCGGATGTCGGCGGCCCATTGAACGAGGCCGGGACGATCCGTGGTCGGGCAGTGGTCAACTATGAGAAAGGCCACTCCTTCACCGACTACGTGTGGAACTGGGAACAGACCGTCTACGGCGCGCTGGACTTTGACTTGGACGATGACACGACCCTGGGCGTCGGATTCAGCAACAAGAAGAGCCATGGGCGGCCGTACTTGATTGCCTTGCCGCGTCACACCGATGGGAGCGCGCTGGATGTATCGCGTTCGACCTATACCGGTGCGAGCTGGAACCGTTCGTTCAATGATCAGACGGCGGTGTATCTGGACCTTGAGCATCGCTTTAACGATCAGTGGAAGTTCAAGGCCTCGGCGCTGGCAATGAATGAATCCAACGAGGCGACATACCAATTCATTGTCGGTGCGGTGCCGGTGGGAAGTACCCAAAGCGGCAGGTACGCCGACTATTCCACGGACTTCTACGGCAAGAACCGTGGTATCGATGCCTACGTCAGCGGCGACTTTGAAGCCCTGTCGTTCAAGCAGAGCCTGGTAGTGGGCGCCAACTATTCCAAGTACAACACTGATGATGGTTATGCCCGTGCATTCACGCCAGGAGCGGACATCGGTGCCATCGACCATCACCGCCCTCAGCCGACTTATAACAGCATTGCCGACCGCGCCAACCTGGCCTTGAGTACCTACGACATCACTCAAAAAGGACTTTACGGCACCTGGCGGGTCAACCTGACGGAGCCCCTGACCTTGATCCTCGGCGCCCGCACCAGTTGGTATGACTTTGCCTTCGATCAGGACAACTACTACGCCCGTCAGTACGAAGAGGGCGGTGAGAAAAACTCGGTCAAGAGCAATGGCAAGGTCACTCCCTTTGCGGGCTTGGTGTATGCGCTGGACGACCAATGGTCGGTGTATGGCAGCTACGCCGAGGTGTTTATCCCGCAGACCCAACTGACCCAGCAAAAGACGGGATTGCCGCCCATCGAGGGACGCAACTACGAGGTGGGTATCAAGGGTGAGTTGATGGATGGACGCCTCAATACATCCCTTGCGATGTTCCGCTATATCCACGAAAACCGTGCCGTTACCGACTTCAGCACCGATATTGATGGCCCAAACGCCTGCAGTGGCTGGTACTGCTCCACCGCCTCGGGCAAGGTGCGCAGCCAAGGGCTTGAGGCGGAGGTCAGCGGCCAATTGGCGCCAGGTTTGCAGGTCAGCAGCAGTTATACCTACAACACAACGGTGTTTTTGAAAGACACCGAACTCAAAGGCAAGGTCTTCAGTACGGCGGTGCCCAAGCACATGCTGCGGATTTGGGGCGATTACAAACTGCCGGGGGACTTAAGCCGCGTCAGCCTGGGTGCAGGGGTTAATGCACAAACGGCGACCACCAGCTTTGACCGTAACTTTGGCCAGGCCGGCTTTGCGATTTTCAATTCCCGAGTCGCCTACGACGCCAGTGATGAAGTCACCCTGGCGGTGAACTTCAACAACCTCTTGGACAAGCGTTACTACATCCCGTCCTACAGCCAGTTGGTGGGCAACAACTACTTCGGCGACCCGCGAAACATGATGTTCAGTGTGACGTACAAGCCGCAGTTCTAGAACCCGGCTCCTATACAGGGCTCACTTGATTGATTTCAGATGCCAGTTCCATTGCGCAACCAACGCGTTCTCACGCAATTTGATGAACAGCCCATAGTCGCTCAGGTAGGCTGCCTGATAAGTCCAACCTTTCATCTGAACGCAGTCGAGTACCTTGGCTTGCCCCTTCAGGTCCGGGGTCAGGTTGGCAGCCGGGATTTCCCGAGCGACCTTGCAGGTCACGGTTCTTGGTTCACTGGTCTCTGGCGAAGGACTGCCATCGGGGTTGATGGATTTTGACCATGTCTGGGTGTAGCTCACCTCACTGGCGAGGGGCAAGTTACGCCAATCGCCTTGAAAGCTCAGGCCAACCAAGAGACGGGTCTTCACCTTGTCACTGCCGGTTTTGCGGTCGAGACCTTGGCTGTCCAGATCAAACAGGCCTTGGAAGGTCAGCTCCTGGTTAAAACCGAGTGCCGAGTCGCGCGTTTGTACCAGCGTCTGGCCGGATGCGTTGTCGACACTGATAAATGCCTGTTTGGTCTGGTCGCCCACTCGGGTGTTGTTGAAGAGCACGGCGTCATAGTCATACGCCAGCTCGCTCAGGGTGCGGGTTGGCGCAGGCAGGCCGAGCGCTCGGATGGCCGCCAGCACGGCCGGGTTGGCATTGGTTGCGCTGGCAACGGGTGGCAATGGCTGGCGCGCCTTGAAAGCGGGTAAATGGGCCAGCTCCACCGGCGCCTGGCATAGAGCCTTGAAGAGCTGGGCATGTTCGCCGGAAGCTTGATCCAAGGCTTGCGGCTTGAATTGTCGACGGATTTCGCCGTTGATCATCTGGCGCGTTTCATCAAGGTTGAACTGGCTCATCAACGTAATGGTGCGTTGTGTGCAATCCAGCCTCAGCCGCTCCTGCCGTTGAGTGAACAACGATGCATTCTTGGCGACCTGATAGTGCAGGTAATCCTGGGCGGCCCAGACGGATATCTGACTGCCTTGGCGCTGCACGCTGTTACGGTCGATCAGCAGCCAACTCTGATCGACAGAGGCTTGCAGCACCCGCCAGTCGGGGACGGGGCGTGCCTTGCATACGCTCTGCAATTGAGCGCTTTGCTGCAGTTGGTGGGCCTGTACCGTCGGCAGGTCGACGCCTGTTGCCGGTGAGGGAGTAAATGCCCGCAGGCCCGAGCGCGTGGGGTAGAACATCCTTCCAGGGCCTTGTGTGCAATAGGCGTCGAACTGCACAGAGATCGGGTTTTGCTGCAAATCGACGGAGTACGCGACTCTGTCGCCGTTGCGCAGGATGGTGTAGTCGAGCGCCGGCAGTGTCATGGCTTCGTTGAAGAGTGCCAGGCCTGGGTCCACCTGAGGCTTTTGCAGCGAGCTGCAACCGGCCAACGCCAATAGGGAAAGCGCCCATGCAGCCGGGTGTAGAGCGGTAGAGCGGGCATCCATGCGGGTAAGTTCCTTGAGAAATAGTTGCGCCTGTTATCGGCTGGCGTATGAAAAACTACAGCGTCAGAACGCCAGGCAAAAAAATGCCCCGCACTTGGCGGGGCATTTTTATGAGCGCAGCTTACAGACCGTCAAGCATCGCCTTGTTGCGCACAGCACCCTTGTCGGCACTGGTGGCCAGCAGGGCATAAGCCTTCAACGCGGTCGTCACTTTGCGCGGACGCTTCTCCACTGGCTTCCAGCCTTTCTTGTCCTGCTCGACCCGGCGTGCCGCCAGTTCTTCATCGCTGATCAACAGGTTGATCGAACGGTTCGGAATGTCGATCAGCACCTTGTCGCCATCCTGCACCAGGCCAATCGCGCCGCCGGCAGCGGCTTCTGGCGAAGCGTGGCCGATGGACAGGCCCGAGGTGCCGCCGGAGAAACGGCCGTCGGTCAGCAAGGCACAGGCTTTGCCCAGGCCTTTGGATTTCAGGTAGGACGTCGGGTACAGCATCTCCTGCATACCTGGGCCGCCTTTCGGGCCTTCGTAGCGGATGATCACGATGTCGCCTTCTTTCACTTCGTCGGCGAGGATGCCGCGAACCGAGCTGTCCTGGCTTTCGTAGATCTTGGCGCGACCTTCGAAGACGTGGATGGACTCATCCACACCGGCGGTTTTCACCACGCAGCCGTCGAGGGCGATGTTGCCGTACAGCACGGCCAGGCCGCCTTCTTGGGAGTAGGCGTGCTCGACACTGCGGATGCAGCCGTTTTCACGGTCGTCGTCCAGGGTGTCCCAACGGGTCGACTGGCTGAACGCGGTTTGCGTCGGGATACCGGCCGGGCCTGCCTTGAAGAAGGTGTGCACGGCTTCGTCGTCCGTCTGGGTGATGTCCCACTTGGCGATGCCTTCGGCGATGGATTTGCTGTGCACGGTCGGCAGGTCGGTGTGCAGCAGGCCGCCACGGGCCAGCGAGCCGAGGATCGAGAAGATCCCGCCGGCGCGGTGCACGTCTTCCATGTGGTACTTCTGGATGTTCGGCGCGACTTTGCACAGCTGCGGCACGTGGCGGGACAGACGGTCGATGTCGCGTAGGTCGAAATCGATCTCGGCTTCCTGGGCCGCGGCCAGCAAGTGCAGGATGGTGTTGGTGGAACCGCCCATGGCGATGTCCAGGGTCATGGCGTTTTCGAACGCCTTGAAGTTGGCGATGTTGCGCGGCAACACCGACTCATCGTTGTCGTGGTAGTAGCGCTTGCACAGCTCGACGATGGTACGGCCGGCCTGCAGGAACAGTTGTTCACGGTCGCTGTGGGTGGCGAGGGTGGAACCGTTGCCCGGCAAGGCCAGGCCCAGGGCTTCCACCAGGCAGTTCATCGAGTTGGCGGTGAACATGCCGGAGCACGAACCACAGGTTGGGCAGGCGCTGCGCTCGTATTCCGCGACCTTCTCGTCAGAAGCGCTGGAATCGGCGGCGATGACCATGGCGTCGACCAGGTCCAGGCCGTGGGAGGCGAGCTTGGTCTTGCCGGCTTCCATCGGGCCGCCGGACACGAAGATCACCGGGATGTTCAGGCGCAGGGACGCCATCAGCATGCCAGGCGTGATCTTGTCGCAGTTGGAGATGCAGACGATGGCGTCGGCGCAGTGGGCGTTGACCATGTATTCCACGGAGTCGGCGATGATCTCGCGGCTCGGCAGGGAATACAGCATGCCGTCATGGCCCATGGCGATGCCGTCATCCACGGCGATGGTGTTGAATTCCTTGGCGACACCGCCGGCGCGTTCGATCTCGCGGGCGACCAGTTGGCCCAGGTCCTTGAGGTGGACGTGGCCCGGTACGAATTGGGTGAACGAGTTGGCAATCGCGATGATCGGCTTCTTGAAGTCGTCATCTTTCATCCCCGTGGCACGCCACAGTGCGCGCGCGCCGGCCATGTTGCGGCCGTGGGTGGATGTTTTCGAGCGGTAATCAGGCATTGGAGCACTCCGGGCGGCTAATCGGTATCAAAGGGGAGTGAGCTTCTAATTGACGTCAGGAACACCCGAAAAATGGCCGTGTGTCCGGAAGTTGCCACTCGCGTCGCGGGATCGCCGCTTGCTTGGGCCTCGAGCTCATAAACCCGCCGGGGGATGACTGGCGATGAATAAGGCCGATTCTACACCGCTGGCGGCTGGAGGGAATGGCCGAAACCGTGAAGATAGCGGCTACGGGACGTGCGGGTGGCGCCGCGCCCATGCGTTCAAGACCAGGGCGACGATGCTCAGGATCAGAAAGCACAGACCCAGCGCAGTGCTCAGGTGGTGGGTAAAGGTGCTGATGAAGGCACTGATAAGGCCACCGGCAATGAACAGCACCGCTGCAACGGCTGATGCCGCCGTACCTGCATTGTCTGGAAACAAGCTCATGGCCTTAGAGTTAGAGATGGGCCGGGTGATGGTGGTGCCCGCCGTGCAGAGCAGCATGGGCACCAGCACGGTCGGTATTGATAAGCCGAACTGATAGGCCAGGAACAACATGACCCCGCCAGAGATTGCGATCAGCACCAGCCCGATGGCCATCTGGGCCGCAGCCGGTAGCCGTTTGTGCAGGAAACCTGCACAGATTCCGCCCATTACGTAAGCGGCGCCGTAGAGGAGCAAGGTCAGGGAGTACTCATGGGGCGACAGCTGCAATTGGTCCATGAAAATCAGCGGTGACACCACGATGAACGAGAAATGGCAGGCAAACGTAATGGCCGAGATCGTGGCATAGCTGGCGAAGTGGCGGTTGGCGAAGACCTTGGCGTAGGCCTTGAGCAGGCTCTGGTGGCTCGGTGCTGCTTGAGGCAAGCCGCCGTGGAGCAGCCGATGCGCCATGATCAAGGTTGCGGCACACAGCGCGATAAACACATAGAAGCTGGCTTGCCATCCCCAGTGCAGTTGCAGCCACGCGCCCAGCAGCGGGGAAATCGATATGAAGATGCCTCCGGCCGTGACCATTGCGATCCGCAACCGCTCCTGTTCTCTGCCGAAGAACAGGTCTTGCACCAGTGCTTGGGACAATATGAAACCGCCGCAGCCCATGGCCTGGATAACACGGAAGAACAGAAATTGCGGTGTGTTGCTGGCCGCCAGGCACCCGGCCGCGCCAATGATAGCAACGGCCATGCTGGTCAATAGCAGCTTCTTGCGGCCGATCCGGTCGGACAGCGGGCCGATCAACAGCATGGAGCAGGAAAAGCCAATGGCGAACAGGCTGACTGAGCGGGCGATCTGGGTGGTCGAGGTGGAGAAGTGTTCCGCCAGGGCGGGAAAGGAAGGCAGCACGACGTCAAGCGGGAAGACGCCCAGCAGGGTCATGGTCATCAGCCAGAAAACAATGAAGGGTTTTTCAGCGTGCGTGATTGCCGTCGACATGGGCGGGCCTCGATTCCGTGAGGCGGTCGAGGATCAAGTTTATGTAAGGGAAAGTCAAAGACTGGAGCGGTACGAACTTTCATAAAAGCCTGTAGGAGCCCTAAAGCGCCTACAGGCCAACGGCATCAGCTATTCGGCAGCAACCGGCACGTAATGCTCTTGATGTAACGCGTCTCGTCGATCGCGGGGTGAACCGGATGATCGGGACCCTGGCCACCGCGCTCCAGCATCTGGATATTGCGGTCGAGGTGACGGGCGCTGGTCAGCAGGATGTTTTGCAGGCTGTCTTCCGGCAAGTGCATGGAGCACGATGCGCTGACCAGGATGCCGTCCTTGCTGAGCAGGCGCATGGCTTGCTCGTTCAGGCGGCGGTAGGCGCCTTCGCCGTTCTTCATGTCTTTTTTGCGCTTGATGAAGGCCGGTGGGTCGGCAACGATCACGTCGAAGCGCTCTTCGCTGGCTTTCAGTTCTTTCAAGGCTTCGAACACGTCGCCTTCGATGCAGGTCATCTTCTCGGCAAAGCCGTTCAGCGCGGCGTTGCGCTCCACGCCGTCGAGGGCGAAGGCGGAGGCGTCGACGCAGAACACTTCACTGGCGCCGAAGGCCGCAGCTTGCACGCCCCAGCCGCCGATGTAGCTGTACAGGTCGAGTACGCGCTTGCCTTTGGCATACGGGGCCAGGCGTGCGCGGTTCATGCGGTGGTCGTAGAACCAGCCGGTCTTCTGGCCCTGGATCACCGGGGCTTCGAATTTCACACCGTTTTCTTCCAGCGCAACCCACTCCGGCACCAGGCCGAACACGGTTTCGACGTAGCGGTTGAGCCCTTCTGCGTCGCGCGCGGCGGAGTCGTTCTTGAACAGAATGCCGCTCGGCTTGAGCACTTGGGTCAGCGCGGCGATCACGTCTTCTTTATGGGCTTCCATGGTCGCCGAAGCGATCTGTACCACGAGGATGTCGCCGAAACGGTCGACCACCAGGCCTGGCAACAGGTCGGAATCGCCGTAGACCAGGCGGTAGAACGGCTTGTCGAACAGGCGATCACGCAGGGACAGGGCGACGTTCAGGCGGTGCACCAGCAGCGACTTGTCCAACGGCAGCTTGATGTCGCGCGACAGCAGGCGGGCGCAGATCAGGTTGTTCGGGCTCATGGCCACGATGCCCAGGGTCTTGCCGCCGGCCGCTTCCAGGATAGCCTGGTCGCCTGCCTGGAAGCCGTGGAGTGGGGTGGCGGCCACGTCGATTTCGTTGCTGTAGACCCACAGGTGGCCGTTGCGCAAACGACGATCGGCGTTGGCTTTGAGACGCAGGCTTGGCAGGGACATGACGTCGCTCCGGAAAAAAGAGCGGGAGTATACCCTGTTGTGTAGGAAATGGCCGGGTAGCCGGATGTGCGGGAAGGTGTCGGCATACGGCGGATAAGGGTTAGAATCCTCGCCTAGCCCAGAGTGTGTACTTATGTCCCAAGAGCTTTCCGCCGAACAGATTCAACAGGCCCTGCAAGGCATCAGCGTGCCGCCCCAACCGCAAATCATGGTGGATTTGCAGATGGAGCAGTACATGCCCGATCCGGACCTGGAAGTGATCGCCCGGCTGATCGCCCAGGACCCAGGCTTATCCGGCGCGTTGCTGAAGATCGTCAACTCGTCGTATTTCGGCCTGAGCAACAAGATCGCCTCGATCCAGCGCGCGGTGAACCTGCTGGGCAGCCGTTCGATCATCAACCTGATCAACGCGCTGTCGATCAAGGGCGAAATGAGCGACGACACCATCGTCACCCTCAACCGCTTCTGGGATACCGCCCAGGATGTGGCGATGACCTGCCTGACCCTGGCCAAGCGCACCGGCGCCCAGGCGGTGGACGAGGCTTATGCCCTGGGCCTGTTCCACGATTGCGGCGTGCCGCTGATGCTCAAGCGTTTCCCCAACTACATGTCGGTACTGGAGCAAGCGTATGCCAATGCCGGCCCCGACTGCCGCGTGGTCGACACCGAGAACAACGCGTTCAACACCAACCACGCCGTGGTCGGTTACTACACCGCCAAGTCCTGGCGCTTGCCGGAGCACGTGACCGACGCCATCGCCAACCACCACAACGCCTTGGCGGTGTTCAGCGATGAGTCGTCGCGCAATTCACAGCTGAAAAACCTGCTGGCGATCCTGAAGATGGCCGAGCACATCTGCTCGTCCTATCGCGTGCTGGGCAACCAGGCGGTGGACCATGAGTGGAATGCCATCGGCCATCTGGTGCTGGACTACGTGGGCCTGTCGGACTACGACTTCGAAAGCATGAAGTTGTCGATCCGCGAGCTGGGCGCCCACTGACCCTTTCTTCAAGAGGTACACATGCCCGAGTTACCCGAAGTCGAAACCACCCGACGCGGCATCGCGCCACACCTGGAAGGCCAGCGGGTCAGCCGCGTAGTCGTGCGTGAACGGCGCCTGCGCTGGCCGATCCCGGAAGACCTCGATGTGCGCCTGTCCGGGCAGCGCATCGTGCTGGTGGAGCGGCGGGCCAAGTACCTGCTGATCAATGCCGAAGTGGGCACTTTGATCAGCCACTTGGGCATGTCAGGCAACCTGCGCCTGGTGGAAGTCGGCATGCCGGCGGCCAAGCATGAGCATGTGGACATCGAGTTGGAGTCGGGGCTGGCGCTGCGTTACACCGACCCTCGGCGTTTCGGCGCGATGCTCTGGAGCCAGGACCCGCACAACCACGAGCTGCTGATCCGCCTGGGGCCGGAGCCGTTGACGGATCTGTTTGATGGCGAGCGGTTGTTCCAATTGTCCCGTGGCCGTTCGATGGCGGTGAAGCCGTTCATCATGGACAACGCGGTGGTGGTGGGCGTGGGCAATATCTACGCGACCGAAGCGCTGTTTGCGGCGGGGATCGACCCGCGTCGTGAGGCGGGCGGCATTTCGCGGGCGCGTTACTTGAAGCTGGCAATCGAGATCAAGCGCGTGCTGGCGGCTGCCATCGAGCGCGGCGGCACCACGCTGCGCGACTTTATCGGCGGCGACGGGCAGCCGGGGTATTTCCAGCAGGAACTGTTTGTCTATGGCCGGGGAGGCGAGGCGTGCAAGGTCTGCGGGAGCGAGTTGCGCAATGTGGTGCTGGGGCAACGCGCGAGCGTGTTTTGCCCCAAGTGCCAGTCTTAGGCTTTACCGGTAATCAACCGGTACTTGGCCATCAACTGTTCTTCCGTCTCCGGATGGGCTTCATCCAGCGGGATGCAATCCACCGGGCACACTTGCTGGCACTGAGGCTCGTCGTAGTGGCCGACACACTGGGTGCACAGGTTGGGGTCGATCACGTAGATCTCTTCGCCCTGGGAAATCGCAGCGTTCGGGCACTCGGGTTCGCAGACGTCGCAGTTGATGCAATCGTCGGTGATGATCAGGGACATGGAAACTCCTGCCAGGGCCGTCAGCCAAGGCATCTGAAAACTAATGCGCGCAATTGTGCCGCATTGGCGCCCGCAGTGCGAGCAGGCGCCGATTGAACGGTGTTACTTCTTGAAGCGCAGCGTTAGCGCATCTGCTACAGCCGGGTGCACGAACTTGGTGATATCCCCGCCCAAAGCGGCGATTTCACGGACCAACGTCGAGGAAATGAACGAATAACGTTCCGACGGCGTGAGGAACAGGCTTTCCACGTCCGGCGCCAACTGACGGTTCATGTTGGCCAGCTGGAATTCGTATTCGAAGTCCGACACCGCACGCAGGCCGCGCAGGAACACATTGGCGTTCTGCTCTTTGGCGAAATGCGCCAGCAGCGTCGAAAAGCCTACCACTTCCACGTTGGGCAGGTGCTTGGTGACCTCACGCGCCAGTTCCACGCGCTGTTCCAAGGGAAACAGCGGGTTTTTCTTGGGGCTGGCTGCGACCGCGATGATCACATGGTCGAACAAGCGTGAGGCACGTTCGACCAGATCGCCATGGCCTTTGGTAATCGGGTCGAAGGTTCCTGGGTACAACACTCGGTTCATCGCGTCGTCCTGGCGGAGTCCGTTGGGGAACCGGATGGTATCGCAGCCATCCCGGTCGGCCAAGTCAACTTGTGCAGAAGAAAGCACTATAGACAGCACGAATACCGTGTTTTTTCACGCTGTTTTCAGACGTTCGGCCAATGCTGTCGCCAGTTGGGCGGTCAAACCGTACACCGATAATTGTGGATTGGCCCCAATGCTGGTGGGGAATAAAGACCCATCGTGGATCGACAGGTTGCGCAGTTGGTGGTGGCGACCAAGGCTGTCGGCCACTGCGTTTTTCGGGTCTTCACCCATGGCACAACCGCCCATCACATGGGCACTGCCCAGGCAGGTGCGGTGCAGTTCCAGGTTGAGGCCTTCAATCAGCGTGCGGGCTTCGCCCACGGTTTTTACGTAGCGCGCATCGTGATGCAGCGGCTTGACCGACTTGGCGCCCGCGGCGAACTGGATCTCGGCCATGCTGTGGAACGCACGGCGCAAGCCGTCCCAGGCGTAATCCGAGACCTGGTAGTCGAGCACCGGCGTGCCGTCGCCGCGCAGTTCCACGCTGCCGCCGGGGCTGTCGGGGTGGAAACCATCGCGCAGCAGCGCCAGCATCGCGTGGGTATTGGGCAATTGGCTCATGTCCAGGGCGTTCTGGGGGCCATAGCCACCAAGCAACGTACTGGCCAGTGCAGGATGTAAGGGCGGTGCCTCCAGCTTGTAAGACATTTTGCCAGTGGTGCCATCCTGCCACTGGAAATGGTCGGAATAGATTGACTGCGGCGCGCCGTAGAACGGGTTGATCACCTCGTCGAACAACCCAGCGGAGAAATTCACCAGGTGCAGGAAGGTGCGTTTGCCGAGGCGCTTGTGCGGGTCGGGCGCATCCGAGCGCATCAACAACGCCGGGCTGTTGATGCCGCCGCCGGAGAGCACATAGTGCTTGGCTTTCACGGTGATTTTGCGGCCAGTCGGCGTCACGCACAGGTTATCCATGGCCACGCATTCCAGGCTGCTGATCGTGTCGCCGCTGTAGATCAGGCGTTCGGCGCGGGCCAGGTAGAGCAGTTCGCCGCCCTTTTCCAGGGTGGACGGAATCGTGGTTACCAACATCGACTGCTTGGCATTCACCGGGCAGCCCATGCCGCAATACCCCAGGTTGAAGCAGCCGCGCACATTGCGCGGGATCACGTGCCAGCTGTAGCCGAGCCTCTCGCAGCCTTTGCGGATCACATCGTTGTTGGGATTAGGCGGCAGGGCCCAGGGCGCGATGCCCAGGCGCTGCTCCATTTTTTCAAACCACGGTGCCATTTCGGCGCTGCTATGTCCCTTCACCGCATATTCGCTGGCCCAGTGGCTCAGGGTGGCGTCCGGGGTACGGAAGCTCGACGTCCAGTTGATCAGCGTCGTGCCGCCCACTGCACGGCCCTGAAGGATGGTGATCGCGCCATCCTTGCTCATGCGGCCGATGCCCTCCTGATACAGGCTGGTGTAGGCCTCGTCTTCCAGCAACTTGAAATCGCTGCTGGTCTTGAGCGGACCCTCTTCGATCAGCAGCACCTTGTAGCCGGCGGCGCTGAGGATTTCGGCGGTGGTGCCGCCACCGGCGCCGCTGCCGATGATCGCCACATCGGCTTCCAGCGTCAGGTCGTTGTCGAGGGCGGCGCCATTGTGGGTTTTCCAGCCACGGGCCATGCCGTCGCGGAAGGGATCGGGTACGGGCATCAGGGTCGTCTCTAGTTTTTATTGTGGGGGGAGGCGATTCAAATTTTCGGCGGGCCGGGGTAACCGCAATGGGCCCAGGACGCCGGCTGGAAGTACCAGGCCATGATCACCAGCTTAAGCAGCGAGCCCTGGCCCATGCGCAGCAGGTTGAGGTAGCTGTTTTCCCAGCGGTGCAGGAAGTTGCGGATCTGCTCGCTGCTGGCGTTTTCCCAGCTGCCCCAGATCCCGGTCAGCGGGCCACGGGTGATGGCCATGCCCAACACGTCGAACAGTTGCTGGGTGAGCTTGAACATCTCCGGCGACAGGCGTTGCAGGCTGAAGTCGAGTTTCTTGAGAGTGTCTTCAATGCCGCTGGCAACGGCCTGGGCACTGGCCACACCTTCCAGCAGCACCGGGATCACCGCGCGCAGGAACGGCAGGTCACTGCTACGCAACATCACGAAACCGCTGGCCGGCGTGCTGCTGGAGCAACCGCTGAGGCTGGCGCCCAGCCCGGCGGTGGCCAGGAAGGCGCTGGCGCACAGGCCGATTTTCAGGACGCCGCGCCGCGACAGCGCGGGTGTTTCAGTCAGGCTAGGGTTCATTGTTATTGTTATCCCGTGGGTGGCGGTTTCAGCGGACGAACAGCTTCTGGATCAACTTCTGAATCGATTTGCCGTAGGGCGGATAGATCAACTTCGCCGCGTTCAGGCGCTGTTTCACCAGCACGCCTTTGGCTTTGCTGAAGGTAAGGAAGCCTTCGTGGCCGTGGTAATGGCCCATGCCCGACGGGCCGATGCCGCCGAACGGCATATCGTCCTGGGCCACATGCAGCAAGGTGTCGTTCAGGCAGACGCCGCCGGAATGGGTTTCGTGGAGCACACGATCCTGCTCGCCCTTGTTGTAGCCGAAGTAATACAGGGCCAGTGGGCGAGGTCGTTGGTTGATGTAGGCGAAGGCCTGGTCGATGCCGCGATAGGGCACGATCGGCAGCACCGGGCCGAAGATTTCGTCCTGCATCACGGTCATGTCATCGCTGACATTCAACAACAGGCTGTGGGCCATGCGCCGCGCCTGGCCTTGGTCGTACAGCGGAATCAAGGTGGCGCCTTTGTCGGTCGCGTCCTTGACGTAGGCGTTGAGCCGGGCCAGTTGTCGTTCGTTGATGATGGCCGTGTAGTCCGGGTTGTCGACCAGGGTCGGATAGAACCCGCGAACGGCCTGGGTGTAGGCCTCGACGAAACCCTCGACGCGATCTTCTGGCACCAACACGTAGTCCGGTGCTACGCAGGTTTGCCCCGCGTTCAGCGCTTTGCCGAAGGCGATGCGTTCGGCGGCGTCCTTGAGCGGTACATCGGCGGACACGATGGCGGGCGACTTGCCACCCAATTCCAGGGTCACCGGCGTGAGGTGTTCGGCGGCTGCACGCATTACATGCTTGCCAATGCTGGTGGCGCCGGTAAACAGCAGGTGGTCGAAGGGCAGCTTGGAGAACGCCATGCCGACTTCGGCTTCACCCAGCACCACGCACACCAGGTCCTCGGGGAAGATCTTCGCCAGCAGCGACTTGAGCAACTCGCCGGTAGCGGGTGTCGACTCGCTGAGCTTGAGCATCACCCGGTTGCCCGCCGCCAGTGCACCGACCAACGGGCCGATGGCCAGGTACAACGGGTAGTTCCAGGGCACGATCACGCCGACCACGCCCAGGGGTTGATAGATGACTTTGGCTGACGCGGGCTGGAAGGCAATGCCTACGGCGCGACGGGAAGGTTTCATCCAGCCCTTGAGGTGTTTGCTGGCGTAATGGATGCCATGCAGGCTGGGCATCAGTTCGGCGAACAGGGTTTCGTCCGCACTGCGGTGGCTGAAGTCCTGGCTGATAGCGTTGATCAGCGCCTGGCGCTCGTCGCTGAGCAGGTCGCGCAGGGCCTTGAGCCATTGCTGGCGTTGTGCGGCCGGCGGCATCGGGTTGGCGGCGTAGGCACGGCGCTGGGTGTCGAACAGCTCTTGGAGCTGGTCCAGCACCTGGGAATCTTGCAGATAGGCAACGTTGGCAGACATGGCGGCGTTCCCGATTGTTATAGGTCTGCCTGGATTTTTAGAGTCATTGCTCTAAATTGTCAAATATCATTACGCAGATGCGGATTTATCCTCGCAAGATTAGGCCGTAAGATGCTCCATCACGTGTACAGAAGCTGATCCCCTATGGCACCACGAGTAAAGACCAGCGAGCGCATTGTGCAAACTAGCCTGGAGCTTTTTAACCAGCAGGGCGAACGCAGTGTGAGCACCAACCACATCGCCGCCCATATGGAAATTTCGCCGGGCAACCTGTACTACCACTTCCCCAACAAGCAGGCGATCATCGCCGTGCTGTTTCGCGAATATGAAGCGCTGGTGGACAGTTTCCTGCGCCCGCCCCAAGGCCGTGCCGTCACCGTCGAAGACAAGCGTTTTTACCTGCAGGCCGTGTTGGCCGGCATGTGGCGCTACCGTTTCCTGCACCGTGACCTCGAACACCTGCTGGAAAGCGACCCGGAATTGGCCACCGGCTATCGGCGCTTTTCCCAGCGCTGCCTGACCCAGGGCGGGGCTATTTACCAAGGGTTTGTCGATGCCGGCATCCTCAACATGGACCCGGTGCAAACCGAAGCCCTGACCCTCAACGCCTGGATCATCCTCACCTCCTGGGTGCGTTTCTTGTGCACCACCAATGAAAACTCTGCCCATTTGAGCGCCGAGGCGATCAAGCGTGGGGTGTATCAGGTGCTGGTGCTGGAGGCCGGGTTTGTCACCCCTCAAGCCAAAGACGCCGTGGATGCATTGTTCAAAGAGTTTTACGTGCCGTTGAATCAGGCATTGGAAGAAGTGAAGTAGGACCTTTCCCGAATCTGTTCACTAGGAGTCCGTCATGCCGCTTGCCCAACTGATCAGCCCCCAGCAACTGGCCGAGCGCCAGAAGGCCGGCGGGGTGGTGATCCTGGATTGCCGTTTTGCCTTGGAAGACCCGGACTACGGGCGTTGCAGCTATGCCGAAGGGCATATCGAAGGCGCGCAATACGCCGACTTGGAGCGACACCTCAGTGGCCCGGTGACCAAGGGCGTCACCGGTCGTCACCCATTGCCAGCGGCGGACACCTTGATTCAACAATTGCGGGCGTGGGGCATCAGCGCAGATACCGAAATCGTGCTGTACGACGACGGCCCCGGCGCCTATGCCGCGCGTGCTTGGTGGCTGCTGGCCTGGCTGGGCAAGCGCGATGGCGTGTTTATCCTGGATGGCGGCCTCAAGGTCTGGCACGCCGCAGGTTTCCCGCTGAGCCTGGACGCGCCGCTGGTTGAGCCTGGGACGTTCGCCGGTACGCCGGACAACCGCTTGTTGCTGGACGCCGAACACCTGCAAAAACGCCTGGGCCAGCCGGGATTGACGCTGATCGATGCCCGCGCTCAACCACGCTTTCGTGGCGAAGTGGAGCCGATTGACCCGATCGCCGGGCACATCCCAGGCGCGCAATGTGCGGCCTTCAACGAAAACCTGGGCGCGGACGGCCGCTTCCTGCCGGCTGAACAGCTCAAGCAGCGCTTCGCCGCGCAACTGCAAGGTCGCTCGCCGGATGAACTGGTGGCGTATTGCGGTTCCGGCGTGACGGCGTGCCACAACCTGTTCGCCCTGAGTCTGGCGGGTTACCCGTTGGGCAAGTTGTATGCGGGGTCGTGGAGCGAGTGGATTACTGATCCAGCGCGGGCAATCGCTACCGGCGACTGAGCAACCAGGCGGGAATACGGCGCTCCAGGTAATAACCGGGGCGCTTGAGGGTGCCATCGACAAAGCCGACATGCCCACCCTTGGCCAGCAGCTCAAACTCCGTGCACGCCGATAATTCACTCGCCTCGGGCAGGCTATGGGCGAACACAAACGGGTCATCGGCGGCCTGGATGATCAAGGTGGGCGTGCGGATATCGCTCAGGTAATAGCGGCTCGACGCACGGCGGTAATAGTCCTCGGCACTCAGAAACCCGTGGAGCGGTGCGGTGACCCGACCGTCGAAATCCCAGAACGTACGCATCTTTTCCAGTGAGCCCAAGGCTTCCAGGGTTTTGAGCCCATCTGCCTGGCCGTCCTGCAGAAAGCGATGCTGCTTGACGCGGATATACGCCAGCATTTCACGCATGAAGTGCTTCTGATACACCCGCGAAAAGCCCAGGCCGATGCGGTCCGCACATTGGTCCAGGCGAAACGGCACCGACACCGCCGCCGCACCTTGCAGCCCCGATGCCGCGCCGGTTTCGCCCAGATGCTTGAGCAGCACATTGCCGCCCAGCGAATAACCCACGGCATACAGCGGCGCCAACGGCCGCTTGGTGCGCAGATGGGCAATCGCTGCCGCGAGGTCTTCGCTGGCACCCGAGTGATAGCTGCGCGCCAACAAGTTCGGTTCGCCCGAGCAGCCACGCCAGTTCAACGCGGCGCTGGCCCAGCCTTGCGCAGCCAGGGCTTTTTGCAGGCCGGCCACGTAAGGCGAGTTGGATGAGCCAGTCAGGCCGTGCAGCACCAGCACCAACGGCGCCTGCGCGTCGTGGGGGCCATGCCAGTCGAGGTCGAGGAAGTCGCCGTCCTCCAGCCACAGGCGTTCGCGTTGGCGGTCGATGTGGGTGGTGGGACGCCACAGCGGCCCCCACAGTGTTTGCAGGTGGGGGTTGCCGAGGCCGAAGGCGGGGGTGAAGGTATTAGCGCAAAGGTTCATGCAAATCTCTGTGGCGAGCGGGCTTGTCGAATCGTCGCACCGCCCGCGTTGGGGCGCGAAGCGGCCCTGAATCCTGGCGGTGAGGTTTAACTGACAGTGCGCAGTGTGTTTACTGGGGCCGCTGCGCAGCCCAACGCGGGGCAAGCCCGCTCGCCACAACAAGCCCGATTAGCACAGTCAGCCTGGCCTGCATAAACAGAGGTCAAGCGACGCTGCGATGCCACAACGCGTAATACACCCGTCCGGACTTCTGTTCCCGGTGCAGGCGCCAGCTTGCCGGCAGGCCCAGGGTCGAAGGCGCGGTCTCGCTTTCAGTGTAGATCCATGCATCCGGCGCCAGCCACTGACGTTCTTCCAGCAGCGTGCACACGGTCGGCAGCAGGTTCTGGTTGAACGGCGGGTCGAGGAATACCACGTCGAACGGGCTGGCCGGCTGGGTTTCCAGATAGCGCAGCGCGTCGGCGGTTTGCACCTGGCCATTGGTGCAGCGCAGGGTGCCCAGGTGTTCCTTGAGGCTGGAGACTGCGATATTGCTCGCATCCAGCGCCTGAGCCTGGGCGGCGCCACGGGACAGCGACTCCAGGAACAACGCGCCACTGCCAGCAAACGGGTCCAGCACCTTGGCGCCCGCGATGTACGGCGCGAGCCAGTTGAACAGGGTTTCACGCACGCGGTCCGGCGTCGGGCGCAGGCCTACCACGTCGGGGAAGCTCAGCTTGCGGCTGCGCCATTCGCCGCCAATGATGCGCAGCTGGCCCACACCGTTATGCACGTTGTGGACAGGTTTTTTCGGGCGAGATGAACTGGCCATTAATGCTCCGGAACCCCGAGCGGCTGCTCGGCGGGTTTGTCAGTGGGGGGCGGTAGTGGCTTTTGCGCAATCGTCGGGCCGGCGGTCACGATGACCATCTTGTCGGCGCTCAAGTGTTTGTTCATGGCAGCCTTGACCTGCTCTACGGTCAGGGCCTGGGATTGTTTCATGAAATCTTCCAGATAGGTCAGCGGCAGGTTGTAGAAACCCATCGCACCCAGCTGCCCGACGATATCGGCGTTGCTCGCGGTGGACAGTGGGAAGCTGCCAGCCAGCTCACGCTTGGCGTCATCCAGTTCTTTTTGCGTCGGGCCGTTGTCGAGGTAGTCCTTCACCACGTCTTCCACCAGGCGCAGGGTGCCGCCGCTCATTTCGGCGCGGGTCTGCAGCTGGATCATGAACGGGCCGCGCACCTGCATCGGTGAAAAGCCGGAGTACACGCCGTAGGTCAGGCCGCGTTTTTCACGCACTTCGCTCATCAGGCGGGTGCCGAAACCACCGCCGCCAAGGATCTGGTTACCCAGGGACAAAGCCGCATAGTCCGGGTCGGCACGGTCGATGCCCAGTTGGGCGAACAGCAGGTGCGTCTGCTTGGACGGGAATTCGATGCGGTTCAAGCCTGGCTTGGGTTCGGTCGGCTGGGCGATTTTCGGCAAGGCCGGGCCTTTAGGCAGCGAGGCGGAAATCTTGCCGGTCATGGCTTCGGCCTCGGCGCGGGTCAGGTCACCCACCACCGCGATCACCGCGTTGCCGGCCGCATAGCCTTTGGCGTGGAATGCCTGCAACTGCGCCAGGGTAATCTTCGGAACGCTCTCTGGCGTGCCTTCGCTCGGGTGTGCGTAAGGGTGATCGCCGTACAGGCGCTTGAACAACTCAAGGCTCGCCAGCTTGCCGGGGTTCTGCTTCTGGTACTCGAAGCCGGCGAGGATCTGGTTCTTGATCCGCGCCAAGGAGTCGGCGGGGAAGGTTGGCTTGCCGATCACCTGATCAAACAGGCTCAGGGCGGCGTCACGTTTATCGCTGTCGCTGAGGCTGCGCAGGGATACCAGCGCCATGTCGCGATAAGCGCCATTGCCAAAGTCTGCGCCCAGGCCTTCGAAGTCACGGGCGATCTGGCTCACATCCTTGCCCGGCACACCTTCGTTGAGCATGGCGTTGGTCATCAGCGCCAGGCCCGGCACGTTGCCGTCCTGGCTGCTGCCGGCGGCGAACAGGATGCGCACGTCGAACATCGGCAGTTCATGGGCTTCGACGAACAGCACCTTGGCGCCTTCGGCGGTGGTCCAGGTTTGTACGTCGAGCTTGCGGTTGGTCGGTGCCTTGTCGTCCAGCTCTGCCAGGGATTGCAGTTTGTTGCTCGACTGGGCTTTTTCCAGCGCCGGGCTGGCGACAGAGTCGCTCGGGCGCAGGAAATACACGGCGCTGGCGGCGATCAGGGTGACAACGATCAGGCCGGGGAAAATCAGGCGGCTGCTTTTGCGATCACTCATGAGCGGTCTCCAGAGGCAAGACATGGGCGACGCTGAGACGTTCGCGGGTGAAATAGGTGCGCGCGGCTTTCTGGATATCGTCCGGGGTCACGCTTTGCAGGTCGGCAAGCTCGGTGTCCATCAGTTTCCAGGACAGGCCAACGGTCTCCAGGGAGCCAATGGCCGTGGCCTGGCTGGTGATGGAATCACGCTGGTAGACCAGGCCAGCAATCACCTGGGCGCGGATGCGTTCCAGTTCTTCGGCGGTCGGCGGCTTGGCCTTCAGCTCTTCCAGCAGGCGCCACAGGCCGGCTTCAGCTTGGGCGACGGTCTTTTTCTTCTGCTGGTTGGGGGTGGCAGTCAGCATGAACAGGGTGTCGCCACGGGTGTAGGCGTCGTAGTTGGTGGAGGCGGCAGAGACCAGCTCTTCACCGCGCTCCAACTGTTCGGAGATCCGTGCACTGTAGCCGCCGTCCAGCAACGCCGAGATCAAGCGCAGCGCCTGCACTGAACGTTTGTCTTCGGCGGTGGCCAGGCCGGGCACGTTGAAGCCCAGGATCACGCTCGGCAGCTGGGTCTGCACCTTCATGGTCAGCAGGCGCTCGCCGGGCTCGGCCAATTCCATCGGGATCTTGGCCGGTGGCACGTCACGCTTGGGAATCGGGCCAAAGTAGCGCTGGGCCAGGTTTTTCACTTCGTCCGGGGTGACGTCGCCGACCACCACCAAGGTGGCATTGTTCGGCACGTACCAGGATTGGTACCAGTGGCGCAGCTCTTCGACCTTCATGCGGTCCAGGTCGGCCATCCAGCCGATGGTCGGCGTGTGGTAGCCGCTGGCCGGGAAGGCCATGGCCTTGAAGCGCTCGTAGGCCTTGGACATCGGGTTATCGTCGGTGCGCAGGCGGCGCTCCTCTTTGATGACCTCGATTTCGCGGCTGAACTCGTCGGCCGGCAGGCGCAGGCTGGCCATGCGGTCGGCTTCCAGCTCGAAGGCGACGCCCAGGCGATCACGGGCCAGTACTTGGTAGTAGGCGGTGTAATCGTCGCTGGTGAAGGCGTTCTCTTCGGCGCCCAGGTCGCGCAGGATCAGCGAGGCTTCGCCGGGGCCGACTTTGGCGCTGCCCTTGAACATCATGTGTTCCAGGGCGTGGGACAAACCGGTCTGGCCCGGGGTTTCGTAGCTCGAACCGACCTTGTACCAGACCTGGGAAACCACCACAGGCGCGCGATGATCTTCGCGTACGACCACCTTCAGGCCGTTATCCAGGGTGAATTCATGGGTGGGTTGTGGGTCGGCAGCCAAGGCTGAAAGAGGCAGACAAACTGTGCTGAACAGCAGGCCTGCGGCGCGGCGGGCTAGAGCATTCATTCGTTTTTAAACCTGTTGGGCTGCCCGCTTGGTCTTAGCGTCGGCGGGCGAGGAGGTGCTAGGATACTGATCCGACTGAGTGACGGCCACTGCGGCTGTCTTGTTGAGGCCCTATTTTGGCCTTCAAAATGTTGCGCATGAACGAGCTGGCTAAAAAACAGTCTGTTACGCATCGAATTTTATTTACCGACGCGCCTACTGGCGCGTCGCTACCTTGAGATAGCCGTCTCCATGTTTGGTTCCAACGACGACAAGAAGACCCCAGCTGCGGCTGGCGAGAAAAAAGGCCTGTTCGGATGGCTGCGCAAAAAGCCGCAGGAAACCGTCGACGAACAGCCGCCGGTTCAACCTGAACCCATCCCTGAGCCTATAGTAGAAGCCGAACCGGTCGCGCAAGCTCCGGAACCGGTGGTGTTGCCGATGGCCGAGCCGGTGTTGCAGCCGGTGGTCGAAGCTGAGCCGGAGCCGGAGCCAGAGCCAGAGCACAAGCCGTGGCCGGAACTGCCGGTGGCCGAAGAGCCCGTGGCCCTGGTCGAAAATGTGCAGGCTGAGCACGTGACTCCGCCGATTCCGGCTGTGGTCGAGGTCGCTGCGCCCGCGGTGATCGAGCCAGAGCCCGTGGCAGCTGCCGTCGAAACCAGCAAGACCGGCTTCTTTGCCCGTCTCAAGCAAGGCCTGAGCAAGACCAGCGCCAGCATCGGCGAAGGCATGGCCAGCCTGTTCCTCGGCAAAAAGGTCATTGATGACGAACTGTTGGAAGACATCGAAACCCGTCTGCTCACCGCCGACGTGGGCGTCGAAGCCACCGCTGTGATCATCCAGAGCCTCACCCAGAAGGTCGCGCGCAAGCAGCTGACGGACGCCGATGCGCTGTACAAATCCCTGCAGGCCGAACTGGCCGCCATGCTCAAGCCTGTTGAGGCACCGCTGGTGATCACCCCGAACAAACCGTTCGTGATCCTAGTAGTGGGCGTCAACGGCGCTGGCAAGACCACCACTATTGGCAAGCTGGCCAAGAAGCTGCAATCCGAAGGCAAGAAAGTCATGCTGGCCGCCGGTGACACCTTCCGCGCCGCAGCGGTTGAGCAGTTGCAGGTGTGGGGCGAGCGCAACAAGATCCCGGTGATCGCCCAGCACACTGGCGCGGATTCCGCTTCGGTGATCTTCGACGCCGTGCAAGCCGCCAAGGCCCGCAACATCGACGTGTTGATCGCTGATACCGCCGGTCGCCTGCACACCAAAGACAACCTGATGGAAGAGCTGAAGAAAGTCCGTCGCGTGATCGGCAAGCTCGATGCAGACGCGCCGCACGAGGTTCTGTTGGTGCTTGACGCGGGCACGGGCCAGAACGCCATCAGCCAGGCCAAACAATTCAACCAGACGGTGCAACTGACCGGCCTGGCATTGACTAAGCTCGACGGCACGGCCAAGGGCGGCGTGATCTTCGCCCTGGCCAAACAGTTCGGGTTGCCGATTCGTTATATCGGCGTCGGTGAAGGCATCGACGACCTGCGCACCTTTGAAGCCGAACCCTTTGTACAGGCACTGTTTGCCGAGCGGGAGCGTTCATGATTCGATTCGAGCAGGTCGGTAAACGCTATGCCAACGGGCATGTGGGCTTGCATGAGCTGAGCTTTCGAGTGCGTCGCGGCGAGTTTCTGTTTGTAACCGGGCACTCCGGTGCCGGCAAAAGTACCCTGTTGCGCCTGCTGCTGGCCATGGAACGCCCGACTACCGGCAAGTTGTTGCTGGCGGGCCAGGACCTGGCCACCATTAGCAATGCGCAGATTCCGTTCCTGCGCCGCCAGATCGGCGTAGTGTTCCAGAACCACCAGTTGCTGTTCGACCGCACTGTGTTCAATAACGTGGCGTTGCCGTTGCAGATCCTCGGACTGTCCAAGGCCGAGATCGTCAAGCGCGTGGATTCGGCCCTGGAGCGTGTGGCGCTGTCGGACAAGACCGACCTCTATCCCGGCGACCTGTCCACCGGCCAGCAACAGCGCGTCGGCATCGCCCGCGCCATCGTCCATCGCCCGGCCCTGCTGCTGGCGGACGAACCTACCGGTAACCTCGACCCGCGCCTGGCGGCCGAGATCATGGGCGTGTTCGAAGACATCAACCGCCTGGGCACCAGCGTGCTGATCGCCAGTCACGACCTGGCGCTGATCGCGCGTATGCGCCATCGCATGCTCACTTTGCAACGCGGCCGCTTGATCGGTGACGGGGAGGCTGGCGTATGAGTGCGACCCGCAGCCCTAAAGTCTCCGAGCGCGTGGCGCCGAAACCGGCCGATCCGCAGCCGCCGAAGAAAAAACACGATCACGACGATGACGGCCCGGACTTCAGCACCCTGCTGCGCGCCTGGGTCGAAAGCCATCGCGCCAGCCTGGTCGACAGCCTGCGCCGCCTGGGCAAGCAGCCGATCGGCAGCTTTTTCACCTGCCTGGTGATGGCAGTGGCCCTCAGCCTGCCGATGGGTTTGTCGCTGCTGCTCAATAATGTGGAGCGCCTCGGCGGTTCCTGGCAGCGCGCGGCGCAGATCTCGCTGTACCTGAACATCGACGCCAGCGCCAAAGACGGCGAAGCGTTGCGCGACGACATCAAGAACATCCCAGGTGTGGCGGATGCCGAGTACATCAGCCGCGACCAGGCCCTTGAAGAGTTCCAGCAACAATCCGGCCTGGGCGAGGCGCTTAAAGAGCTGCCACAGAACCCGCTGCCGGGCGTGGTGCTGGTGACGCCGAATGAAGTGGACAAGCCGGCGCTGGAAGCCCTGCGGCAAAAACTCGCAGAGATGCCCAAGGTGCAACAGGCGCAACTTGATCTAGTCTGGGTAGAGCGCCTGGCGGCGATCCTCAAGCTGGGCGACCGCTTTGTGTTCGGTCTGACGGTGCTGTTGGTGTCTGCATTACTTTTGGTGATAGGTAATACCATTCGTCTTCATATTGAAAACCGTCGCACCGAGATAGAAGTGATTAAACTGGTCGGCGGCACGGACAGCTATGTGCGTCGTCCTTTTCTGTACATGGGCGCGCTTTATGGCTTTGGTGCCGGGATTTTGTCCTGGGGCGTGCTGGCTTTCGGCCTGGACTGGCTGAACGACGCGGTGGTCGGGCTGGCCGGACTCTACGGCAGTGATTTTGCGCTGGCCGGTGTGCCGGTAGCCGATGGTCTGAGTCTCTTGCTTGGCGCGGTATTGTTGGGGTATATCGGTGCTTGGATTGCGGTCGCTCGTCATTTACGCGAGTTGGCACCGAAGTAGTTAATGTCAGATTAATGTGGTTTCGTTTGTATTGACCGTATTGGCGGTTTAGGGAACTTGTCCTACGGTTCCCGGTCAATTTTCGCAGTGCTTCACTGCACGAGTTATGTGAGTCGGAGGTTTTTTCGTATGACCACTTCTTTGCAACCTGCTTATGCCTTGGTCCCGGGTGCGAACCTGGAAGCCTATGTGCACACGGTCAACAGCATTCCATTGCTGACGCCCGAGCAGGAGCGTGAACTGGCCGAGAGTCTCTACTATGAGCAGGATTTGGGGGCGGCTCGGCAGATGGTGCTCGCCCACCTGCGTTTTGTTGTACATATCGCCCGTAGCTACAGCGGCTACGGCCTGGCCCAGGCTGATCTGATCCAGGAAGGCAACGTTGGCCTGATGAAGGCTGTGAAACGCTTCAACCCGGAAATGGGTGTGCGTCTGGTGTCGTTTGCTGTGCACTGGATCAAGGCGGAAATCCACGAGTTCATCCTGCGCAACTGGCGCATCGTGAAAGTGGCGACCACCAAGGCCCAGCGCAAGTTGTTCTTCAACCTGCGTAGCCAGAAAAAACGCCTGGCGTGGCTGAACAATGAGGAAGTCCACCGCGTGGCCGAAAGCCTCGGCGTGGAGCCCCGTGAAGTGCGCGAGATGGAAAGCCGCCTGACCGGCCATGACATGGCCTTCGACCCGGCCGCTGAAGCGGACGACGACAGCGCCTTCCAATCGCCGGCCAACTACTTGGAAGACCACCGGTACGACCCGGCGCGTCAACTGGAGGATGCGGACTGGAGCGACAACTCCAACCACAACCTGCACGAAGCGCTGGAAGTGCTGGACGACCGCAGCCGTGACATCCTCTACCAGCGCTGGCTGGCAGAAGACAAAGCCACGCTGCACGACTTGGCGCAGAAGTACAACGTGTCGGCCGAGCGGATTCGTCAGCTTGAGAAAAGCGCGATGAACAAGCTGAAGTTGTCGATCGCCGCCTAAAACGCAGCGAAAAGACAAAAAAATGCCCCGATCGAAAGGTCGGGGCATTTTTTGTTTGGGACTTAGGGTCAGTCAGACCATGGTGCTTTGCGCGAGTTGTTCAGTTCGACCAAATAGCCATCCCCACCCAACTGACTCATCTGCTGCCGAATCCACGCTGCGCGCCGCGCCACATACGCCGTCGGATGACTGGCACTCCACACCCGAGGGTTAGGCAACACTGCCGCCAGATAGCTGGCCTGCTGGCGCGATAATCCCTTAGCGCTCACGCCGAAGTGATGCCGAGCTGCCGCTTCCGCGCCAAACACCCCCTCATCCCACTCAACACTGTTGAGATACACCTCAAGAATCCGCTGTTTGGGCCACAACACCTCGATCAACCCGGTAAACCAGGCTTCCAGGCCTTTGCGCAAATAACTGCGGCCGGCCCACAGGAACAGGTTCTTCGACACCTGCTGGCTCAAGGTACTGGCGCCGCGAATCGAGCCGCCGCGCTCGTTGTGCAGGATCGCCGCCTGGATCGCACCGAAGTCAAAACCCCAATGCTGCGGGAAGCGCTGGTCTTCGCCGGCCATCACCGCCACTTTGAGGTCGTCGGAGATCTCATCCCACGGCACCCAGCTGCGCTGCAGGTCAATGGGTTCGCCGTCGAACCAGGATTCAACCTTGCGTTCCACCATCAGCGCGGTGAACGGCGGCGGGACGACACGAAACAGCAACACCAGCAGCACACTGCCGATGGCAAACCATTTCACGACGTTGAGAAAGCGTTTGAAGAGGAGACGCAGCATAGAGATGGCTTGGCCGAACCCGTTGAGCGGGCCATTATACAGACCCGGCCCTTTGAGTCTGACTGGAGTTCCTCATGTTGCGTGGCTTTCTGATGTTGGCTGCCTTTTTCGGCTTCACCGGTGTCGCGCTCGGCGCGTTCGCCGCCCATGGCCTGAAAAACCGCTTGAGCGCTGAGTACCTGGCGATCTTCCATACCGGCGTGACCTACCAACTGGTGCATACCCTGGCATTGTTCGGTGTGGCGTTGCTGGCGGCGCATATTCCTGGCCGGTTGGTCAGCTGGGCGGGCATCTCGTTTACTGTCGGTATCCTGTTGTTCTCCGGCAGCCTGTATGTGCTGACCCTGACCGGGATCAGTAAACTCGGGATTATCACGCCGTTTGGCGGGCTGGCATTTCTGCTTGGGTGGTTCTTCCTGGGCCTCGCAGCCTGGCGCTTGCAGCTGACCGCTTGACGCTTGGAGCTGACCTTCAGGTCCCAATCGCGCTAGAATGCGGGCCCCTTAAAACGATGGCGGCCCGTGGCATGCGCATTCAGTTGAACGGCGAATCCTTTGAACTGCCCGACGGTGAAACCGTTGCGGCCCTGCTGACCCGTCTGGACCTGACCGGGCGTCGTGTCGCAGTGGAACTCAACCTGGATATCGTCCCGCGTAGCCTGCACGCCGAAACTGCGCTCACCGAAGGTGACCAGGTCGAAGTGGTCCACGCCATCGGCGGCGGCTAGTCGCGCAGCTTCCTGAATTCTGCAGAACCTCACCCCATTTCGAGGATTTCCCATGAGCATCGTTCGTAGCGACAAGCCCTTCGTCCTGGCCGGTCGTACCTTCCAGTCCCGTCTGCTGGTCGGCACCGGCAAGTACCGCGACATGGAAGAAACCCGCCTGGCCATCGAAGCCTCGGGCGCCGAGATCGTTACCTTCGCCGTGCGCCGCACCAACCTCGGCCAGATCGAAGGCGAGCCGAACCTGCTCGAAGTGCTGTCGCCGGATCGCTACACCTTCCTGCCGAACACCGCCGGTTGCTATGACGCTATCGAAGCCGTGCGCACCTGCCGCCTGGCGCGTGAGCTGCTCGACGGCCATAACCTGGTGAAGCTGGAAGTGCTGGCCGACCAGAAAACCCTGTTCCCCAACGTGATCGAAACCCTCAAGGCCGCTGAAACGCTGGTCAAGGAAGGTTTCGACGTGATGGTCTACACCAGCGATGACCCGATCATCGCGCGCCAACTGGCAGAAATCGGCTGTATCGCCGTCATGCCGCTGGCCGGCCTGATCGGTTCCGGCCTGGGTATCTGCAATCCGTACAACCTGCAGATCATCCTTGAAGAAGCCAAGATTCCGGTGCTGGTGGATGCCGGCGTGGGCACCGCCTCCGACGCGACCATCGCCATGGAGCTGGGCTGCGATGCGGTGCTGATGAACTCGGCCATCGCCCACGCCCAGCAGCCGATCATGATGGCGCAAGCCATGAACCACGCCATCGTCGCGGGCCGCCTGGCCTACCTCGCCGGTCGTATGCCGAAAAAACTCTACGCCAGCGCCTCCTCGCCGCTGGATGGTCTGATCAAGTAAGAGCCATTGATGACTGAATCAAACGAAACGCCGAATACCCTGGAAGAAGGCGACGAGTCCAAGCACCGCCGCATCAAGAGTTTTGTGATGCGCGCCGGTCGCATGACCGAAGGCCAGCAAAAGGGCCTGGAGCAAGGTACGCCGCTGTTCGTATTGCCCCTGGCCGATGCGCCGGTGGATTACGACCAGGTGTTCGGCCGTTCGGCCCCGCGTTCCCTGGAAATCGGCTTCGGCATGGGCCATTCCCTGCTGGAAATGGCCGCCGCTGCGCCGGACCAGGACTTTATCGGGGTGGAAGTGCACCGCCCAGGTGTGGGCGCGCTGCTCAATGGCGTGCTGACCCAAGGGCTGACCAACCTGCGCGTGTATGACTGCGACGCGATCGAAGTGCTCAACCGCTGCATCGCCGACAACAGCCTCGACCGCCTGATGCTGTTCTTCCCGGACCCATGGCACAAAGCCCGTCACCACAAACGCCGCATCGTCCAGGCCTCCTTCGCGGAGCTGGTACGTAGCAAGCTGAAAGTGGGCGGCATCCTGCACATGGCCACCGACTGGGAACCGTATGCGGAATACATGCTGGAAGTGATGAACGTCGCCCCCGGCTACCGCAACATCGCCGAAGATGGCAAATGCGTGCCACGCCCGGCTGAGCGTCCGATCACTAAGTTCGAGCGTCGCGGCGAGCGACTCGGGCATGGTGTATGGGATTTGAAGTTTGAGAAGGTTGACTGACAAGCTATTGGCTTGGAACGCGGTCAAAAATGTGGGAGCGGGCTTGCTCGCGAAAGCGGAGTGTCAGTCACCGGAAATGTTGACTGATGCACCGCATTCGCGAGCAAGCCCGCTCCCACATTTGTATCTGTGTTGGCTTTGGGATCAGCGCCGGTCTGCAACGACGCCAATCAACACCAGCACCACCACCAACACCGGCGCCAGGCTGTAGTTATTGAACTGGCTCAACCCCCGCACAATCCACGGCGTGGCGTAGATCAAGGCGGCGCCGCTGCCGATCATGCACACCAGCGCCATCAGCGGTACGCGCAACGCGCCCGCGATGCTGCCCAAGCGCGCTTCCACCCAGCCTTTGATATCTGCGCCGAACAGCACCAGCAGGCAGCCGACGAGAGCCAGTGAGATTTCCGACAGGTTGCTACGGCTCCAGCGGGACACGGTGGCGAGCAGGTCGAGTACCAAATCCATTCGATTTCCTTAAGAGCGATCAGCTCAAAAACGTCTGCAACAGGTCATTGAGAAAGAGTTGCCCACGGTCGGTCGCCGCCAGGCGTGACGGTTCGACCTGCATTAAGCCACTTTGTTCGGCCTCGCGGCGGCCTTCATCGAGGCTCGCGAGATCGAGGCCGGTACGCTCGGCGTAGAGCCTGGCCTCGACGCCCTCGGTGAGGCGCAACGCGTTCATCAGGAACTCGAATGGCAGTTCTTCATTGGTCAGTTCCTTCGCGCCGGCCTGAAAGCTTTTGGCCGGGTTGAGGTAGTCCTTCGGTGCTCGGGTCTTCCAGGTGCGCACGATGCGCCCGTCGGGGTGGCTGAGCTTGCCGTGGGCACCGGCGCCGATGCCGATGAAGTCGCCGAAGCTCCAGTAGTTCAGGTTATGCCGCGCCGGGCGACCCGGTTGGGCATAGGCCGACACTTCGTATTGCGCGTAACCGTGTTCGGCAAGCAGCGCCTGGCCGGCTTCCTGGATATCCCACAGCGTGTCGTCTTCCGGCAGCGTGGGCGGCTGGTTCCAGAATACGGTGTTGGGTTCCAGGGTCAGCTGGTACCAGGACAAGTGCGTTGGCTTCAACGCGATGGCCTGGCGCAAGTCGCTCAGGGCGTCGTCCAGGGACTGATCGGGCAAACCGTGCATCAGGTCCAGGTTGAAGTTATCAAACCCGGCCTGGCGCGCCATACCCGCCGCGCGCACGGCTTCATCGCCGTTGTGGATACGCCCCAATGCCTCAAGTTTTTCCTGCTGGAAACTCTGGATGCCGATGGACAGGCGGTTGATCCCCAGCTTGCGATAGGCGACGAACTTCTCTTGCTCGAAGGTGCCGGGGTTGGCTTCCAGGGTGATCTCGATATCACTGGCAAACGGGATGCGCGCTTCCACGCCCTTGAGCAGGCGGCCCAATGCGGTGGCGCTGAACAGGCTTGGCGTACCGCCGCCAAAGAAGATCGAACTCAGCTCGCGACCGTACACAGCGTGCAGATCCTGGTCGAGATCTGCCAGCAAGGCGTCCACATACTCCTCTTCCGGCAGCACCTTGCTGGCGGTGTGGGAGTTGAAGTCGCAATAGGGGCATTTGCGCACGCACCACGGGATGTGGATATACAGCGCCAGGGGCGGCAGTACCGGCAAGGCCGCCCGAGGTGTTTGCGCACCGCCGTGGATCAGCGGCTGCGCAGAGGTGTTCTGGGTCATTTCAGGCTCAGGCGTTGGCGCAGCAAATCCATTGCGCGAGCGCGGTGGCTGATCTGGTTCTTGTCGATCGGGCTCAATTCGGCACTGGAAACATTGCGTTCGGGCACCCAGAACAGCGGGTCATAGCCAAAACCGTGTTCGCCACTGGCGGCATGCAGGATGCGGCCGTGCCACAGGCCTTCGCACAGGATCGGCAGCGGGTCATCGGCGTGGCGTACCAGGGCCAGCACGCAGACGAACTGCGCGCCGCGCTCTTCATCCGGCACGTCCTTGAGCGCGTCCAGCAGCTTGGCGTTGTTGGCCGCGTCGCCCTTGCCGTCGGCATAACGTGCCGAATAGATGCCAGGGGCACCGCCGAGGAAGTCCACCGCCAGGCCCGAGTCGTCCGCCAGCGCCGGCAGGCCGGAGATGCGTGCGGCGTTGCGTGCCTTGAGGATGGCGTTCTCGACGAACGACAAACCGGTCTCTTCCGGCTCCACCTGGCTGAACTCGCCAATGGAGCGCAGGTGCACGGAGTCGCCGAGCATCGCCTGCAGTTCTTTGAGTTTGCCGGCGTTATGGCTGGCCAGTACGAGTTGGGTGAGTTTCATCATTCGGCCGGGAACAGTTCTTGGTTGAATTGGAAGCTATGGGCTTTGCCACCGGTTTCAACGTTGATGGTAAACGTCTTGTATTCCCGCTGGGTCACGGAGTAGGGCGCGAGATAGTTGACGCCGCCTTTCTCGTTGATCTGCTTGAAGGTCAGGATCTCGCTCTTGCCGCCCAAGTCCTTGATGGTGCCGGTGACTTGCGCGGCCACCGGGGTCACGCCCTTGATCACGGTCACGTTGATCAGGCCCTTCTCCTTGCTGCGCACCACACCGACGGCCTGGGCCGTTTCCGGTTGCAGGAAGCTGGAGGTGAAGGTGTTGTAGTGCACGGTGATGTCACCGAAGTCTTTCTTGCGGTTAGCGTCTATTGCGTCTGCGGCCACGGCGCTGGCGCCCAGGCAGGCGGTCAATAGAAAAATAGCCAAACGACTCATGAGCGTCCCTCTTGAAGATGATTAGACGGCAATCTTGTGGTCGGTCAGGCCAGGACTGCTGACCCGGTAAATACCAATTTCGCCCAACAGGTTGGGCCATAGTTTACTCGCCCAGCCGTGGCGGTGCTGTTGATCGACGGCAAGGCGGTTGATCACCTTGGCTTCACGCTCGCCACACAGCGCTTCGAAGTCTTCGAAGGTGCAGAAGTGGATGTTCGGCGTGTTGTACCAGGTGTACGGCAGGAAGTCCGACACCGGCATGCGGCCCTTGGTGGCCAGGTACCAGCGGCAGCGCCAGTGGCCGAAATTCGGGAAGGTGATGATGCACTGGCGACCGACGCGCAGCATTTCGTCGAGGATGCGGTCCGGGTAGTGCACGGCTTGCAGGGCCTGGGTCATCACCACGATGTCGAAGCTGTTGCTGGCAAAGTTGCCCAGGCCCTTGTCCAGGTCCTGCTCGATCACGTTGATGCCCTTGGCCACGCACTGGGCGATGTTGTCCGGGTCGTTTTCCAGGCCGTAGCCGGTGACTTGCTTGTTGTCGCGCAGCCAGCTCAGCAGTTCGCCATCGCCGCAGCCCAGGTCGAGCACACGGCTGCCGGCGGGGATCCATTCTTGGATGATTTCCAGGTCGGCTCTCATGGCGTTCTCACACAGTAATCCGGTTCATGTAATTGCCGAACGCCTGCAAGTAACGCGGGATCGGAATCAGGAAGGCGTCGTGGCCTTGCGGCGCATCGATTTCCAGGTAGCAGACGTCTTTGCGCGCGGCCATCAGCGCATCCACCAGCTCACGGGAGCGGGCCGGCGAGAAGCGCCAGTCGGTGGTGAACGACATCACGCAAAACTTGGCCGTGGCGCCTTCGAAGGTTTTCGCCAGGTCGTCGTCGTGGTTGGCGGCCGGGTCGAAATAGTCCAATGCCTTGGTCATCAGCAGGTAGGTGTTGGCGTCGAAACGCCCGGAGAACTCCTCACCCTGATAACGCAGGTAGCTTTCCACCTGGAACTCGACGCTGTGGAAGTCGTAGTTGAGCTTCTCACTCTTGAGGCCACGGCCGAATTTCTCGCCCATGGAGTCATCGGACAGGTAGGTGATATGCCCCACCATCCGCGCCAGCATCAGGCCGCGCTTGGGGATCACCCCGGCTTCCTGGAACGATCCGCCGTGGAACTCTGGGTCAGTCAGGATGGCCTGGCGCGCCACTTCGTTGAAGGCGATGTTCTGCGCCGACAACTTGGGCGCCGAGGCGATGGCCAGGCAATGGCGAACGCGGTCCGGGTAAGTGATGGTCCATTGCAGCGCCTGCATGCCACCCAGGCTGCCACCGATCACGGCGGCCCATTGGTGGATGCCGAGCAAGTCGGCGAGGCGGGCCTGGCTGTGCACCCAGTCTTCCACGGTCAGTACCGGGAAATCGGCGCCGAACGGCTTGCCGGTTTCCGGGTTGATACTGCTAGGGCCGGTGGAACCGTTGCAGCCGCCGAGGTTGTTCAGGCTGACCACAAAGAATTTGTCGGTGTCGATGGGCTTGCCGGGGCCGATGCAACTGTCCCACCAGCCGGGCTTGCGCTCGTCGACCGAGTGGAAACCGGCGGCGTGATGATGGCCGGACAAGGCGTGGCAGATCAGCACGGCGTTGCTCGCCGTGGCGTTCAGCTGGCCGTAGGTTTCATAGATCAGGTCATAGGCAGGCAGCGAACGCCCGCAGGCCAGGGCCAGCGGTTCGCTGAAGTGCGCCACTTGGGGCACGACCAGTCCAACAGAATCGGGGGGAAAGGCAGCTGGCATCGACCCTGCTCTCGTTTAAATGAGGCGTAAGTCTAAAGACCGCTGCACCTAGCGGCAAGCAATGGCGAGGGAGCGGCCTCCCTCGCCAGGGAACATCAGATCAGCAGGCGCAGAATCTCTGGCATGCCGGTCATGGCTGCCAGGTTGTTGATCACCAGCATGTCGAGCAACTTGAGCACCATGAACGCCAGGATCGGCGAAATATCAAGGCCGCCCAGGTTCGGCAGCAGGCGGCGGAACGGCGCCAGGGCCGGCTCGCAGATCTGGTTCACCAGTTCGGCGCCAGGGTTGTGGCTGCCGGGGGCGACCCAGGACAGGATCACGCTGATGATCAGGGCGAAGAAGAAGATCTTCAGGAACAGCGCGGTCACGCCGATGATGGCCCAGACCAGCAGTTGCACGAAGTTGCCGGTGGTGCCATAGGTCAGCAGCAGGGTCAGCGCCATCAAGGCCAGCTGTACCAGGATTGCCAGCACCAGCGACGACATGTCCAGGCCAAACAGGCTCGGAATGATCCGACGCAACGGCTTGAGCAGCGGCTGGGTGGCCTTGACGATGAACTGGCAGAGCGGGTTGTAGAAGTTCGCACGCACCAGCTGCAGCACGAAGCGCATCAGGACGATCAGCAGGTACAGACTGCCGAGGGTTTGCAGCACATAGACGGCTGCGGTGTTCAAACCAATCATGTTGGCTCCTTATTTGCCCAGTTGTTCGGCGAGTTCCGCCGAGCGGTGCGCAGCGGCACCCAATGCTTTTTCCACCAGGGCTTCAAAGCCCCCGGCCTGGAACGACTCGATGGCCGCCTGTGTGGTGCCGCCTGGCGAGGTCACGCGACGGCGCAACTCGGCGGCGTCCACATCGCTGGCCACCGCCATATGCGCGGCACCCAGGGCAGTCTGCTCGGCCAGTTGCTCGGCCACGTCCTTGGACAGGCCCAGTTTCACGCCAGCGGCAGTCATGGCCTCGATCAGCAGGAAGAAATACGCCGGGCCGCTGCCGGATACGGCGGTGACCGCGTCCAGTTGCTGCTCCTGCTCCAGCCACAGGGCGAGGCCCACGGCGGACAGCAGCTCCTGCGCCTGGTCACGTTGTTCGGCGCTCACTTGCGCGGTGGCATACAGCCCGCTCACACCTTGGCTGACCAGTGCTGGCGTATTGGGCATGCAGCGCACGATCGGCTGGGCACCGAGCCAGGTGTTCATGCTGGCGCAGGTGATGCCGGCAGCGATGGACACCACCAGTTGCTGCGGCTGCAGGCTCGGACGCAGGCTTTCGCACACGGCTTTCATGGCCTGCGGCTTAACGGCCAGCACGATGACATCGACGCCCTGGATGGCCTCGGCGTTGTCGGCAAAGGTTTCAATGCCGTGCTCGGCGCTGACGCGGGCACGGGTGTCGGCGCCTGGGTCGCTGGCGCGGATCTGCGTGGCGTCCAGGCCCTTGGCCCGCAGGCCACCGATCAGGCTGGCCGCCATGTTACCGGCGCCGATAAAGGCAATACGCGTGTTGCTCATGACAGGTCCTTACTCAGAGGGAAGTCAGCCATTTCATGGCTGGCCGTAGTCGCGGGCACCAAACAGGGCGGTACCGATCCGCACCCAGGTGGCGCCTTGGGCAATGGCCGACTCTAGGTCGTGGCTCATGCCCATGGAAAGTGTGTCCAGCGGCAGGTTCAGGCTGTTTTGCAGGTCGCGTACCGCGGCGAACGCTGCGTCTTGCGCGGTCCGATCTTCAGTCGGCTCCGGAATCGCCATCAGGCCACGCAGTTTCAGGCGCGGCAGGGCGTTGATCGCATGGGCCAGGGCCGGCAGGTCGGCGGGTGTACAGCCGGACTTGCTAGCTTCGCCACTGACATTGACCTGGATGCAGATATTCAGCGGTGGCAGGTCGGCCGGGCGTTGTTCGGACAAGCGTTGAGCGATTTTGAGGCGGTCCACGGAATGCACCCAAGCGAAGTTCTCGGCGATAGCGCGCGTCTTGTTCGATTGAATGGGGCCGATGAAGTGCCAACTCAAGGGCAGGTCGGTTAATTCGGCCTGTTTGCCCAGGGCTTCCTGCAAGTAGTTCTCGCCAAAGTCGCGCATGCCGGCGGCATAGGCTTCGCGTACGGCTTGCGCGGGTTTGGTCTTGCTCACGGCCAGCAGGTGGATGCTGCTTGCGTCACGTTGCACGGCGTCGGCAGCGGCGCGGATGCGCTGGCTAACCTGGCCGATGTTGTCTGCTATCGTCGACATTCAAGATGCGCCCGTGGATATGGAGTCCGCGGCATTCTACTGGAAATGGAAAGCCCTATGGATATCACTGAATTACTCACGGCCAGCGTGCGCCGTGGTGCCTCCGACCTGCATGTGTCTGCCGGCCTGGCGCCGATGCTGCGGCTGGATGGCGAGGTCTGGCCGCTGGAGGGGCCGGTGCTTTCACCTACGCAAGTAGCGGACTTATTGAGCCCTTTGCTCACTCAGCACCAACAAAAGGATTTCGAAACATCTCTTGAAACAGACTTTGCCTTCGAACTGCCCGGCGTGGCGCGGTTCCGGGCCAATGTATTCCGGCAGGATCGCGGCATGAGTGCGGTGTTTCGCACCATCCCTTCTGAGGTCCAAAGCCTGGAAAGCCTCGGTCTTGGCGAAGTGTTCCAGCGTATCGCCCAATTGCCACATGGTCTGGTGCTGGTCACCGGCCCGACCGGCTCGGGCAAGTCTACGACTCTGGCGGCGATGATCGATTTTCTCAATCAGCATCGGCGTCAGCACATCCTCACCCTTGAAGACCCCATCGAATTTATCCACACGCCGAAAATGGCGTTGATCAACCAGCGTCAGGTGCATCGCGACACCCATGGTTTTTCCATTGCCTTGCGCTCGGCACTGCGCGAAGACCCGGACGTGATCCTGGTGGGCGAACTGCGCGACCTGGAAACCATCCGCCTCGCGCTGACGGCGGCTGAGACCGGGCACCTGGTGTTTGGCACCCTGCACACCAGTTCAGCGGCAAAGACCGTAGACCGGCTGGTGGACGTGTTCCCGGCCGGGGAAAAGGCCATGGTCCGCTCGATGCTGTCGGAGTCGTTGCAGGCGGTGGTGTCTCAGGTGCTGGTGAAGAAAGTCGGCGGCGGACGCGTGGCGGCTCATGAAATCATGCTGGGCACGCCGGCCATTCGGAATTTGATCCGGGAGGACAAGGTGGCGCAGATGGTTTCAGCGATTCAGACCGGTGGGGCGTTGGGGATGAAGACGCTGGATATGAGTTTGAAGGCGCTGGTTGGGGCGGGGGTGATCAGCCGGGAGGATGCGAGGGAGAAGGCGAGGGTGCCAGCAGATTTATGAGGAACCAATGTGGGAGCGGGCTTGCTCGCGAAAGCGGTGTGTCAGTCAACTTACATATCGACTGAACCACCGCCTTCGCGAGCAAGCCCGCTCCCACATTTTGTAAGGCGTTTAGCCAGGAATCAGCGTTGTACTACCCGCAGATTGTTCTGCTCTTTCGGAAGCACCCGCTTGGCAATCACGTAATTCTTGTCCCAGAACGGCTTCTTCAGGGTGTCGATACTCACCGACTTGCCACGACGCGGTGCGTGGATGAAGCGGTCGTTGCCCAGGTAGATGGCAACATGGTTCACCTGGCGGCTCTTCAGTTTGAAGAACAGCAGGTCGCCGGGTTTCAGGTCCTTGCGATCAACCTTCTGCCCGTGGCCAGCGGCCATGGCGTTGGACGTGCGCGGCAAATCCACGGCGGCTACGTCGTTGAACGCATATTTCACCAAGCCACTGCAGTCGAACCCTTTACTTGGGCTGCTGCCGCCCCAACGATAAGGAGTACCGAGCACGTTCACGGCGCGGCTGAGGACGGTGCTGCTCTGCTTGGTGTTGACGCCAACCAAGCCTGGGACTGCTTTGCCGTTATGGGCCTTGCTCAGTTGAGTCGGGCGGTTGACGGTCAGCTTTACCGACTTGGCGGTGCTTGGCGTGCTGTGGACTTTAGGGGTGAAACCGTTAACGTTAGGAAGTCGTTGCTCACGATTGGTGGCGTGGGCGGCCAGTGGCATTAATAGGCAAATGGTTAGCCATGTCTTGAAAAATGGTCGCATTAGGCGTGGCTCTTATGGGTTTGCGCGCAACTTTATAACAGCTTTTTGTGCCGTTCTCAGGCCGTTTGTCGACTGAACCTTGACGTCAAAATCAGGAAAAACGCGACGATTCGCCGCAATTGTCCTACACAAGTCAGGTGGCATAAGGCTTTCAGGGCAGGGAAGATACCATTTGCCGTACGTCGGGCGCCTGTAAAAAAGTCACAAAGAAAATGAAAAAATTTATCTATCGAGGCAAAAGAGGTACGCGATGAACACCTATCAGCAGATTGGCCCGCAGCAAGACACCCACAGTAAGGTGATCGGTTACCTGCTGTGGATTTTCGGTTTTACCGGGGCGCATCGCTTCTATTACGGCAAACCCGTCACCGGCACGATCTGGTTTTTCACCCTCGGTCTGTTGGGTATTGGCTGGTTGATCGACTTTTTCCTGATTCCGGCCATGGACCGTGAAGCGGACCTGCGTTTTACCGCCGGGCCCATCGAATACAACGTGGCCTGGATCCTGTTGGCGTTTCTGGGGGTATTCGGCGTGCACCGCATGTACCAGGGCAAATGGATCACCGGCTTGATCTACCTGCTGACCGGCGGCTTGTTCCTGGTGGGGGTGCTGTATGACTTCTGGACGTTGAATACGCAGATTTCGATCCGCAATGCCGAACGCAATTCCGGGCGGTAAATAACCGGTAGGAGCGAGCTTGCTCGCTCCTACCGGTTGGTAGCGTCAAGCCTGGTAGCTGATGCGTCCGTCAACCAGGGTGTAACGCACCGTCGCCGGCAGGCTATGCCCAATAAACGGGCAGTTTTCGCCTTTCGACAACCACTGCTCCCCGGCAACCGTGGAGCTGGCCGGATCAAACAGCACCAGATCTGCCGCCGATCCCACCGCCAACTTACCCGCCGGCAGGCGCAATGCCTCGGCCGGGCCGGCGCTCAGGCGTGCCAGCAGTGTCGGCAAGTCCAGCAATCCATCTTCCACCAACGTCATCGCCAACGGCAGCAACAGTTCGACACTGCTGATGCCCGGCTCTGTCGCGCCAAACGGCGCCAGCTTGGCATCCCGCTCATGGGGCTGGTGATGGCTGGAAATTGCCGAGACCACGCCGGACTTGACGGCCGCGCGCAAACCTTCGCGGTCGGCCAGGGTGCGCAGCGGCGGCTGCACGTGGTACAGGCTGGAGAAGTCGATCAGCGCTTCATCCGTCAGAATCAGCTGATACAGCGCCACATCCGCCGTTACCGGCAAACCACGGGCCTGGGCCTGGGCGATCAGGGCGACGCCGCGAGCGCTGGTCAACTGGCTGAAGTGCGCGCGCACGCCGCTTTGTTCCACCAGCAGCAGGTCACGGGCCAGGGCCACGGTCTCGGCGGTTTCCGGAATGCCCGGCAGGCCGAGGAAGCTGGCCACGGCGCCTTCATGGGCCAGGCCGCCTTCGGCCAGGTCGCGGTCCTGAGAATGGAAAATCACCGTCAGGTCGAAGGTGGCTGCGTATTCCAGGGCGCGTAACAGCGTGCGGGTGCTGCGAAAACTTTCCAGGCCATTGCCGAAAGCTACGCAACCGGCGTCGCGCAGGGCGATCAGTTCGGCGAGTTGTTCGCCCTCCAGGCCTTTGCTCAAGGCGCCGATCGGGAACACCTTGCAATTGCCGGCTTCACGGGCGCGGTCGAGGATCAGTTCGGTCACGGCCGACGTGTCGAGGATCGGCTTGGTGTGCGGCGGGCAGCACAGGCTGGTCACGCCACCGGCAGCGGCGGCGCGGGTTTCGCTGATGATGTTGCCTTTGCGGCTGTAGCCTGGCTCGCGCAGGGCGACGTTCAGGTCGACCAGGCCCGGCGCGGCCACCAAGCCTTTGGCGTCGAGGGTTTCAGTCGCGCTGAAACCCGCCGGAGCAGCGCCGATGGCGATAAGCTTGCCGGCTTCCAGATGCAAATCGGTGACTTGATCCAGGCCACTGGCCGGATCGATAACGCGAGCGCCAAGAATGCTGAGCTTCACTGGGCGTTCTCCTGCTCGAATTGACGTTGCGCGGTTTGCCCGCTCATGGCCATGGACAGCACGGCCATGCGGACGGCGATGCCGTAGGTGACCTGGTTGAGGATCACCGACTGAGGGCCGTCGGCCACCGCCGACTCAATCTCTACCCCACGGTTGATCGGGCCCGGGTGCATGACGATGGCATCCGGCTTGGCGCCGGCCAGGCGCGCAGTGGTCAGGCCGAACAGGCGGTAGAACTCGCCTTCGCTCGGCAGCAGGCCACCGGCCATGCGCTCGCGTTGCAGGCGCAACATGATCACTACATCCACGTCCTTGAGGCCTGCTGCCATGTCGGTGTAGACCTTCACGCCGTACTGCTCGATGCCGATCGGCAGCAGGGTTTTCGGGGCGATCACACGGATATCCGGGCAACCCAGGGCTTTCAGGGCCAGCATGTTGGAGCGTGCAACCCGCGAGTGCAGGATGTCGCCGACAATGGCCACCGAGAGGTTTTCAAAGCTGCCCTTGTGCCGACGGATGGTGAGCATGTCGAGCATGCCTTGGGTCGGGTGGGCGTGGCGGCCGTCGCCGCCGTTGATGATCGCCACCTGCGGGCACACGTGTTCGGCGATGAAGTGCGCGGCGCCGGAGTCGCCGTGGCGCACCACGAACATGTCGGCGGCCATGGCTTCCAGGTTGCGCAGGGTGTCGAGCAGGGTCTCTCCCTTGCTTGCCGACGAGGTGGACACGTTCAGCGTGATAACGTCGGCCGACAGCCGCTGGGCCGCCAGTTCAAAGGTGGTACGGGTGCGCGTGGAGTTCTCGAAGAACACATTGCAGATGGTCTTGCCGCGCAGCAGCGGGACCTTCTTCACCGCGCGGCCACCGACTTCGAGGAACGAGTCGGCGGTGTCGAGGATTTCGGTGAGCAGTTCGCGGGGCAAACCGTCGAGGGACAAGAAGTGTTGCAACTGGCCCTGAGCATTGAGCTGCAGCGGGCGCTTGGCATCGAGAGGCGTCATCGCGGGGACTCTTTACAAGGCGGTTTAAAGGGCGAGGTCTTGCAGTTCGAGTTCGAGCGGCGTGGGACCGGACAATTTTACCCGCTGGTGGGCTGAAAGCGACAGTGTGGCGCCGACCACATCCGGGCTGATCGGCAGTTCGCCGGCATCCAGGTCGAGTAGGCACACCAGGGTCACGCTGGCCGGGCGGCCGTAGTCGAACAGCTCGTTCATGGCGGCGCGGATGGTGCGGCCACTCATCAGCACGTCGTCGATCAGCACCAGGTGTTGGCCTTCGATCTCGAACGGCAGGGCCGACGGGCGCACTTGCGGGTGCAGGCCGTTCTGGCTGAAGTCGTCACGATAGAAGGACACGTCGAGGGTGCCGAGGGGCGAGTCGCTGCCCAGTGCTTCCAGCAATGCCTGGGCCACCCACACACCACCGGTGCGAATGCCGATGAAGCGCGGCTCGCTGATGTTGCGGTGTTGCAGATGGGCCGTGAGGCTTGTGGCCATCTGGCTGATCAGTTCGGCGGGGTTCGGCAGGCTCATGCAGGCTCCTTCAGGACCTTGGCGCAGGCAAGGTCCGGGCTCAAACGTAAAAAGACGCGGCAAGCCGCGTCAGTCAGGATTCAAATAAAGCAGTGTTTTCATCCAACCATCCCTGCAACAACAGGGCGGCGGCGATGGCGTCCACGGGGTTGTCGCGGTAGCTGCCCTTCTGCCCGCCACGGTCACGGCGCTCACCCTTGGCTTCAAAGGTGGTGAGACGTTCATCGTGGGTATAAAAGGGCAGGTTGTAGCGGCCATTGAGGCGGCGGGCGAATTTTTCGGCGCGCAGGCACATGTCGCTGGGGGTGCCGTCCATGTTCAACGGCAGACCGACCACGACCGCATCGGGCTTCCACTCTTTAATGAGGGCTTCGACCTGGTTCCAGTCCGGCACGCCGTTCTGGGCTTTCAAGGTGCACAGCTCGCGGGCCTGGCCGGTGATGACCTGGCCGACGGCGACGCCGATCTGTTTGGTGCCGTAGTCAAAACCCAGGATCAGTCGCAAAGCCATCAGGCGTGCCCCGCCTGGCTGGTCAACAGGCTGAGGTTAACCCGCAGCTTGGCGGCAGCCGCTTCCAGGCGCAGTTCGCTGGGCGTGTTGAACAGGATGTCGGCATCGAAGGGGCACGTCAGCCAAGCGTTGCTGGCGAGTTCAGCCTCCAATTGGCCGGCTTCCCAGCCTGCGTAACCGAGGGTGATCACACTCTGCTCAGGGCCCACGCCGTCCGCGATGGCGAACAACACGTCCTGGGAGGTGGACAGTGACACACCGTCCAGATCGACGGTGGCCTGGAACTTCGGCCCCGTCGGGTGCAGCACAAACCCGCGATCGGTCTGTACCGGCCCGCCGATGTAGATCGGCACGCCCTGGCAACGGGCAGGCGGGTCGACTTCCGGGCGCAGCTGTTCAAGGATATCCGCCAGGTTCAGCTCCTGCGGGCGGTTGACCACCAGCCCCATCGCACCATTGGCCGTGTGCTCGACGATGTAAGTCAAGGTCTGCGCAAAGTTCGGGTCGGCCATATGGGGCATGGCGATCAGGAATTGATGCTTGAGGTAGGTCGGGCTGACGTTTTTCATGTTCGATAGTGTGGCGGTGGAGGGGCGAACTGACAAGCTGGTGATGTGCCACAGGGGGCAATTGTCATCAATTGCTCGACAACCGATCGCCCTTGGCGAACTTCCAGGTGCGGATGATTTCCAGGCGATCGACGTCGTTCAAATCACCGCTGAACGGCGCGAAAGGCGCGGCCAGGCGCACGATGCGCTGGGCGGCCTGGTCCAGCAACGGCTGGCCGGACGACTCCAGTACCTGCACTTCATATAACGTGCCGTCGCGGTTGATTGAAACCAATAGACGCAAATTGCCGTAAATCTGCTGGCGCCGAGCTTCTTCCGGGTAGTTGAGGTTGCCGATGCGCTCGACCTTCTTGCGCCACTCGTCTTTGTACCAGGCACCTTTGTCGCGCATGGTCGAGGCGGCGTTGAGCCGGTAGATGCGCGGGCGCTTGGCGTACAGCTGCTGTTCGTTGGCCAGTTCGGCTTCGAGGCTGGAGATTTCGTCGGACAGGGTCGAGCTGTCGAAAGTCGGCGCCGGCTTTACGGGCTCGGGCGTGGGTTCGCTCTTGGTCTTTTCGCGCTGGGTCGGGGCTTTTTGCGGCTTGGGTGCGACGGTGGTCACCGTCGCCTTGGGCGCGGCCTGCTTGACCTCCGGCTTGGGCACCGGCGGCGGGGTGACTTTATTCACCTTGTTGTCCTGGAACGGCGCCACTTCGGTGGTCTTGGGTACGGCTTTCTTGTCGAGGGTGCCGCTGCCTAGTTGGTTGTCCTGGGCGAGAAAGTCGGCTTTTTCCGGCTTTTTCTCGCTTTTGAACGTGGCGAGGGTGATTTCCAGGGTTTTGCTGATCTGCTTGGGCTCGACCAGGGTGAACCCCACGCCGAGGATCAGGGCCAGGTGAATCAACGCGGCCAGGAACAGGGTAAATCCGAGCCGATCAGCCGGGCGCACGCCGCTGTGGGAGAGTTCGGGGGGCAGCTCGGACGGGAGTGTCATGACAAAAAAACCAACATCGCGCGTTTCACAGGTGGGGCATGATAGCGCAATGTTGGTGCGTGTCCGGCTGTTCTATATCACTTGGCCTGCAGCTTGCGCTCAATGGCGGCCATCAACATTTCGCCGATGTTGGTGCCAAATGCATTATCGATCTCGCGGATGCAGGTCGGGCTGGTGACGTTGATTTCAGTCAGGTTCTCGCCGATCACGTCCAGGCCGACAAACAGCAAGCCCTTTTCACGCAGCGTCGGGCCGACCTGGGCTGCAATCCAACGGTCCTTGTCCGACAGCGGGCGTGCTTCACCCCGACCACCGGCCGCCAGGTTGCCACGGGTCTCGCCCGCCGCCGGGATGCGCGCCAGGCAGTAATCCACTGGTTCGCCGTCGATCATCAGGATCCGCTTGTCACCGTCCTTGATGGCCGGCAGGTAGGCCTGGCCCATGATCTGCTGGGTGCCCAGGGCAGTCAGGGTTTCCAGGATCACCGACAGGTTCGGGTCGCCTGCGCGGTGACGGAAGATCGAGGTGCCGCCCATGCCGTCCAGCGGCTTGAGGATCACATCACCGTGCTTGGCGGCGAATTCACGCAGCACATCGGCGCGGCGGCTGACCACGGTCGGCGGCGTGCACTGTGGGAACAGGGTGGCGAACAGCTTTTCATTGCAGTCGCGCAGGCTTTGCGGCTTGTTGACGATCAGCACGCCGGCGCGCTCGGCCTGCTCCAGCAGGTAAGTGGAGTAGACGAACTCCATGTCGAACGGCGGGTCCTTGCGCATCAGGATCACGTCCAGATCGCTCAGCGGGCTGTCGATTTCATCTTGCAGTTCGAACCACTTTTCCGGGTTGGCAAACACCTGCAGCGGGCGCATGCGTGCACGGGCCTCGCCGTCGCCCTGGTAAAGATCGCGCTGCTCCATATAGAACAGGGTCCAGCCGCGGGCCTGGGCGGCCAAGAGCATAGCCAGCGAGCTGTCCTTTTTATAGGAAATGCTGGCGATAGGGTCCATGACAATGCCGACGCGAACGCTCATGGGGGATTTCCTCTAGCAAATAAGGGCGCATAAAAGTGGCGTCAGAGTGGCGCTGCGGCTGTTGTGGGTCAAGGAAAAACCACCTGGCCGGTTGCTCGATAGATTGCGCCCGGAGACTGTGCTAAAAAGACTGCCACGGCGCAGCAGCCCTTGAATTCCAAGGCCCGCGGCGCTCATCCTGTGCAACATCAGGCAGTACACACCGAAAACCGATTCGCTGTGGCGATGGCAGAGCAGATATGGAACAGCATTCCAACGCCTTGAGAGTGATGGTGATCGATGATTCGAAGACGATCCGCCGCACCGCTGAGACCTTGTTGAAGAACGTGGGGTGCGATGTCATCACGGCCATCGACGGTTTCGATGCCCTGGCCCGGATTGTTGATCATCACCCGCATATTATTTTTGTCGACATCATGATGCCGCGCCTGGATGGATATCAGACCTGCGCGCTGGTGAAGAACAACCCGGCGTTCAAGTCGATCCCGGTGATCATGTTGTCGTCCAAGGACGGCCTGTTCGACAAGGCCAAGGGGCGCATCGTGGGGGTCGATCAGTTTTTGACCAAGCCTTTCAGCAAGGAAGAACTGCTGGGCGCGATCAAGGCCTACGTGCCGGGGTTCGCCGCAGTAGAACAAGCACACTGACGCCGCCTCACAAGGGCCGGCGTCCACCTATGTAGTGGGGAAAACCATGGCACGTGTTCTGATCGTCGACGATTCGCCGACCGAAATGTACAAACTGACCGGCATGCTGGAAAAGCATGGTCACCAGGTCCTCAAGGCCGAAAACGGCGCGGACGGCGTGGCCCTGGCCCGCCAGGAATTGCCCGACGCCGTGCTGATGGACATCGTGATGCCGGGCCTCAACGGCTTCCAGGCCACCCGCCAGCTGTCCAAGGAGCCGGAAACCAACGGCATCCCGATCATCATCATCACCACCAAGGACCAGGAAACCGACAAGATCTGGGGCGCGCGCCAGGGCGCCAAGGATTACCTGACCAAGCCGGTGGATGAAGAAACCCTGATCGCCACCCTGAACAAGGTGCTGGCCGGCTGACGGTTCGCCATCATGACCGAGTCGCAAACCGCCTTCGAGCTGCTGCTGGACATCGACCGCCGCTGCCGCCTGCTGGCCGCTGACCTGCCGTCCCAGGAAACCCGCCTGCAACGCTGGAGCGGAATCGGCTTTCGCTTGGGCCAGCACTGGTATGTGGCGCCCATGGGCGAAGTCGCCGAAGTCCTGCACGAACCGCGTTGCACTTTGATGCCCGGGGTCAAGGCCTGGGTCAAGGGCGTGGCCAACCTGCGTGGGCGTCTGTTGCCGGTGATGGATTTGGGTGGGTTCCTCGGCCTTGAGCTGTCCAAGGCGCGCAAGCAACGGCGGGTGCTGGTGGTGGAGTTCAACGACGTGTTTGTCGGGCTGCTGGTCGACGAGGTGGTGGGGATGCAGCATTTCGCACAAGACGCCTGGCGGGCGAACACCGCGCCCGACGCAGCGTTTATTCAAGGCCGGTTCGACGGCGACCCGTCGTGGCAGGTGTTCAGCCCCTTCGCTCTGGCCCAAGCCCCTGGCTTCATGGATGTTGCCGCATGACCACCGCTACCGCACTCAAACCCCAGGCCGGCTCGCGCAGCCGCTCGCAGATCATCGTGCTGTTCATCGCACTGATCGTGTTCATCATGTTGCTGTTCGCCAACTTTGCGTACCTCAACACCCAATCCACCTACGACAAACAGTACATCGGCCATGCCGGTGAGTTGCGCGTGCTGTCCCAGCGTATCGCCAAGAACGCCACCGAAGCCGCTGCAGGTAAGGCTGCGGCGTTCAAGCTGCTGGGCGATGCGCGTAACGACTTCGCCCAGCGCTGGGGCTTCCTGAAAAAAGGTGACCCGCAAACCGGCCTGCCCGCCGCGCCCAGCGCAGTGCGTGCCGAAATGCGCGCGGTGCAGACCGACTGGGAAGCACTGCTGAAAAACACCGACGCAATCCTCGCCAGCGAGCAGACCGTGCTGTCGTTGCATCAGGTGGCCGCGACCCTGGCCGAAACTGTGCCGCAACTGCAGATGGAATCGGAAAAGGTCGTCGATATCCTCCTGCAACGCGGCGCTCCGGCCAGCCAGGTGGCGTTGGCCCAACGCCAATCACTGCTGGCCGAACGTATCCTTGGCGCGGTGAACACCGTGCTGGCCGGCGACGAAACCGCCGTGCAGGCCGCCGACGCCTTTGGTCGTGACGCCAACCGTTTCGGCCAAGTGCTTAACGGCATGCTCCAGGGCAACCCCGGTTTGCGTATCACCCAGGTCGAGGACCGCGACGCCCGCGCGCGGTTGGCGGAAATCGCCGAGCTGTTCGAGTTCGTTTCCGGCTCCGTGGATGAGATCCTCGAGACCTCGCCGCAGCTGTTCCAGGTGCGAGCCTCGGCGAGCAATATCTTCAACCTCTCGCAAACCCTGCTCGATGAAGCCTCGCACCTGGCCACCGGGTTCGAAAACCTCGCCAGCGGGCGCAGTTTCGACACCATCGGCGGCTATGTCCTGGGCCTGCTCGCCCTGACCTCGATCATCCTGATCGGCCTGGTGATGGTGCGCGAGACCAACCGCCAGCTGCACGAAACCGCCGAGAAGAACGAGCGCAACCAGAACGCGATCATGCGCCTGCTGGATGAAATCGAAGATCTGGCCGACGGTGACCTCACGGTGGCTGCCTCGGTGACTGAAGACTTCACCGGCACCATCGCTGACTCCATCAACTATTCCGTCGACCAGTTGCGCGACCTGGTCGCCACCATCAACCTTACCGCCGGGCAAGTCGCCGGTGCCGTGCAGGACACCCAGGCCACCGCCATGCACTTGGCCCAGGCCTCGGAGCATCAAGCCCAGCAGATCGCCGAGGCGTCCACCGCGATCAACCAGATGGCCCAGTCCATCGACCAGGTCTCGGCCAACGCTGCCGAGTCCTCGGCGGTGGCAGAGCGCTCGGTGGAAATCGCCAACAAGGGCAACGAGGTGGTGCACAACACCATCCACGGCATGGACAACATCCGCGAGCAGATCCAGGACACCGCCAAGCGCATCAAGCGCCTGGGCGAGTCGTCCCAGGAAATTGGCGACATCGTCAGCCTGATCGACGACATTGCCGACCAGACCAATATCCTCGCCCTCAACGCGGCAATTCAGGCAAGCATGGCCGGCGATGCGGGGCGCGGTTTTGCGGTGGTGGCTGACGAAGTGCAGCGCCTGGCCGAGCGCTCATCGGCGGCGACCCGGCAGATTGAAACGTTGGTGCGGGCGATCCAGGCCGACACCAACGAAGCGGTCATTTCCATGGAACAGACCACCACCGAAGTGGTGCGCGGCGCGCGGCTGGCCCAGGACGCCGGGGTGGCGCTGGAAGAGATCGAAGGTGTATCCAAGACCCTGGCGGCGCTGATCCAGAGCATCTCCAACGCGGCGCAGCAACAGACCTCATCGGCCGGGCAGATCTCCCTGACCATGAACGTGATCCAACAGATCACCACCCAGACCTCGTCGGGCTCCACGGCCACCGCCGAAAGCATCGGCAACCTGGCGAAAATGGCCAGCCAGTTGCGGCGGTCGGTGTCGGGCTTCACCTTGCCGCCGGCGCGTCCGGTGGATGAACAGCCCCACAGCCATTCATGATTTCAACGCGGAGCAGTTATGGTTGATCGGCACGACTACGTGGCCCTCGAATGGGTCAAGGGCGACATTGCCGAAACCCTGAAACAGGCTCGCTCGGCGCTCGACGCTTATGTCGAGACTACAGACGCCGAAGCGATCAGCGAGTGCCTGGCGTGTGTCCACCAAGTGCATGGCGCGTTGCAGATGGTCGAGTTCTACGGCGCGGCGCTGCTGGCTGAGGAAATCGAAGAACTGGCGCTGGCCCTGCAAGCCGGGAGCGTCAGCCAGCGCGACGAAAGCATCCGCCTGTTGCAACAGGCCCTGACTCAATTGCCGTTGTACCTGGACCGCGTGCACAGCGCCCGCCGCGACCTGCCGTTGGTGGTGTTGCCACTGCTCAATGACCTGCGCAGCGCGCACGGCGAAAGCCTGTTGTCGGAAACCAGCCTGTTCAGCCCGCAACTGCTGACCATCGCGTCACTGCCGGATGAGGCCCTGGCCCAACGCGCGGTACCCGACCTGAAAGAGCAACTGCGCCAGTGGCACCAGCTTTTACAGCAGGCGCTGGCGGGGCTGCTGCGTGAAGACCATGGCCCCAGCAACCTGGAAGACATGGCGCGGGTGTTCGCACGCCTCGAAGCACTGTGCCAAGGCGCGCCGCTGTTGCCGCTGTGGCAAGTCACCTCGGCACTGGTCGAAGGCATGCTCACTGGCGTGATCGCCAACAGTCCGGCACTGCGCAGCCTGCTCAAGGCCAGCGACAAACAACTCAAGCGCCTGCTGGCCCAAGGCATTGGCGGCATCAACCAGCCGGCGCCGGATGAGCTGCTCAAGAGCCTATTGTTCTATGTCGCCAAGGTCACCCGGCCAACGCCGCGCATGCAAAGCCTGAAGGAGCGCTACGGCCTGGATGAAGCCTTGCCTGACAGCGCGGTGGTCGATGCACGCCTGGCCGGGCCCGATCGCAACGCCATGGGCTCGGTGCTGGGCGCCTTGTGTGAAGAGTTGGTGCGGGTCAAAGAACGCCTCGACTTGTTCGTACGCAGCGACCGCCAGCACACCAGCGACCTTGATGCGCTGCTCGCGCCGCTGCGGCAAATCGCCGACACCCTGGCGGTGCTGGGCTTCGGCCAGCCACGTAAAGTCATCATCGACCAACTCGCCGTGGTGCTGAGCCTGGCCCAGGGCCATCGAGCACCCAACGACGCCGTGCTGATGGATGTCGCCGGCGCCTTGCTCTACGTCGAAGCCACGTTGGCGGGCATGGTCGGCACCGTCGAGCCGGAAAGCCGCGAAGAAAGCCGCCTTCCCACCACCGACCTGACCCAGATCCACCAGTTGGTGATCCGTGAATCCTGCCAGTGCCTCAAGCAAGCCAAGGAACTGGTGATCGACTGCATCGAAGCTGATTGGGACCGCCAGCGCCTGGAGTCCCTGCCGGAGCTGCTCAGCCAGGTGCGCGGCGCCCTGGCGATGATCCCGTTGCCCCGCGCGGCCAGCCTGATGCGTGGCTGCACCGATTACGTCGACGAGCAGCTGATGGGCAACGATGCACCGCCCTCCGAGAGGCAACTGGCGCATTTCGCCGACGTGATCAGCAGCCTGGAGTATTACCTGGAGCGCATGCTCCAGGATCCGGATGCGGCGGGTGAGCGTGTGCTGGAACTGGCCACCCAAGGCTTGGCCGCATTGGGTTACCTGCCCGCCGAAAAACCCTGGCGCCAGGCCCTGGTTGCACCGGATGGCGCGCTCTCGGCCGAGGTTACGCCGAGCCAATCCCAGTTCGACGCACTCGCCAGCCCCACGTCGCGGCTGAACCCGCCGGCCCTGCAACGCCCCGGCAGCCTGTTGCCGCCGCCGGCCGATGAAGAACCCATCGACGATGAACTGCGCGAAGTCTTCCTTGAGGAGACCGACGAAGTCCTCGAGGTGCTGCACCGTTACCTGCCCAACAGCGCGGACAAAACCGCCCAGGCCGAAATGCGCCGCGCCTTCCACACCCTCAAAGGCAGCGGCCGCATGGTGCGCGCCCTGGTCTTGGCCGAGCTGGCCTGGGCGGTGGAAAACCTGCTGAACCGTGTGCTGGAGCGCAGCGTGAACCTTGGCCCCGACGTGCAGCAGGTGCTGGACGAAGCGGTGGCCTTGCTGCCGGAGTTGATCGCTGACTTTGCCATCGACGACCAGCGTCAACGCGATGAAGTCGACGCCCTGGCCGCCCGTGCCCACGCCTTGGCCAGCGGTACACCCGCGCTGACCGCCGAGCCTCATGACCCGATGCTGCTGGAGATTTTCCGCAACGAAGCCCAAAGCCATCTGGACAGCCTCAACCACTTCCTGCAACAGGCCGCCGAGCATGTGCCGCTGCAAGTCAGCGATGAGCTGCAACGCGCCCTGCACACCCTCAAGGGCAGCGCCTACATGGCTGGCGTGTTGCCGATTGCCGAGCTGGCACGCCCGCTCGACCACCTGACCCGCGAATACAAGGCCCACCGCCTGCCGCTGGACCTGGACGAAGTGGAGTTGCTGCTGGAAGCCGAAGGCCTGTTCCAGCGGGGACTGCGCGATCTGGACAACGATCCCCTGGCGCCGATCAACGGCGCAGAGGACCTGATCAACCGCACCCAAAGCCTGCTGGATCAGCAGCTTGAAGCACTGCTCGACGTGCGCTTCAAGCGCGATCCACAGTTGATCGCCAACTTCCTGGCCCAGGGCATGGACATTCTGCTCGACGCCGAAAGCCTGCTACGTCGCTGGCAGCAACACCCCGGCGAACGCCAGGAACTCACCGCGCTGCTGGACGAATTGACCACGCTGGGGGAGGGCGCGCACGTCGCAGACCTGCATGCCATCGACGCACTCTGCGAAGCCTTGCTCGACCTGTACGGCGCCGTTGAGGAAAGCAGCCTGGCGGTCAGCGAGCGGTTTTTCCATGAGGCCGAACAGGCCCATGAAGCGCTGATCAGCATGCTCGACCAACTGGCCGCCGGCCAGGAAATCAGCCCGGCGCCGGCCCGTGTCCAAGCCTTGCGCGAGTTATTGGACGAAGCCCTCGACCCGTCCGCCACCGGCCTGATCAAAAGCGATGGCAGCCGCGCGCTGAGCATTGCCGAACTGGGCGCCGCCACACAGCAGTTGGATCAGCAAACGACGATGGACGACGAGATCGTCGAGATTTTCCTCGAAGAAGCCGTGGACATCCTCGACAGCGCCGGGCAGTCGCTCAAGCGCTGGTTGCTGGAGCCTGACAACGCCGCGCCGTTGTCATCGTTGCAACGCGATCTGCACACCCTCAAGGGCGGCGCGCGCATGGCGGAAATCGAGCCGATTGGCGACCTGGCCCACGAGTTGGAATGCCTGTACGAAGGGCTGGTGGACCGCCGCTACAGCTACTCTGCCGAATTGTCCCAGGTGCTGATGGCGAGCCATGAACGCCTGGCCTTGCAGCTTGAAGAACTGCACCATCACCAACCTTTGAGCGACAGCGCCGAGCTGATCGCCAGGGTGCGTGCACTGCGCCAAGGCAGCGCGCCAGCGGCACCGGCCGCCGCGCCGCCTGCGTCTGGTGCCGACCCTGAGCTGTTGGATATCTTCCTCGAAGAGGCCGCCGACATCCTCGACAGCTCCAGTGCTGCACTGTCGCGCTGGCAGGCCGAGCCCGGCAATCGCCAGGAAGTGGAGACCCTGCTGCGCGACCTGCACACCCTCAAGGGTGGCGCGCGCATGGTCGAGATCGCGCCCATCGGCGACCTGGCCCATGAACTGGAATTTCTCTACGAAGGCCTGTCCGCCGGTTTGCTCGCGCCATCCCCGGCGTTGTTCGCATTGCTGCAAGGCTGCCACGACCGCCTGGCGCAGATGATCGACGCGGTGGCGGACGGCTTGCCGGTCGGCTCGGTGGACAAGCTCATCGAGCGCATCAAAAGCCTGGTGCACCCGAGCGATGAGCCGGTGACGCCATTGGCGTTGCCGGCGGGCAAGGTGGAGGCCGTCGTCGATCCGATGGCCGACATGGTGAAGATCTCTGCCGAGCTGCTCGACGACCTGGTCAACCTGGCCGGTGAAACCTCGATCTTCCGTGGCCGTATCGAACAGCAAGTCAACGACGCACGCATCGCCCTGACCGAAGTGGAAACCACCATCGAACGCATGCGCGACCAACTGCGTCGCCTCGACACCGAGACCCAGGGCCGCATCCTCAGCCGCCAGCAAGCCGAGGCCGAGCGCCTGGGCTATGAAGACTTCGACCCGCTGGAAATGGACCGCCATTCGCAGTTGCAGCAACTGTCGCGCGCGTTGTCCGAATCTGCCTCTGACTTGCTCGACCTCAAGGACACCCTTGAGCGCCGCAATGAAGACGCCCACGACCTGTTACAGCAACAGGCGCGTATCAACACCGAGTTGCAGGAAGGCCTGATGCGCACGCGCATGGTGCCGTTCGAACGCATGCTGCCGCGCCTCAAGCGCATCGTGCGCCAGGTGGCGGGCGAGTTGGGCAAGGACGTGGAGTTCATCGTCGGCAACGCCGAAGGCGAGATGGACCGCAACGTGCTGGAACGCATGGCCGCGCCGCTGGAACACATGCTGCGCAACGCCGTCGACCATGGGCTGGAGTCCCGCGATGCGCGGCTGTTGGCCGGTAAGCCGGAGAAAGGCCGCATCACCCTGGACTTGACCCACGAAGGTGGCGACATCGTCTTCGACATGCGCGACGACGGCGCGGGTGTGCCGCTGGAGGCGGTGCGGCGCAAGGCAATCAAGCGCGGTTTGCTCGATCCGAATCAAGAGATCAGCGACCGCGACGTGTTGCAGTTCATCCTGCAACCGGGCTTCTCCACGGCGGAAAAGATCACGCAGATTTCCGGGCGTGGTGTGGGCATGGATGTGGTGCATGAAGAAGTGCGTCAGTTGGGCGGCTCGATGTTCATCGACTCGACGCCGGGTATGGGCGTGCACTTTCGTATTCGCTTGCCGTTCACCGTGTCCGTCAACCGTGCGCTGATGGTGCAATGTGCGGACGATCAATATGCGATCCCGCTCAACACCATCGAAGGCCTGGTGCGTGTGTTGCCCCATGAGTTGGCCGGGCATTACCAGCAGGATCCGCCGCGTTATGAATACGCCGGCCAGCGTTACGAGCTGTTCTACCTGGGCGACCTGTTGCACACCGTCAGCCGCCCGAAACTGTTGGGCCAATATCAACCGGTGCCGGTACTGCTGGTGCAATGCAATGAGCGGCGCGTGGCGATCCATGTGGACGCCATGGCCGGCACGCGAGAGATCGTGGTCAAGGGCCTGGGGCCGCAGTTTGCCGGCGTGCAGGGCCTGTCGGGCGCGACGATTCTGGGCGACGGCCGCGTGGTGTTAATCATCGACTTGCTGGCGCATATCCGTTCGCGCCAACCGGCCTTGCCGGCCCAGTCGGTGGATGCGCCGCTGATCCTCAACGACCCGCTGAAAAAGCGTCCGTTGCTGGTGCTGGTGGTGGACGACTCGGTCACCGTGCGCAAAGTCACCAGCCGCCTGCTGGAACGCAACGGCATGAACGTGCTCACCGCCAAAGACGGCATCGACGCCCTCGCCGTGCTGGAAGAACACACCCCGGACCTGATGCTGCTCGACATCGAAATGCCGCGCATGGACGGCTTCGAAGTCGCCACCCAAGTGCGCAACGACCCTCGACTGATGCGCCTGCCGATCATCATGATCACCTCGCGCACCGGCCAGAAACACCGCGACCGCGCCATGGCCATCGGCGTGAATGACTACCTCGGCAAGCCGTACCAGGAATCGGTGCTGCTCGAAAGCATCGCCTACTGGAGCAAGTCCCATGCTTGACCACCGCGCCAGCCAACTCACCGGCCTGCTGCTACCCCTGGCCGACCGCCACCTGGTGCTGCCCAACGTCGCCATCGCCGAACTGATCGACTTCCAGCGCGGCGAACCGGCCAGTGATGCACCGCCGTGGTATTTGCGCCAAGTAACCTGGCGCGATCGGCAAATCCCGCTGATCAGCTTTGAAGCGGTGTGCGGCGAAGCCAGCGTGACCGGCGAACGCTCGCGGATCGTGGTGCTGAACGCGTTGGGTGGGCGGCCGACGTTGAAGTTTATTGCGTTGGTGATCCAGGGGATTCCCCGGTCGTACAAGCTCGACAGTGAGTTGAGTTATGTCGACGTGCCGCTGTGCCCGCTGGAGCTGGCGGCGGTGCAGGTGGGGGAGCATGTGGCGAAGGTGCCGGATTTGATGGGGTTGGAAGCCCTGCTGGTCGAATCCGGCCTGGCCTGAGCACTATTCTCCAATTCAGCGGGACCTACTGTGGGAGCGGGCTTGCCTGCGATAGCGGAGTGTCACTCACACATAAGCTAGCTGACCCACCGCCATCGCAGGCAAGCCGGCTCCCACATTTGATCTTCTGTGCCCGCTAGATCGTGCTCGTTATTCAATCCGCGCAAACCGCTCAATCACCGGCTGCTCCCGATGCTCGGCCTGCCACAAGTCATAGGCGCTTTGCATCGACAGCCATAACTGCCCAGTGCTCACACCTGCCCGCTCAAGCCGGACCGCCAAGTCAGGACTGACAGGCGCACGCCCATGCAAAATCCTCGAAAACGTCTCACGGGCGAATCCCAGGCGCCGGGCCATTTCGGTGATGGTAATGTCCAGGGCAGGGATTACATCTTCAAGCAGGATTTCACCTGGGTGAGGGGGGGTGTGCAGGGTCATATCAGGCTTAGTGTTTGGATTCATGACGTTCGCCCGTGGCGGGGTTCGGAAAAAAAATGCTAGAGAAACGGGTTCCGAGCAACAACCTGAAAGCTTTGTCAGGATTGGATGTAATTGCTGTAGGCGACTTCTGCATTTGGATTTGGTGGGTTTTCAGGCCTAAGCGGGGTGGCTAGGTTCCGCGCTTCTCACTACCAAAAAGGAGCCGAAAATGACCGTTCCGTTAAAGTCTCAACTGCGTAATGGCCTACTCGTGGTTTGCCTGATTTATATCGGTGCCAGTTGGTTCCTATCCCCAGGAATGCCGGATCTGGATGAAGTCGTGTTGAAGCATTCCTTGGGCAACGGCAGCTCGATTTATGGAGCACGCGACGGCCAGGGCGGTGCGACAGTGGGGTTCTCCTACAGGTACTACGTTCATAAGGAATTAGGCAGTGATCGGGAGATACTGACAGCGCTGGTTTCGGCACATCCCTTTATGAAAACCAAAGAGCCTGCAGTCCAAGTGAGCCGGGTGGCTGGGCTCATCCACGTCACTGTTCGTGGGGAGGTTTATGAATACCGCAGCTACCCGCTAGAAGGGGTGGGGGCTGTGAGCGTAGACATGAAGTTGTAAGCCGGCAGGCCCTCGGATTTTTCCTGCAAGATTTTGGGCCTTGCATGAACTTGTCGCGTGCCGTCAGCGCGCCTAGTCTTTGTCCTGTCATCGCAAAAAACGGTGACACGGACGTGCAAGTCCGGTTACATATCGGCGCACCAACGCCCATAGCCATCCAACGGGCGTTTTTTATGCCTGCTGTATTTGTTATGGCGGCTGTGCGTGGGAGACCCTTCGGGGTCTGCCGGGGTCCGATATGCCCGGTCTTGCACACCTGCGCACAGCTGCCACCTTTATTCGCGTGCAAGCGGAAGAGGGCAGTCTCCATCACATATCGGAGCTGTAAATCATGGTCAAACCTACCCCCAATCCGCCGCTCTTCACCGTAAACCCGCACGAAAACACCGAAACCCTGCTGGTCAACGCCAGCGAAACCCTGTCTTCGCTCAACGCACTGACCTGCAATCTCGCCTTCGACCTGGACACCTCCCAGCGCGCGATCATGCTCGGGATTCAGCAAATGGTAGAGTTGGGTCAGTTGTTGGTTGATAGAGCGTTGGAGCAAGTCAGCCCATCGCCAGCCTCTTGAAACGGTCCCAAACAGGGACTGATCGTTCCCTGCTTGGGACCGCTCCTTAAAGAACACTACCCAACACATGTGGGAGCGGGCTTGCTCGCGAATGCAGGGTGTCAGCCAATACATCTGCATCTGATACACCGCATTCGCGAGCAAGCCCGCTCCCACACTTTGATCTTCATTCGGTCAAAACCAGCATTTGCTGATGTTCTATTACCCCAACCGTAACGATCCACCGCCCAGCTTGATTGATGGCCGCCTCAATCACTCCTAAGGTACAGCCCACGACAGCAAACCCGTGGAGCGACCATGACTACAACAATCACCCCCGACTCGCGCTGGACGCGGCGGCGCGACGAGAAGCAGCGGCGGCTCGGGCTGGTCAAACAGTTTGCAGACGGCGCGGTACTGCCATGCGACAAGATCGTCGAAGCGCTTGAGGCGCTGATCCTCCCCGGCGACCGCGTGGTATTGGAAGGCAACAACCAGAAACAGGCCGATTTCCTCTCGCGCTCCCTCGCTAAAACCGACCCCGCCAAGCTCCACGATTTACACATGATCATGCCCAGCGTCGGCCGTTCCGAGCACCTGGACCTGTTTGAAAAAGGCATCGCCCGCAAGCTGGATTTCTCCTTCGCCGGCACCCAATCCCTGCGTATCAGTCAGTTGCTCGAAGACGGCCTGCTGGAAATCGGCGCGATCCATACCTATATCGAACTCTACGCAAGGCTGGTGGTGGACTTGATCCCCAACGTGGTGCTTTCCGCCGGCTTTATGGCCGACCGCGCCGGCAATATCTACACCGGCGCCAGCACCGAAGACACCCCGGCGTTGATCGAGCCCGCCGCGTTCAGCGATGGCATCGTGATCGTGCAGGTCAACCAGTTGGTGGACGATGTTACGGACTTACCCCGCGTCGACATCCCGGCGAGCTGGGTGGATTTTGTGGTGGTGGCCGACAAGCCGTTCTACATCGAACCGCTGTTCACCCGCGACCCGCGCCATATCAAGCCGGTGCACGTGTTGATGGCGATGATGGCGATCCGTGGCATCTACGAAAAACACAATGTGCAGTCGCTGAACCATGGCATCGGCTTCAATACCGCCGCCATTGAATTAATCCTGCCCACCTACGGCGAATCCCTCGGCCTCAAGGGCAAGATCTGCCGCAACTGGACGCTCAACCCGCACCCCACCCTGATCCCCGCCATCGAAAGCGGTTGGGTCGAAAGCGTGCATTGCTTCGGCACCGAACTGGGCATGGAAAACTACATCGCCGCCCGGCCGGATGTGTTCTTCACCGGTCGCGACGGCTCGATGCGCTCCAACCGGATGTTCTGCCAACTCGCTGGCCAATACGCGGTGGACCTGTTTATCGGCGCCACCCTGCAAGTCGACGGCGACGGCCATTCCTCCACCGTGACCCGTGGCCGCCTTGCCGGTTTTGGTGGCGCGCCGAATATGGGCCACGACCCCCGTGGTCGTCGCCATGGCACACCAGCCTGGCTCGATATGCGTCACGGCGATGCGCCGGAAGCGCTGCTGGAGCGCGGCAAAAAACTCGTCGTGCAAATGGTCGAGACTTTCCAGGAAGGCGGCAAACCGACCTTCGTCGACACCCTCGATGCGGTGGAAGTGGCGCGCAAAAGCGGCATGCCCCTGGCACCGATCATGATCTACGGCGACGACGTCACCCACCTGCTCACCGAAGAAGGCATTGCCTACCTGTACAAGGCGCGTTCCCTTGAGGAGCGCCAGGCGATGATCGCCGCCGTCGCCGGGGTGACCGCCATCGGCCTGCGGCATAACCCCAAGGACACCGCACGCATGCGCCGCGAAGGCTTGATTGCCTTGCCCGAAGACTTGGGGATTCGTCGCACCGACGCTACCCGCGAGCTGTTGGCCGCCAAGAGCGTCGCCGACCTGGTGGAGTGGTCCGGTGGCCTCTACAACCCGCCCGCCAAATTCAGGAGCTGGTAAATGCGCGCACTCAAACTGCATGAACTGACCCTCGCTGAACGCCTGGCGGATATGGCCGTCGATGCGCTTATCGATGAAGCGGATCTGTCGCCAAAACCTGCGTTGGTCGACCGGCGCGGCAACGGCGCCCATAGCGATTTGCACTTGGGCCTGATGCACGCCTCGGCGTTGTCGCTGTGGCCGATGTTCAAGGAAATGGCCGAAGCCGCGATTGAGTTCGGTGAAGTCGGCTTGCCCCTGCGCGAAGCCCTTGGGCGCATTGGTCGTGAAGGTGAGCAAGCGATGCTCGTCACCACCCACGGCGTGAACACCCATCGTGGCGCAATCTGGGCCCTCGGTTTGCTCACCGCAGCGGCAGCGCTGGAATCGCGCTCTATCACCCTGAACGCCGCCAGATTAGCCCTGCTCAACGACCGATACGCGCCGCAACCCATGAGCCATGGCGCCCAGGTCGCGCAACGCTACGGCGCGCGCGGTGCCCGTGAAGAAGCCCAGCTGGGCTTTCCCTCGGTGGTGCAACGTGGCCTGCCGCAACTGCATAAAAGCCGCCAGCACAATGCGGGCGAACAGAACGCCCGCCTGGATGCCTTGCTGGCGATCATGACCGAACTGGCCGATACCTGCGTGCTTTACCGTGCCGGTCCCGAAGGCCTGCTAGCGATGCAGCAGGGTGCTCAAGCGGTGCTCGATGCAGGTGGCAGCGCAACGCTGGCCGGGCGTCGCCAATTGCATGAGTTAGACCTTCAACTGCTGGCCCTGAATGCCTCCCCCGGCGGCGCCGCCGACCTGTTGGCCGCCTGCCTGTTTATCGACCGCCTCGACGGAGCGTTGTGATGGAAACCTTGTCCTTTGAATTCCCCGCCGGGCAGCCGCCAAAAGGCCGTGCGCTGGTGGGTTGCGTTGGCTCGGGCGACCTGGAAGTGCTGTTGGAACCGGGTACGCCGGGCACGCTGACCATCCAGGTGCAGACCTCGGTGAATGGCGCCGAAAAACGCTGGCAACATCTGTTCGAACGCATCTTCCAGGAACAGACGCCACCGGCCTTGAACATTGATATCCACGATTTCGGCGCCACCCCCGGCGTGGTGCGTTTGCGCCTGGAGCAGGGTTTCGAGGAGATCGGCCATGACTGACTTACTCGCCAAACACAGCTTCGTTGAATTGGGCGCGCGGCAGCGGGCCAAGGCGTTGCTGGACGTCGGTTCCTACCGTGAATTGATCGACCCGTTCCAGCGCGTCATGTCGCCGTGGCTCAGTCGCCAAGGCGTGGTGCCCCAGGCCGATGATGGGGTGGTGATCGCCAAGGGCAGCATTGATGGAAAACCTGTCGTCATTGCCGCCATCGAAGGCAACTTCCAGGGCGGCAGCCTCGGTGAAGTCGGCGGTGCAAAAATCGCCGGCGCCCTAGAGCTGGCAGCCGAAGACAATCGCAAGGGCATTGCGACCCGCGCCGTTTTGTTGCTGGAAACCGGTGGTGTGCGCTTGCAGGAAGCCAACCTGGGCCTGGCGGCCATCGCGGATATTCACGCGGCGATTGTCGATCTGCGCCAGTACCAGCCAGTGATCGGCGTGGTGGCGGGCAGTGTCGGTTGCTTTGGCGGCATGTCCATCGCCGCTGGGTTGTGCAGTTACCTTGTTGTCACCCGCGAAGCACGCCTGGGTTTGAATGGCCCGCAAGTCATCGAACAGGAAGCGGGGCTTGAGGAGTACGACTCCCGCGATCGGCCTTTCATCTGGAGCCTGACCGGCGGTGAGCAACGCTTCAACAGCGCTTTGGCCGATCGCTATGTCGCTGACGATGTGGCCGAGATTCAACAGACCGTCAGCGCATTACTACAACAAGGCCTGCCCACCCAACAACGCAGCCGCCAGGCCGACTATTACCTGGCGCGCTTGGCCGAACTGGACGCCACGCCGCAAATCGACCCGGCGACGGTACGCGCGCTGTTTCAAGGAGATCGCTCATGAGAGGTTTGCAGTGGTTCAACGCATTGAGCGCCGGAGCGACAGCCGTTGAGGGTTTGCCCAACTCGCTGAAAGTCGCCGATGGTGTGCTGGGTGAGCAGCCTGTGCGCTATATCGCTGTGGTCACCGACGCGCAAAACCGCTTCCCCCGCGCACGCAATGGCGAAGTCGGCCTGCTGGAAGGCTGGGGCCTGGCGAAGGCCGTCGATGAAGCCATCGCCCGTGGTGACAAGCGCCCGATCATCGCCATCGTCGATGTACCGAGCCAAGCCTATGGCCGTCGCGAAGAAGCCCTCGGTATCCACCAGGCGTTGGCCGCCGCCGCCGACAGCTACGCCCGTGCTCGACTGGCCGGGCACCCGGTGATCGCGCTGCTGGTGGGCAAGGCGATGTCCGGCGCGTTTCTCGCCCATGGGTATCAAGCCAACCGCCTGATTGCCCTGCGCGATCCCGGTGTGATGGTGCACGCCATGGGCAAGGCCTCGGCCGCGCGCGTGACGCTGCGCAGCGTTGAAGAGTTGGAAGCCCTGGCCGCCAGCGTGCCGCCCATGGCCTACGACATCGACAGTTACGCCAGCCTGGGGTTGCTGTGGGAAACCTTGTCGGTCAGCCAGATTGAACAGCCCACGCCGGAGGATGTGGCGCGGGTCAGCGATTGCCTGGTGAGTGCGATCAAGGATATTCGCAGCACCGACTTGAGCGGCCGCCTCGGTGCGACCAATCGCGCCGCTTCCAGCCACGTACGCCAACTGCTGCGGGAGCAATGGTGAACGCCCACGACTTGCTCTGGGGCATGACCCCGGCGCATCTGCCTGCCGAGGCTCCGGCGTGGGCGGTGGAGGCGGTAGGCACGGTGGTGGTGCGTCGCGCAATCGTTGCGCCGGGCTGGATTGCGGTGGGCGTGCGCGGGCGTTTGCGCGAGCAGCGGTTTGCCGCCGAGATGCCGATTGCCGCGGTGCAGCGGCGAGTCACGCCGCAAGCGCTGCGTGAGGTTACCTCGACGCGGGACTTACCGGCTTTGCACGCACTCGATCAACTGCGGCCACTGCTGGCGCTGTTGAATTGGGGCGTCACGGGCAGCGCGGGTTTTGAGCTGGCCACGGGCATTGAAGCGCTGCATGCCCAGAGCGATCTGGACCTGATGCTGCGCACGCCCGAGCCGCTGGATCGCAACGACGCACGTGACTTGCTGGCAACCTTGGACAAGGCCGCGTGCGCCGTGGATATGCAACTGCAAACACCTTTCGGCGCTATCGCCCTGCGCGAATGGGCCGGTCCATCGCGGCGGGTGCTGTTGAAAACGGTCAACGGTGCGCACCTCGTCCTCGACCCTTGGCAGGCCGTAGCATGAGCAGCCTTTTGGTCTTCCCCGGCCAGGGCGCCCAACGTCCGGGCATGCTCCAGGCGTTGCCGGCCGATGTGTTGGAACACGCCAGCGAAGCCTTGGGTGAAGACGTTCGCGCCTTGGATTCGGCGCACGCCCTGGCGAGTACCCGCGCCGTGCAGCTTTGCCTGCTGATCGCCGGCGTGGCCCACGCCCGCTTGCTGCAGCACACGCCGGATTACGTCGCAGGGCTGTCCATCGGTGCTTACCCGGCAGCGGTGATTGCCGGTGCGCTGGATTTCGCCGACGCGCTCAAACTGGTCAGCCTGCGCGGCGAGTTGATGCAAAACGCTTATCCACAGGGCTACGGCATGACCGCGATCATCGGGCCGGAGTTATCCACCGTCGAATCGTTGCTGGCCGAAATCTACAGCCCCGAAACCCCGGTGTACCTGGCCAATATCAACGCCGACAACCAGACGGTGATCGCCGGCAGCGACAAAGCCATGAAGCTTGTCGCCAGTCGCATCAAAGGCAACGGCATTGCCAAGCGTCTGGCCGTCAGCGTGCCGTCCCATTGCGCGTTGCTGGAGCAGCCAGCCCAGGCTTTGGCGCAAGCCTTCGTGCCGCTCAAGGCACCGCGCATCACCTACCTGAGCAGCACCCGTGCGCGGCCGATCCACAACCCCGAACAATTGCGCGATGACCTGGCCTTCAACATGTGTCGCATCGTCGACTGGCGCGGCACTGTGCAAAGCGCCTACGAGCGTGGCGTGCGCCTGCAGATCGAACTGCCGCCCGGCGCCGTGCTCACTGGTCTGTCACGCCGCGTATTCGAACAAGGCACGGTGATCGCCTGCGAAGGCGCGCGCCTGGACACCTTGCAGGCCCTGCTGCAAGAGGAGGAGCGCCGCCACCGATAAAGCAGCACCCAAGGCTTTCGAAGCACAACAACAACAATTTCGATCGAGCACTTTGAGGACAACAACAATGATTATCTACGGTGTGGCATTGCTGGCGATCTGCACGCTCGCGGGCGTGATCATGGGCGACATGCTTGGCGTGTTGCTGGGCGTCAAATCCAATGTGGGCGGGGTGGGGATCGCGATGATCCTGCTGATCTGCGCCCGCCTGTGGATGCAAAAACGCGGCGGCATGACCAAGGATTGCGAAATTGGCGTGGGCTTCTGGGGCGCGATGTACATCCCCGTGGTGGTGGCGATGGCTGCGCAACAAAACGTGGTCACCGCCCTGCACGGTGGGCCGGTGGCGGTACTCGCGGCGATTGGTTCTGTGGTGGTGTGTGGTTGCACCATCGCGCTGATCAGCCGTACCCACAAGGGCGAACCCTTGCCCGCTGAGGAACCACTGATTGTTCCTGCGGGAGGCCGCTGATATGTGGGATCTCATCGAAAAAGGTTTGGAGCATAACGGCCTGATCACCGCGTTTGCCTTTGTTGGCGTGGTGATGTGGATTTCCGTGGTGCTGTCCAAGCGGCTGACCTTTGGGCGCATCCATGGCTCGGCGATTGCCATTGTCATCGGCCTGGTCCTGGCCTGGGTCGGCGGCACGATCACCGGCGGCCAGAAAGGTCTGGCGGACCTGGCGCTGTTCTCCGGCATCGGCCTGATGGGCGGCGCGATGCTGCGCGACTTCGCCATCGTCGCCACCGCGTTTGAAGTGCAAGCCACCGAGGCGCGCAAGGCCGGGATGATCGGTGTGATCGCGTTGCTGCTGGGCACGATCCTGCCGTTTATCGTCGGCGCGAGCATGGCCTGGGCCTTTGGTTATCGCGATGCGATCAGCATGACCACCATTGGCGCGGGTGCCGTGACCTATATCGTCGGCCCGGTGACCGGTGCGGCGATTGGCGCGACGTCGGATGTGATGGCGCTGTCGATTGCCACCGGGTTGATCAAGGCGATTCTGGTGATGGTGGGTACGCCTGTGGCGGCGCGCTGGATGGGCTTGGATAACCCACGTTCGGCGATGGTGTTTGGTGGGTTGGCCGGCACGGTGAGCGGCGTGACCGCTGGCTTGGCTGCGACAGATCGGCGGCTGGTGCCGTATGGCGCGCTGACGGCGACGTTCCATACCGGGTTGGGTTGCTTGCTCGGGCCTTCGTTGCTCTATTTCATCGTGCGCGGCTTGGTCGGTTAGTTCCTTGTAGGAGCCCGGCTTGCCGGCGATGGCGTCCTTGAAATCGCCATCGCCGGCAAGCCGGGCTCCTACAAGGTTGGGTCAAACCTGCCGATTGGCATACATCCGACACTCCGCCAACAACGCCAACAAGTTTGGATCACGCTCCTTGGCCTTCAGGAACACCACGCCAATATGCTGCTGCAACCGATACCGGGGTTGCAGCGGTATCAACTTCACACGGTTCTCATACACCGCCGCAATCCTGCCCGGCAGCAGCGCATAACCCACGCCTGAACTGACCATGCTCAACAGCGTGAAGATGTCATTGACCTGCATCGCCACCTTCGGCTCGAACCCCGCCTGCTTGAACACGCGATTGCCATCCTGGTGCGTGGCGAAGCCTTGGGTGAGGGTGATGAAGGTTGCGTCGCGCACATCCGCCAGGTCGATCTGTTGATCGCGGTCGAACGGTGAATCCGCCGGGGTGGCGAGGAAGATATCGTCGGAGAACAGCGCGATCTGTTCGCAGTCCGGGTCGTTGGCGTGCTCGTCGAGGGAGATGAGGATCGCGTCCACTTCCATGTTCTTGAGCTTGTAGAGCAGGTCGAAGTTGGAGCCCAGGATCAGGTCGATGTTGAGTTCGCTGCGGCGGATCTTCAGGCCCATGATCAGTTGCGGCACGGTCTTCACCGTCAGCGAATACAGCGAGCCGAGCTTGAAGCGTTCAGCGGAGAACCCGGCGGCTTCACGGGTGAGGCGCACGCTGTCGACCACATCGGCCACCAGTTTCTGCGCGCGCTCTTCCAGGACGTAGGCGCTTTCCAGCGGCGTGAGGTTGCGCCCTTCGTGTTTGAACAGCGGGCAGCGCAGGGCGTTTTCCAGGGAGTGGATGGCGCGGTGCACACTGACGTTGCTGGTTTGCAGCTCGGCGGCAGCGCGGGCCAGGTTGCCGGTGCGCATGAACGCCAGGAAGATCTCGAGCTTTTTGAGGGTGAATTCTTCGTCGATCAGCATGGCCGTGGCTCTGGTTCGAATGCCGTCGATTGTGCCCCTAAAACCAGTCCGCTCCCAGCCATGCACTGCACAGGCCCAATAGCACGCCGAGGAGGATCAGCCAGATCGCATTCAGCCGCGTGTAATACACCACGGCGGCGCTGGCCAGGGTCAGCACCAGGCTGGTGGCGTTGCTTTCCAGGCTGTTCATGAGGATGTAGCTGGCGGCGAGGATCAGGCCGATGGAAATCGGCAGCAGGCTGCGCTTGACCCGCTGCACCCACGGCGTATCGGTATGGCGCTCCAGCCAGCCGGCGCCGAGGTAGGTGAGCACCGAGCACGGCACCAGCTTGGCCAGCAAGGCCACGATGGCGCCGGGCAGGCCGGCGGCTTGCTGGCCGATAAACACCAACAGCATGCCATTGGGGCCGGGCAACGCCTGGGATAGGGCGAAGAACGCGACGAACTGTGCGTCGGTCAGCCAATTCATGTCGTTGACTGAGTAGCGATGGATATCGCCGATGGCAACCATGTTGCCGCCGATCGACATCAACGACCATAGCGCGCATTGGATCATCAAGTGCAGGAGCGTGCCTTGCATCAGTGGGCTCCCTTGCGTGTATCGATGAAGCCCAGCGCCAGCGAACTGGGGATGCAGATCAACAGCACCATCCACAGCGGCAGCACCAGGATCGCCATCAACACAAAGGTCATCAGGAACGCGACGTAGTTGGCGACCGTCCTGGGCATGGCCTTGAGCAGGCGCAGGGTGGTGCCCAGAATCAGGCCGGTGGCAATCGGCATGACCGCGCCGAAAATCTGCTGCACCACCTCATGGCTCCACCACTGTGTATAGGCGAATCCGGCAAGCACGGTGATCAGCGAAGGGAACAGGTACAGCCCGCACACGGTCACAACCGCACCGGGCAGGCCATGCAGGCGACGGCCGTAGATGATGCCGACGTTGGCGATATTGGGACCGGGGAAAAACTGGCCGGTGGTCAGCAGCTCATTGAACGCCTGTTCGCTGACCCAGCGCCTGCGGTCGACCATCATCTGCCGCGCCCAGGGCATCACGCCGCCAAAGCCGAACAGGCCGACCATGGCAAAGTTGTAAAACAGCTGCCATAGGCTGGGTTGCGGCGCGTCGGGTTCAAACTCGAGCATGGTCAACACCAATGATTGGGGCGGATGCGCCCCCTGTAGGCGCCGCTGTGAATCATCCAATGGGCGGTAGTGTTCGTGCAAATGAAGAAAGGGTGTTACCTGATAGTGAGTGGGTGGCGTCAGAATGCTCAAGGTGATAACGGTTATTCGAGGTGAGTGACACATGTATCACGGGGAACGATTCAACGCCTGGAGCCATTTGCTTGGGGCGGTTGCGGCCTGTATCGGCGCGGTGTGGATGTTGGTGGTGGCGAGCCTGGACGGCAGCCCCTGGAAGATTGTCAGCGTGGCGATCTATGGCTTTACCCTGATGGTGTTGTACAGCGCCTCGACCGTGTACCACAGCGTGAAGGGGCGGCGAAAAGAGATCATGCAGAAGGTCGATCACTTTTCGATCTACCTGCTGATCGCCGGCAGCTACACGCCGTTTTGCCTGGTGACCTTGAGAGGGCCGTGGGGCTGGACGCTGTTTGGCATCGTGTGGGGGCTGGCGGTGATCGGCATTCTGCAGGAGATCAAGCCGCGCTCCGAGGCGCGCATCCTGTCGATCGTGATTTACGCGGTGATGGGCTGGATTGTGCTGGTGGCGGTCAAGCCGCTGCTTGCCGCATTGGGCACGGCGGGGTTTATCTGGCTGGCGTCGGGCGGCGTTTTATACACCGTCGGCATCATCTTTTTTGCCTTGGAGGATCGCCTGCGCCACTCCCATGGAATCTGGCATTTATTTGTGATCGGCGGGAGTTTGCTGCACTTCGTGGCGATCATGCATTACGTCCTATAAACGCTCCAGAAGCTCACGGGCACGCTGGCCAAAGATCTGCAGCAGATTGGCCAGCATGTGCGGCGGCGGTTCATCGGCGCGGGTGAGGGCGTACAGGGTAATCGGCAGCGGTGGCGTGAGCGGGCGGATGCACGTGGTGGCCGTCGAGGCACCCAGGGCCGTAAAGGGGTCGATGACTGTGAGGCCGGCGCCGGACTCCACCATGGCACGGGCCAGGGAGTAGGTTTGCACGGCGATTGTCACCCGTGGCGGTGGGTCGACGTTTTCCAGGTAGCTGTCGAGTTTCGCGGCCAGCGGGTCGGCGCTGGACAGGCCAATCAGCGGCGTGCCTGCCAGATTCGCCAGGGGCAATGGCTGGCTCAGCTCGGCGTCGGACCAATAGCCTTTGGACGCCAGCGCCACCAGCACGCCGTTGGCCAGCACCTGCGTGGTCAACCCCGGATGGCCGGAGAAGTTGAGCGTCAGCGCCAGGTCGATCTCACGCATCAGCAGCTTCTGCACCAGCTCGCGGCTATGGTCGCTGGACAGTTCGCAGGCCATGTCCGGGTAGTCGCGCTTCCATTGCAGAATCGCCGGCGGCAGCAGTGACAAGGCCAGCGCCGGGATCGCACCGATGCGTACGCTCTGGCCTGGTGCACGGCGCAGACTCTTGGCCAGGCGTCGCACGCCTTGCAGGCTTTCGGTGACTTTCTCCACTTCGCTTTCCAGCGCCAGGGCTTCCGGGGTGGGCTGCAATTTGCCGCGCACTCGCAGGAACAGCGGGAAGCCCAGCTGCAATTCAGCGTGTTGCAGCACCTTGGTCACCGCCGGTTGCGATACATGCAACAACTGCGCGGCGGCGCTGACGGAGCCGGTCTGGCGGATGGCCTGGAAGATTTCGATATGACGCAAGCGCATGGCACGTCCATAACCTTTGTTTATAGGTGAGCCATCTTTATTCATTGTCAGCGGCCTGTCACCTGCCCCTAGGCTTGAGACCTCTGGATTCAACGGCGGACGGCGCAAATGGTGTGCATTATCGGGGGTGGGGTGATTGGCTTGGCCAGCGCCTATGCGTTGGTGCGTGCCGGTCATGAGGTGACGGTGATCGACGCGCGCGAGACCCTGGGCAGCGAGACCAGCTTCGCCAACGGCGGTCAACTGTCCTATCGCTACGTGGCGCCACTGGCCGATGCGGGTGTGCCGCTGCAAGCCATCGGTTGGCTGTTGCGCGGTGACTCTCCCTTGAAGCTGCGCCCGCGCCTCGACCCGCAGCAGTGGCGCTGGATGGCGGCGTTTCTCGGTGCCTGTCGGGGCTCGGTAAACAAGCGCAATGCCGCGCATCTGCTGCGCCTGGCTTCGCTGAGCCAAGACACCTTGCAGCAATGGCGCGAGGATGATCGCCTGGACGGCTTTGACTGGCGACGCAACGGCAAGCTGGTGACCTTTCGCAGTGGCGCTTCCTTTGAAAAGGCGCGCAGCAAGGTCACCGATATCCTGCAACAGCAAGTGGTCTCAGCCGCCGATTGCGCACGCCTCGAACCCGCGCTGGCGGACGGTGGTTTTGTCGGCGGGATCTACACGCCGAATGAAGAAGTCGCTGATTGTCATGCCTTCTGCCAGCAGTTGGCGGCGCGGCTGGAAGCGTCGGGACGTTGCCGGTTTTTGCTGGGCCGCAAGGTCACCGGCATTCGCCATGCCGCGGGCACAGTGCAGGCCATCGAGTTAGGGGATGAGGTGATGCCCGTTGAGCATCTGCTGCTGGCGGCCGGATATCGTAGCGCCGAGTTGGGTGTGCCGTTGCCGCTGTACCCGCTCAAGGGTTACAGCCTCAGCGTACCGATTGGTGCTCAACACCAGGCGCCGAATGTGAGTATCACCGACTACGACCGCAAGATCGTCTACGCGCGTATTGGTGAGCAACTGCGGGTCGCAGCGATGGTGGATATCGTTGGCTTCGACGCCCGCCTTGAACCCAAGCGCCTTGCGCTGATGAAACGCCAGGCCATGGAGACCTTTCCACTGGCGGGCGATTACACCCATGCGGTGGAGTGGGCCGGTATGCGTCCGGCGACGCCGACCGGCGTACCGCTGATTGGCGGCAGTACCTGCAGCAACCTGTGGCTAAACCTTGGCCACGGCGCGCTGGGTTTTACATTGGCCTGCGGTAGCGCCCAACTGCTGGCCGAGCTGATCAGCCAGCGCGCCCCTTCCATTGATATGCAGGGCCTTGAGCCAGCGCTGATTTGATCGGGTTGCAAAAGAAGGCGTTAGAAGTCGCCCCACAACTGTTGGGCGACCGCCAACGCCACCACCGGCGCCGTCTCGGTACGCAATACACGCGGGCCGAGGCGGGCGGCGTGGTAGCCGGCAGCTTGGGCGGTGTCGACTTCATTGTCGGTCAGCCCACCTTCAGGGCCGATCAGAAAGGCCAGGCTGGAAGGCTTGGCGTGACTGACCATCGGCTCGGCCACCGGGTGCAGCACCAGCTTCAAATCCGCTTCGGTCTGTTTCAACCAGTCCGCCAGCAGCAGTGGTGGGTGAATCACCGGCACCGTGGAGCGCCCGCATTGCTCGCAGGCGCTGATCGCCACCTGGCGCCAGTGCAGCAGGCGTTTGTCGGCGCGTTCGTCCTTGAGCCGCACTTCGCAGCGCTCGCTGAAAATCGGCGTGATGGCGTTGACGCCCAGTTCGGTGGCTTTCTGAATGGCCCAATCCATGCGCTCGCCCCGGGACAAGCCCTGGCCCAGGTGGATGTGCAGCGGCGATTCAGCTTGGCCGGCAAAGCTTTCGACGAGTTGCACGCTAACGCGTTTCTTGCCGACTTCCAGCAGGCTGCCCCGGAACTCCTGGCCGGAACCGTCGAACAATTGCACGGCGTCACCTTCGCCCATGCGCAGCACACGGCTGATGTAGTGCGCCTGGGCTTCCGGCAGTTCGTGATCGCCAAGGCTCAGTGGGGTGTCGGTGAAAAAACGGGACAGTCTCATTTCGGTTCTCTGAAAAAAGGGTGCAGGCCATCAGCCCGGATCACGGAAGCCTGGGTGGAAATCTTTCGGCACGGCAACACTGACGCTGCTGTGGGTGGCGATGTCGATGCCTTCGCTGGCCACTTCGGCGAGGAAGTCGATCTGTTCCGGCGTAATCACATAGGGCGGCAGGAAATACACCACGCTGCCCAGTGGCCGCAACAACGCGCCGCGTTCCAGGGCATGCTCGAACACCTTCAGGCCACGGCGTTCCTGCCAGGGGTAGGCGGTCTTGGTGGCTTTGTCCTGGACCATCTCGATGGCCAGCACCATGCCGGTCTGGCGCACTTCCGACACATGTGGATGGTCCACCAGATGCGCGGTGGCGCTAGCCATCCGCTGGGCCAGGGCCTTGTTGTTTTCGATGACGTTGTCTTCTTCGAAGATATCCAGGGTCGCCAACGCTGCCGCGCACGCCAGCGGGTTGCCGGTGTAGCTGTGGGAATGCAGGAAGGCGCGCAGGGTCGGGTAGTCGTCGTAGAACGCGTCGTACACGTCATCGGTGGTGACCACGGCGGCCAACGGCAGGTAACCACCGGTGAGGGCCTTGGACAGGCACAGGAAGTCCGGGCGGATGCCGGCCTGCTCACAGGCAAACATGCTGCCGGTGCGACCGAAGCCTACGGCGATTTCGTCGTGGATCAAATGCACGCCGTAGCGATCGCAGGCTTCGCGCAGCAACTTGAGGTACACCGGGTGGTACATGCGCATGCCGCCGGCGCCCTGGATCAGCGGTTCGATGATCACGGCGGCAACGGTGTCGTGGTGCTCGGCGAGGGTCTGCTCCATTACCTGGGCCATCGTGCGCGAGTGGTCTTCCCAGCTCACGCCTTCGGGGCGCAGGTAGCAATCGGGGCTTGGCACTTTGATCGTGTCGAGCAGCAACGCCTTGTAGGTCTCGGTGAACAGCGGCACGTCGCCCACCGACATCGCAGCGATGGTTTCGCCGTGGTAGCTGTTGGTCAGGGTGACGAAGCGCTTCTTGTTCGGCAGGCCGCGGTTGAGCCAATAGTGGAAGCTCATCTTCAACGCGACTTCGATGCAGGACGAGCCGTTGTCGGCATAGAAGCAGCGGGTCAGGCCCTCGGGCGTCATCTGCACCAGGCGCTCGGACAGCTCGATCACCGGCTGGTGGCTGAAGCCGGCGAGGATCACATGTTCCAGCTGGTCGACCTGGTCCTTGATGCGTTGGTTGATGCGCGGGTTGGCGTGGCCAAACACGTTGACCCACCAGGAACTGACGGCATCGAGGTAGCGCTTGCCTTCGAAGTCTTCCAGCCATACGCCTTCACCGCGCTTGATCGGGATCAGCGGCAGTTGCTGGTGGTCTTTCATCTGGGTGCAGGGATGCCACAGCACCGCCAGGTCGCGTTGCATCCACTGGTTGTTCAAGCCCATCGGTGATCTCCTCGAAGCGGTCCTGCGGCGGGCGCAGGTAAAACAATCGCGCAAGCCTATGCAATGGACGGCTATGTCACAAGGCATTACACGTGAATTGACGGTAAAGGCAGGACGGTCTGTCACGTTTCTTAGGAATAGCCTTAATCCCTTGTTAATTTATTATGCATAGGCTCTTGATCGTATTTCTCGATATTTCAAAGCGAAATTTTCCGCTTTAATTCGATAGGTAAATCGCTAGTCTTGGGCGCACTACTACGGGATTAAGTACATGCAGTTACGTAATTCACCGGCCCGCTATGGCTGGGTCAGCATGGTTTTGCACTGGGGCGTGGCCCTGGTGGTGTTTGGCTTGTTCGCCCTGGGCCTGTGGATGGTCGGTCTCGACTACTACAGCGCCTGGCGTAAAGACGCGCCGGACCTGCATAAGAGCATTGGCATCACGCTGTTCGCCATCATGCTGGTGCGTATTGTCTGGCGTCTGGTGAGCCCGCCGCCGCCACCGCTGGCCAGCTACAGCCGCATGACCCGTATCGGCGCTGCCTTTGGCCACGGGTTCCTGTATCTCGGGTTGTTTGCCGTGATGATCGCTGGTTACCTGATTTCCACCGCAGACGGTGTCGGTATCCCGGTGTTTGGCCTGTTTGAGATTCCTGCCGTGGTTTCCGGACTACCGGACCAGGCAGATAACGCCGGCCTGGTGCATCTGTACCTCGCTTGGGTGTTGGTGGTCTTCGCCGGCTTGCACGGCGTGGCTGCGTTGAAACACCACTTCATTGACCGTGATGTGACCCTGCTTCGTATGCTGGGCCGCAAAGCCTGATGTTCAACCTCGACTCACAAGGAATAGAACGCATGTTGAAAAAGACCCTCGCCGCTCTGGCAATCGGTACTGCCCTGCTGCCTGCAGGTCAGGTGATGGCTGCTGACTACAAGATCGACAAGGAAGGCCAGCACGCCTTCATCGACTGGAAAATCAGCCACCTGGGCTACAGCTTCATCCACGGTACTTTCAAGGACTGGGATGGCACCTTCAGCTGGGACGCCGCCAAGCCTGAGTCCAGCAAAATCGCGGTCGACGTGAAAACCGCCAGCCTGTGGTCCAACCACGCAGAACGTGACAAGCACATCGCCAGCAAAGACTTCCTGGACGTTGCCAAGTTCGCTGACGCCAAGTTTGTCTCCACTGCCGTCAAGTCCACCGGCGAAAAAACCGCTGACGTGACCGGCGACCTGACCTTCCACGGCGTGACCAAACCGGTGACCTTCAAGGCCACCTTCAACGGTGAGGGCAAAGACCCGTGGGGCGGCGAGCGTGCCGGCTTCAACGCCAAGACCACCGTCAACCTGAACGACTTCGGCATCAAAGGCCCAGGCCCGTCCTCGCAGACTGTGGACCTGGACATCTCGCTGGAAGGTGTTAAGCAGAAGTAATTTCTGCCTGCACAAAAAAATGCCCCGCATCGAAAGATGCGGGGCATTTTTTATTGGGCTACAAAACTCAGCGGTTGCGGGTCAGCAACGCTGGCTTTTCACCACGAGGACGGCCTGGCAACTGATCCAACTGCTCGGGTGTCGGGAAGCGATCTGCTTTCGACTCCTTGTGGATGATCTTTGGTGCAGGGCCACCGCGTGGGTTCTGCACGGCCGGCTCGGACGAGCGAGGCTGGTCGTCACGGGCTGGGCGACGGTTGTTGCTGCGCGAGTCTTCGCGGCGAGCCTGGCCGTCACGGGGGGCACCGTTGCGCGGGCCGTTGCGCTTGGCAGGTGGCGTACCCGTGGTGCCACCGCTGCTGTTGCGGGGGCCATTCTGACGGCCGCCTTGTGGCTGGCCGCCACGTGGAGCGCCTGCGCCTGCACCCTGTGCCGGGGCACCTGGACGACGGCCACGGCCTTGGGCCGGTTTGGCCTGTGGCACGTAGTCGACGCGGTTACCGAAGTTATCCACGTCGTCGTCGAGGAATTCGTCCGGCGCACGGTCGGCAGCGGCGCGTGGCGGTTGGCTCGGCTGGCGCTGTTCGCGGGCCGGGGTACCTTCACGGGGTTTCTGCTCACGGGCTGGGCGTTCGCCACGGCCGCTGGTCGCAGATTTTTCCTTGCCTTTATCTTTGCCCTTGTCGCGACGACCACCGCCACCACCGCCGCCGTTCGGGCCATCACCCTTCGGACCGCGTGGGTTGCGCGGATTACGCACGTCTGGACGCTCGCGCGCTTCAGGCTTCTCGGCCTCCACGGTGCTGGCATCGAAGCCCATCAGGTCGCCGTCGGCGATTTTCTGCTTGGTCATGCGTTCGATGCTTTTCAGCAGTTTTTCTTCGTCCGGCGCCACCAGGGAGATGGCTTCACCCGAGCGACCGGCACGGCCAGTACGGCCGATACGGTGCACGTAGTCTTCATCGACGTTCGGCAGCTCGAAGTTGACCACGTGTGGCAACTGGTCGATATCCAGGCCGCGGGCGGCGATATCGGTGGCGACCAGGATGCGTACGGTGCCGGCCTTGAAGTCAGCCAGGGCCTTGGTGCGCGCGTTCTGGCTCTTGTTGCCATGAATGGCGACGGCGGTGAGGCCGTGCTTGTCCAGGTACTCGGCCAGGCGGTTGGCGCCATGCTTAGTGCGGGTGAAGACCAGCACCTGTTCCCACGCGCCGGCGGTGATCAGGTGGGCCAGCAGCGCACGCTTGTGGCTGGCAGGCAGGCGGAACACACGTTGCTCGATACGCTCGACCGTGGTGTTCGGCGGCGTGACTTCGATGCGCTCCGGGTTGTGCAGCAGCTTGCCAGCCAGGGCCGTGATGTCCTGGGAGAACGTGGCCGAGAACAGCAGGTTCTGGCGTTTGGCCGGCAGGCGCGCGAGGACCTTTTTCACGTCATGGACAAAGCCCATGTCGAGCATGCGGTCGGCTTCGTCCAGCACGAGGATTTCCACGTGGGACAAATCGACGCTGCCTTGGCCGCACAGGTCGAGCAAGCGACCCGGGCAGGCGACCAGTACGTCCACACCACGGGACATGGCCTGAACCTGTGGGTTCATGCCGACGCCGCCGAAGATGCAGGCGCTGACGAACTTCAAGTCGCGGGCATACAGCTTGAAGCTGTCGTGCACTTGGGCGGCGAGTTCGCGGGTGGGGGTCAGGACCAGTACGCGCGGTTGGCGCGGGCCGTGACGCTGGGATTTGTCCGGGTGACCATTGGGAAACAACCGCTCCAGAATCGGGAGGGCGAAGCCGCCGGTTTTACCAGTACCTGTCTGAGCCGCGACCATCAGGTCGCGACCTTGCAACACGGCGGGAATGGCCCGCTGTTGCACCGGAGTAGGCTCGGTATAGCCCGCTGCCTCGATGGCGCGGACTAAAGCCTCGGAGAGACCGAGGGAAGCAAAGGACATGAGTAATCCTGTTTTAGTTAGGGCTTGGCCCAAAGGGATAATCTTGCCGGGCGTGAATGACGCTTAGGGGAGCGTTATCCCGTCCGGTCCTGCTGCGTCTGGCGGGCACTCCACCGGCTCGCGCGGGCTGGAAGCTGCGCTGTAGCGGGGTTGGGTGCCTTTTTCAAGACCTCAGCGGCCGGGCGTGAGCCTGGCGGAAAGGCCGGAGTATAACAGAGCAATCACGGCGCGCCGCTTTCCTGCTGCTCAACGGTGCGTCCAGGGCCCGTAATCGCTTGGATTCCACCATATTTAGCGCTCAAGGCGCTATAGGCCGGCTCTTGTTTGAAGCGTTTGAGCTCGGCGGCAAAGCGTTGCACCAACAGGTCCATGCCCGCGCCACGGCGTACCGCGAGGAACTGTTGCTGGCGGCTGACCACCACCGGCGCCTGGCTGACCTTGCCTTCCAGGCCCAGCGTATTGATCACATGCTGGCCTACGCGGCGGTCGGTGATCACCAGGTCGATACGCCCGAGCATCAACTTGCCGAAGTTGGCTTCATGGCTGGGGGCGGGCTCACGGTTGAACAGGGGGGAATCGCTGAATGCCGCGCCGTACAGATATCCCGGCGACGTACCGACAGTCAGGCCGCGCACCTCTTCGAGGCTTTGAACGGGATGGGGGCGCTCATTGGCGTAGAACAGCACGAATTCCACCTCCGACAGCGGTTCGCTGGGGTACAGCAGCAAGGCATCGCGCTCATGGCTGTGGAAAATATCCAGCGCCCCGTCGGCATGGCCCTGGTCGAGCATGGCCAGGCAGCGCTTCCAGGGCAGGAACTGCCATTGCACATCCACGCCCAGGCGTTGGAACACGATCACCGTGGTTTCGTAGTCCAGCCCCTGCATGGTGCCCTGTTCTTCATACACATAGGGCGCCCAGGGCTCGGTGACAATGCGCAGTTTCTCGCCGTAAGCGGCCAGGCTCAGGCAAGTCAAAAGGGCAGCGGTCACAAGCTTCAAAATGATGGGCATGCCCTGAGGTTACGACGCTCCTGCCTTAAAGAGAAGCTCTGGCACACGCATCTGCGGGCGATGCTATTTTGCCTCTGAGCTCATCAGGTGGTCATGGATGGCTGCGCGCCGCTCGCCGAGAATCAGGCGTACCAAGGGGTTGGCGAACCAGTGTTCCAATTGGTGCGCATCCACCGGGCATTTCTGGCGTTCTTCCTGGTTCTGCCGGGCTTTGTCCCACCAAACCGGGCCACAGGCCTGGTCGAATTCGTTTTCGTGTTCGTAGCAGCCGTAGAGAATCTCGCGGATGAACTGCTGCTTGCGCTTGGGCAATGCCAGGGTGATCAGCTTGTACATCTGGCGCTGCAGGCGCGGTGGGCGCGGCAGGTGGGCGGAGACTTTGCGTGTGTCGGCCAACGCCTCGGCGTTGATGGGGGCGGCGGCGTGCTTGGTGATCCACGCCTTGACCTTGGCGCGGAACAGCTGCTTGCGGCTCCAATAGTGGTGGATCAGGTCCGGGCACTGGCGCACGTTGACCGTGCGGTAGGCAACTACCGACAGGCAGAACTCCTCAAGGGTATAGGCACCGCCCGCCAGTAAAAACAGCTCGTCCATCAGTTTGATGGAGTGATCCAGCAGGTGCGCGTCCTCTCGGGCCAGGCCCATGACGCCGGAATTGAGCAGAGGCATGTCGTCATCGGCCAAGCCTTTTTCTGCCAATACCTTCGCCAGGGAACCGTACAGCGGGCTTTCGCGGTTATCGCCGTACTTGGCGTGGAACGCATTGCACAGCAAGGTGCCGGGGGCGACGCGTTCGAACAGTGCCATGGGCGAGTCGTGGAAAAACGTGTCCGTGTCGATCAGCAGCGCGCGTTCCGAGGTTTCGAGGACTTGGCGCAACAGCACATGTTTGGTGCGGAAATGGTAGCCGTGGGGCTCGCTCCAGCGTTGGCGCGTGGCGTCGTCCAGTGTGTGGACCTGCACCGGCAGTCCCGCGTAGGGCGTTGGGTTATCGCTGAACACCTGGATGTCCAACGGCATGTTCTGCGTACCGCCCAGATGCGCGAGTGCGCTGGCGATGCTGAATACCGCTTCCTGATGGTAGGTCTCGGCGCCAAATACCAGGTAAACCAGCTGTGGGCGAGGGGTCGGGGACGCTGTATTCATTTACTGCTGGCTTCCATTCCGGGAGTGTGTGAACAAAAAAGCCCCCGTATAAACGAGGGCCTGGGTACTGCTTGAACAACCTCAGCGCGGCAGCTTGAGGTTGTTCCAGATCGCAAGGCTCGGTTCGGCCTGGTTAAGGGTATAGAAATGTAGCCCCGGTGCACCACCGTTCAACAAATCTTCACACATATTTGTGATGACCTGTTCGCCAAACGCTTGGATGCTCTTGACGTCGTCGCCATAGGCTTCCAATTGCTTGCGCACCCAGCGTGGGATCTCGGCACCGCAGGCGTCGGAGAAGCGCGCCAGCTTGCTGTAGTTGGTGATCGGCATGATGCCCGGTACGATGGGGATGTTCACACCCATGGCCCGTACACGCTCGACGAAGTAGAAGTAGCTGTCGGCGTTGAAGAAGTACTGGGTGATCGCGCTGTCGGCGCCGGCGTTGGCCTTGCGCACGAAGTTCTGCAGATCGTCTTCGAAACTGTGTGCCTGGGGGTGCATCTCCGGGTAAGCCGCCACTTCGATGTGGAAGTGATCGCCGGTCTCTTCACGGATAAAGCTCACCAAGTCATTGGCGTGGCGCAGCTCACCGCTGGCCATGCCCATGCCGGACGGAAGGTCGCCGCGCAGGGCGACGATGCGCTTGATGCCAGCGCTCTTGTATTGGGTCAGCAGGCCGCGCAAGTCGGCCTTGCTGTCGCCCACGCACGACAAGTGCGGAGCGGCGGGAACTTTGACTTGGCTTTCCAGCTGTAACACGGTGTTGATCGTGCGGTCACGGGTCGAGCCGCCGGCGCCGTAAGTGCAGGAAAAGAAGTCGGGGTTGTAGCTGGCCAACTGCGTAGCAGTCGCCATCAGTTTTTCATGCCCAGCATCGGTCTTGGTCGGGAAGAACTCGAAGCTGTAGCGACGGTCTTGGGACATGGGGGAGGTCTCCAGCTGCAAGTTGCAAGCTTCAAGCGGCAAGAGCGGCGGTGCGCCTGATCTTGTCGCTTGAAGCTCACATCTCTCAGCTGCTCAAAGAGCAATGAGGTAGCAAGCCCTGTACCACAAGCGCTTTTACTTGCCGCTTGTAGCTGAAAGCTTGCAGCTGCTTAGTACCGATAAGCGTGCGGCTTGAACGGACCTTCGACGGTCACGCCGATGTAGTCGGCCTGGGTCTTGGTCAGTTGAGTCACTACGCCGCCAAAGCCGCGGACCATTTCCAGGGCCACTTCTTCGTCGAGTTTCTTCGGCAATACTTCCACGGTCAGGCGCTCGGCTTTCTGGGCAGGCGACAGGTCGGCGTACTTCTGGCCGAACAGGAAGATCTGCGCCAGTACCTGGTTGGCGAACGAGCCGTCCATGATGCGGCTTGGGTGGCCAGTGGCGTTGCCGAGGTTAACCAGGCGGCCTTCAGCCAGCAGGATCAGGTAGTCGTCGTTCTGCGGGTCGAAATCGCCTGCACCGGTACGGTGAACCTTGTGTACCTGTGGCTTCACTTCTTCCCATGCCCAGTTTTTACGCATGAAAGCCGTGTCGATTTCGTTGTCGAAGTGGCCGATGTTGCAGACAACAGCGCGCTTCTTCAGGGCCTTGAGCATGTTCGCGTCGCAGACATTCACGTTACCGGTGGTGGTCACGATCAGGTCGATCTTGCCCAGCAGGGCCTTGTCGATGCTGGCTTCAGTGCCGTCGTTCTGGCCGTTGATGAACGGCGAAACCACTTCGAAACCGTCCATGCAGGCTTGCATGGCGCAGATCGGGTCAACTTCGGAGACTTTTACGATCATGCCTTCCTGACGCAGGGACTGGGACGAACCCTTGCCCACGTCACCGTAGCCGATCACCAGGGCTTGCTTGCCCGACAGCAGGTGGTCGGTACCGCGCTTGATGGCATCGTTCAGGCTGTGACGGCAGCCGTACTTGTTGTCGTTCTTGCTCTTGGTCACCGAGTCGTTGACGTTGATGGCCGGGATTTTCAGCTCGCCCTTGGCCAGCATGTCCAACAGGCGGTGCACGCCGGTGGTGGTTTCTTCGGTCACACCGTGGACGCGGTCCAGGATCTGCGGGTACTTCTTGTGCAGCAGCTCGGTCAGGTCGCCGCCGTCGTCGAGGATCATGTTGGCATCCCATGGCGCGCCATCCTTGAGGATGGTTTGCTCCAGGCACCACTCGTACTCTTCTTCGGTCTCGCCTTTCCAGGCGAATACAGCGATACCGGCAGCGGCGATAGCGGCAGCGGCCTGGTCTTGAGTCGAGAAGATGTTGCAAGAGGACCAACGCACTTCGGCACCCAGGGCAACCAGGGTTTCGATCAGCACGGCAGTCTGGATGGTCATGTGGATGCAGCCGAGGATCTTCGCGCCTTTGAGCGGCTGCTCAGCGGCGTACTTGCGGCGCAGACCCATCAGGGCAGGCATTTCGGATTCGGCGATAAAGGTTTCGCGACGGCCCCAGGCGGCGAGGGACATGTCGGCGACTTTGTAGTCGTTGAAATCTGCAGGCGTGTTTACTGCGCTCATGAAGAGCCTCCATTCGTAGTGTGCGAATGGGCGCCGTTGTGCGTTTAGTATCCAGCTGGCTAACCAGGCCGGACAACGCCCCATCCGAGCCTGACAGGTTGAACCTGCTGCAGCGCCCCTCGGACAGGTGGCGGGAGAACGGTATCAACTAGAGATGACCGTTTTGAAACGGCGCCGATTATAGCCGTGTGCGCCAGACTTCCCAAGCCTTTCCGTCGGCCATATGAAGATCGCTGATGGGGTTGATAGGCAATGGTGCGTAGAGCTTGGGCCCAGGCTCTGCCATGATGTTGCCCATCATTCGGCAAGACGCTTTGGAGTGACCATGAACTTCCACACCCGCAAATGGGTAAAACCCGAAGACCTCAACCCCAACGGCACCCTGTTCGGCGGCAGCCTGCTGCGCTGGATCGACGAAGAGGCGGCGATCTACGCCATCGTCCAACTGGGCAACCAGCGCGTGGTAACCAAGTACATCTCCGAAATCAACTTCGTCAGCGCTTCGCGCCAGGGCGACATCATCGAACTGGGCATTACCGCTACCGAATTTGGTCGCACCTCCATCACCTTGACCTGTGAAGTGCGCAACAAGATCACCCGAAAAAGTATCCTCACGGTAGAGAAAATGGTCTTCGTCAACCTCGGCGAAGATGGTCTGCCCGCGCCCCACGGCCGCACCGAGATCCGGTACGTGAAGGACCAGTTCAAGGACGATAGCCTTCCCGAGTAACCCTGCTGCGCTGTGATTTGCTTTACCAAATCATTCCGCACGGATCTTTCCCAGGCGCTCTCATCACTCAGGACCACACCCTGTAGAGAGAGCCCATGGATGAAAGTGTTTAACTCGATCACCAAGATTCAACCCTCAGTGACTGAAGAGGCGTATGCCCCGACCCAGCAAGCGGTGGAGACGCCGCTGGTGGAGGGGGTGGGCACGCGCAATGTGACACTCATGCGTGATCAGCAGGGACGGGTGGACGTGTTTTTATCGGCCCCCCCTGTTACCAGCCTGGTACTCAGTGGCGGTGGCGCCAAGGGCATTGCTTTCTCGGGGGTGGTGCGGGCACTTGAGGACGCCCAGAAGCTGCAAGGTATCCAATCGATTTCCGGCTCATCTGCCGGTGCTATTTCAGCAGCACTGATTGCCAGTGGCATGGGGGCTGAAGCGTTCGACAAGTTGTCGGATGGTATCGATTTGCCAAGCCTGCTCAATAGCCAAGACGCCGTGACGGCCTGGATGCAGGATGCCAGTACGACACTGGGCAAGCTGGTCGGGCGCTTGCCCGGCGCCGTCGGCAGTACCTCGCAATTGTTGATGACCTTGCTGCCGCGCCTGCAGACCGAGGCACTTCCCCTTGAAGAACTGATTCGCAATGAGTCGCGCCAGTCGATTCTGGGTCATATCGCGCAAACCCCTCGGGAAACCCGCTCGGCGCAAATCATGCGCATTGCTGACAGGTTGAGTGCCGGAGGCGCTCCTACGTTTGGTGATCTTGAGGTGCTGAGTCGGGATGTACCTGCGATCAAGCAACTCAACATCACCGGCACCGGCATGTTTGCCGACCGTCCACAGCTGGTGGTGTTCAATGCGAGCCTGACGCCGCAGATGGACATCGCCAGGGCGGCGCATATTTCCGGCGCGTTGCCGCTGGTGTTCAAGAGCCCCGTGGAACAAGGTCATGGCTTTCAGGCGTCAGCTGAAAGCACCGCATTCAAGGATGGTGGCCTGCTGCTCAATACCCCGGCGCCAGGTGTGGTGGATCGGGCGTTTCCCGAGAGCCCCCTGGCCAAGTCCGAGGCGTTGATCGTCAAGTTCGAGTCAGATGCCTCTGGTGAGCGAGCGCGCAGTGGCAGTTTTTTGAGCCACTTGGCAGATCGCATCACGGGCGTTGCGCATTCGGCTGCTGGTGCCTTCCAGGACAAAAAGCTCGAAGCGTTCGCCGAGCAGATCGTGACATTGCCCCTCAAGACTGAAAAAGGCGATTTTCGAGGCCTGCTCACGGGCACGGTCAACTTCACGATGCAGGATGAGCAGAAGCAACACCTGCAAGCGAAGGCGCGCCAGGCGGTAGACGCGCATTTGGAGCGTCGCACCACCGCACTTGAGCACCACGCTTTCCAATCGCTGGATGACGCCGTGTTGGCCATGGATGATTCAATGCTCGCCAGCGTGCAACCGACGCTGCAAAAAGACCCCGCCGCCTCGGATGTGCTGATGTTTCGGGATAGCGCAAAACAGGCGTTGCAAGTCCTGGATTCTGCGATTACCGAGGCGAACCAGGCGCAAGGCGCGTTGGTGTTCACGCCGAAAATCTTATCGGCTCTGCGCAATCTCGATGTCCTTGCCCAGCGTCCGGAGCACATCGATTGGTTGGGGCGGCGCCTCAATGTCGCCCGTCAGCCCAATTTTCAGCAGTTGTTGCAAGCGGCGGCCAAGCAGATCGCAGGCGGTGCATTGCCGATGTCCAAGGTCATTGGCCGTGCTGTCGCTGAGATGAGCGTGCGTGATATTGCGACGAAAGCTGAAAACTTCACGCGTGAGGTGATCTACCCGTCGCTGTTCCGACCCGGCCAGCCCGAGTCTAACGTTGAACTGTTGCACCGTGCGGCCCAAGACTTGGCATGGTCCACCACGGCCACCGAATTCAACCGGGTACTCGACACCCTCGTGGACAGTTACAAGGCGCGCAACAAGCCCTGGGACAAGGCCTCCAGTTCTACCACCGTGGAGATGGCCAAGGCCTGGAAGCTAAAGGTTTAGTTGCCTGGCCACTGAACAGCCATCGCGGCGGCGTGTCGTAGCTACAGGCACCCCTTGGACTCCGGATGATCATGGCCACCGACGAATCAGGCAAAACCCCCAACCTGTCGCAGGAAGAGCAGCAGGACGTCGACAAAAACCAGCCACCCCGCGCGGCGGTATTGCATGAAATCATCCGTACCCAGGGCGACCAGGAGTTGGAGCGCAGCGTCGCCGCCTTGTGGTGGTCGGCGTTGGCCGCCGGGTTGACCATGGGACTGTCGCTGATGGCGATGGGGTTGCTCAACTCGCGCCTGCCGGATGGCGAAGCCTTCAAGGTGATCGCCAGCTTCGGTTACTGCGCAGGCTTCCTGGCGGTGATCCTCGCGCGTCAGCAGTTGTTCACCGAAAACACCCTGACGGCGGTGCTGCCGGTGATGAGCAAGCCCACCCTGGGCAACGCCGGGCGACTGTTGCGATTATGGACGGTGGTACTGGTCGGCAACCTGTGCGGCACCCTGCTGGTGGCTTATGTGATGTTGCACTTGCCGATCTTCGATACCCGGACTGACCAGGCCTTCCTCGAAATCGGGCGCAAGATCATGGAAAACGACGCCAGCCAGATGTTCGCCAAAGGCATCATCTCCGGCTGGATGATCGCGACCATGGTGTGGATGATCCCGTCGATGGAAAGCGCCAAGATGTTCATCATCATCCTGATCACTTACCTGATGGCGCTGGGGGACTTTACCCATATCGTGGTGGGTTCGGCGGAGGTGTCATACCTGGTGTTTGCCGGCGAACTGGCGTGGAAGGACTTCTGGCTGGTGTTCGCCGGGCCGACGCTGGCGGGCAATATCATTGGCGGCAGCTTTATCTTTGCGCTGATCAGCCACGCGCAGATTCGCAGCGAAAGCAGCCTGCCAGGCAAGAAGGCTGCGGACCCCAGGCATCCGCAGCGGATCGACAAGGATCAGTGAGTGTCAGGTGCGGCCTGGGGCTCATCCCGGGTCACGCGCTTGACCAGCTTGCCGATGCTCAAGCCCTGCAACAGGATCGACGACAGCACCACGATGTACGTGATGCTCAGCAGCAGGTCACGCTCCGGGCCCAGCGGCAGTGCCAGGGCCAACGCTACCGATACACCACCACGCAAACCGCCCCAAGTGAGGATGCGGATGGTGCCGCGTGGCACCGTGCGCCAGCGCCGTAGCAGCAGGATCGCCGGGGCCACCGTCAACAGGCGCGACAGCAGGATTGCCACGGCCAGCAGGCTGGCGGCGAATACGTGCAACCAGTTGAACGGCAAGAGCAGCAGTTCCATGCCGATCAGGGCGAACAGCAGCGCATTGAGCATGTCGTCGAGCAGCTCCCAGAAGCCATCGAGGTAGCGACGGGTCATGTCATTCATCGCCAGCTTGCGGCCCAGGTTGCCGATGATCAGACCGGCTACCACCATCGCAATCGGTGCCGAGACGTGCAGCTCGGTGGCCATCGCCGAGCCGCCGATCACCAGGGCGAGGGTCAGCATCACTTCGATCTGGTGCTGCTCGATGCTCTTGATCATCAGGTAGACCAAGTAGCCGATCAGACCGCCGAATACCACGCCGCCGATGGCTTCATGGGCGAACAGCAGGGCGGTGGCGCCGACGGTCGGGGTTTCGCCCAGCTGTGCGATGCCCAGCAGCACGGTGAAGACCACGACAGCGGTACCGTCGTTGAACAGTGACTCGCCCACGATGGTGGTTTTCAGCGGTTTCGAGGCATTGGCGGTACGCAGCACGCCCAGTACCGCAATCGGGTCGGTGGGTGAAATCAGCGCACCAAATAGCAGGCAGTAAAGGAAGCTCACGTGCCAGCCAAACAGGGCGAAGATGTAATACGCCAAGCTGCCGATCACCACGGTCGCGATCAATACGCCGAAGGTCGCCAGCAGGCCGATGGGCCAGCGGTAGCTGCGCAGGTCGTTCAGGTTCACGTGCAGGGCGCCGGCGAACAGCAGGAACGACAGCATCCAGTTCATCAGCAAATCGCCGAAGTCGATCTGGCCGATCAATTGCTGGATACGCTCTTCCAGGCCTGGGTAGCCGAGCACGCTCAAGCCTTGCAGGATCAGCGAAAACACCAGGGCCGTGACCATCACACCGATGGTGGGCGGCAGGCCGATAAAACGGAAATTCACATAGGTGAGCAGGGTGGTGAGGCAAATAAAGGCGGCGACAAGTTCAAGCATCCGGGGTCCTTGGAGGTTGGGTGGCAGTGCAGGGTTGGGTGGATGGACCGCGCCAGTGGCACGATGTTGCAAGGCATTGGATAAAACGCCATAGAACCTTTGGGCCAGCCAGGGCTCATAGCGGGTGAGTGCGGTTTGGTATTTTTAGTGCTAAAACTCTAATCGCTGTTTAAAACTACAAAAGGAATGTGTGATGACGGTCGCTTTCTGGTGTGTGTTGATCGCAATTTTTCTACCTTACCTGTGCACAGGAGTGGCCAAGTTCAGCGGCGGCAAGTTCGGCCCACGGCAGAACCACGACCCTCGCGCTTTCCTGGACACCCTTGAAGGGTTTGCCAAGCGTGCCCACAGTGCCCAGCTCAACAGTTTTGAAGTCACCCCGGCCTTCGCGGCGGCAGTGATCATCGCGCACCTGGCGGGTACGGCCGAATTGGTGACCATCAATGTGCTGGCTGTGCTGTTTATCACCAGCCGCCTGCTGTACATCATCTGCTACCTGGCGGATTGGGCGATGCTGCGTTCGCTTGTGTGGTTCGTGGGGATGGCGTTGATTGCGAGCTTCTTCTTTGTCTCGATCTGACGGTTGATGCATAGCCATTGTGGGAGCTGGCTTGTGTGATGAGCGGGCTTGCTGTGGTGAGCGGGCTTGCCCCGCGCGGGGCTGCGCAGCAGCCTCTATCAGCCTCACCACATTGCTCCAGGCGCGCCGAGGCGTATGGTTTTGGGGCGGCTTCGCCACCCAGCGCGGGGCAAGCCCGCTCACTACAGTAAGCCCGCTCACCCCAATACATTGAGTTGGGCAGAGCGTCTTCAGCTCCCCGCAGGTGCATCCGGCACCTGTGGCAACGCCGCACCCTTTGGCCACAACATCCAGATCTGCCCCTGCTGCTTCATATTGCCCGCCAGTTCACCCGCCGCATCGCCGGTGCCCCAGAACAGATCCGCGCGCACTTCACCCGTGATTGCGCCGCCAGTGTCCTGTGCAGCGACGGGCCGTGCGATCGGCGAACCATCCGGCTTGGTGGTCGACAGCCATAACAAACTGCCCAACGGAATCACTTTGCGATCCACCGCCACGCTGTAGCCAGCGGTCAATGGCACATTCAAGGAGCCGCGCGGGCCTTCATTGCTGTCGGGGCGCGCGCTGAAGAACACATAGCTCGGGTTGCTCGCCAGCAGTTCCGGTATGCGCTGCGGGTGCGCCTTGGCCCAGGCGCTGATGGCGCCCATGGTCACGTCTTCTTTCTTCAACTCGCCTTGTTCAACCAGCCAGCGGCCGATCGGGCGGTAGGGATAGCCGTTCTGGTCGCCATAACCGACGCGCAGTTGGCGCCCGCCAGCCAGTTGGATGCGGCCCGAGCCCTGGATTTGCAGGAACTGCAGGTCCATCGGGTCCGTCAGCCAGGCAATCGGTTTGGCCGTGGAGCCCTGGCCGTTGATGGCGCTGGCATCGTCGTAAGGCTTGAGCACGCGACCTTCCAGGCGACCGCGCAGGCGCTTGCCCTTGAGTTCGGGGTAGATGCTTTCCAGGTTGACGATGATCAGGTCGTCCGGCACGCCGTATACCGGCACGTTGGCTTTGGCGGTTTTGGTCAGGCTGCCGGGGTAGACCGGCTCGTAATAGCCGGTGATCAAGCCGTTGGGCGTGTTGTCGGCAGAGCGCAGGCCGAATACATCCAGGCGCTCCTTGAGGAAGCCACGCACCGCCGTAGCATTCGTGGGCACGGTCGCGGCGGCTGCACAAGTAGCTCCCCAGATCGGGTCGGCCTTGAGGCGCTGGCAAGCACTGCGCCAGGATTCAAAGCCGGCCAGCAGGTCGCTGTCGGACACCACCGGCAGGGCTTCCCACGGTGCGCTGACATAGGTGGCCACAGCATGGGGCTTCGAAGTTTCATCTTTGGCTGTTTCTTTGCCCGCGTCGCAGCCGGCCAGCAGCGCGATCATCGGTAGAGCCCATGCCAGGCGGCGGCTCCAGGGTTTAAACGTGATATGCATACAAACAATTCCTGAAGCGATTACCCACGCCACAGCGCTATTGGGCAACCCTTATTATTAATAGGGCTATTGGTCTTTACGGGCGGGGCGAGGATACTGGCCGCCGTTTCCCGTGACCTCGAAGCCACCATGACTTTTAAAAGACTGACCGTTGTATTGCTGGCCTGCCTGACGCTGTCCGCCTGTGGCGGCGTAGATCCCAATTCTCCGCTGGGCCAGCGCAAGGCGATCTTCAAACAGATGCTCAAGACCGGCGAAGACCTGGGCGGCATGCTGCGTGGGCGCATCCCCTTCGACGGCGCTAAATTTGCCGAAGACGCGGTCAAGCTGGATGCGTTGTCCCATGAGCCGTGGAAGCATTTCCCGAGCGTGCGCGAGGAAGATCACACCAGCGCCAAGGACGATGTCTGGCAGAAACAGGCGCAATTCCAGCAACTGGCCCGCAACCTTGAAGCGGCCACCGGTGAATTGGTGACTATCAGCCAGGTCCAGCCTAACAAGGCCAGCAACCTGGGGCCGGCGGTGCAGAAAGTCGAAGATGCCTGCAGCGCCTGCCATAAACAGTTCCGGGACCACTGACCGGTTTTACTGGTCGAGTTCTTCCACCGCGTCCTGCAGTTCTTTGCGGGACTCGGCGAGTTTGTCTTTGCGTTTGTTGATCTTGTCCGCATCGCCTTTTTTCATGGCCTTGTCGAGGTCGGCCTGACGGCGGCTGACTTCATGCTTGGCATCGAGCACCTTGTTTTCCCGCTCCTTCTTCAAGGACGCGTCGGTGCAGTTGGCGGTGACTTCGCTCAGGGCTTTTTCCAGGCCGGCTTGTTGCGCACTGTTGCCGGCGGCCTTGGCCTGTTCGATTTGGGTGCTGATGGCTTGGCGCTTGGCGGCGCAGCCGGTGAGCTGTGGTGCTTGCTCGGCGGCCAGCAACGGTGTGGCCATGAAGCTTGCAACGGTCAGGGCAACGGGGGCTAGAAATTTCATGTGGGGCTCCAAGGTCGCAATCTGGTGGTCGGCTTGGGTTTAGAACCCGTCGATGCCGGCCACGCGTAATGTGTCTGCCAAGGCCTGTACTTGCGGGTCGCGGAAAAAAGCGCTCAGTTGCGCCGCGCGACCCGGGCCGATGCCATCGATGGCCAGCCAGGCCTGGGTGTCTCTCGCGACCAGCGTCTGCCAGTCGCCTTCCAGGTTGTTGCGTGCCGCGGGCGGTACGCCCAAGGCTTTGAGCCATTGAGCAAAGGGCCGTTGCCGCGCGCTGTGGAGACTTTCGACCACGCGTGCGCGGCTGCGATCACCGAAGCCCTCAATGTTAGCAAGCTCTGCCGCATCCAGGGTTAACCAATCGAGAAAGCCTGCGATTAGACCGGCCTGGATCAATACGTTCCAGGTTTCGCGACCTATATGGGGTAGCGCAAGGCCTTGATTGCTGCTCAGCCAGGTGAGGCGCGCGAGTAACTGCTCTTCGCAGCCGGGGTCCATTTGCCAGCAGCTCAAGGCATGGAAGTCCTGTGGGTCAGGCACTTTCAGGTCTGCCCTGTGGGTGTTTCGCAGGATGACTTCGTCCAGCCGCGGGATCACCTGGCCCGCCAGGCTGATGGATATTTGGTCGCCAGGGCGGATATCCAGCGCTTGCCAACGTTTCAATGAGCCGGCGCTCACCCGGCTGATCTGTCTGTCATCCAGTCGCACCGGTTCCAGCTCCAGCATGGGGGTTATGCGTCCGGTGCGGCCGATCTTGAATTGCACGTTGCGCACCAGTGCCAGGGCCTTGCCTGCCGGGTACTTCCAGGCGGCCGCCCAATAGGGCTCGCTGGCTTGCCAGCGTTCGGCGGGCGCGCGCTGAGCCTGGTGCACCACCACCCCATCGCTGGCGAATGGCAGTGGGTGGTTGTACCAATAGGCGCGCCAGTGCGTGGCTTCGGCGATGTCGCGGATGGGTTGGCTGAAGCGACGACTGTCGGTGAAACCCCAGCGTGCCAGTGTGGCCAGGCGCTCGGTAAAGGAAGCTGGCCCCTTGGGCCACGCCCAGACGAACAGGCCAATGCCGCTGGCATCGGTGTCGCTCAGTTGCAGGCGGTTCATTAGGCCGGCCACTTTGCTGCGGGCATTAAGCCCGCCGTTTGCCGATTGCACATGGTCGTCGAGCCGCCAATAGAGTTCACCTTGCAGCACCAGGTCGATGGGTTCCGGCAACTGTTGGACGATGCCAGGGATCTTGCGTGCGGAGGCGGACCAGTCGTGGCCCATGAGGCCATCGCCCCGGCTGATGACTTGTCGCAGGCGACCTTGTTGATAGATCAGGGTCACCGCCACGCCATCCACTTTGGGCTGAATCCAGACATCTTCGCGTGTTCGCAGCCAGGCGCCGACGGCCTGTTCATCCTGCAGTTTCTCAAGGCCCGTATGGGCAATGGGATGAGGCAGGGTGCCGCGTGAACTCGCCAGTGGCTTGTCGGGTTTCGTGGTGGATTCGGGGAAGCATTGGCGCCAGTGGGCCAGGCGCTGGCGTGCCTGGTCATAGAGTTCATCGCTCACGGGGGATTGGTTGAGGCGATGGTAGCTGTCGTCCCAGAGGCGTATCTGTTCGGCCAGGGTGTTGACCTGTGCCCGGGCGGCGTCTGGGCACTCTTCGGCCCACCCGCTGAGAGGTAAAAGGCTGAGTACAAACGCTATCAGTAAAGGCATCGTGAGCATCCTTGCCCGGAAAGGGTGCCCAGCCTAAATGATCCTCTCGGCCACAAAAAAGCCCCGACGCTGCGGGGCTTTTTACGGGGTGTTTCTATTTACTTGAACAGGCCGCCCAGCGCTTTCACGGCGTCGGGCTTATCGGCCTTGGCCTCCTGTGTTTGCTGCTTGGCGTCGGCTTTGGCCTGGGCTTCAGAAAGTTTGTCACAACCTTTGTTGATCTGGTCCTGGGCGGCTTTGAAGGCCTTTACTTTCAAGGTGTCCTTCTGGGCTTCGGCAGCATCGATCTTGGTTTGCAGATCTGCGGCTTGTTTCTGGCAGTCGCCGGAGTTGCCGCCACCCAGTTGGGCGCTCAGGGCGCCGCTCAGTGCGCTCAGGTCGGCGGCGTTAACCGGCAGGGCGAACAGGCTGAGCAGCAGGGCGGCGGGGGCGAGCGTGGAAATGCGCATGAAAAACCTCAATGTTCGATTGCCTGCGCGCTGATGAATCCCGGGCTGGCGCAGGGCAATATCCAAATAAGGTGAAGGGCCCGAGAGGGCGCGGATTCTAAGGGGCCATCATTGGGCCTGCAAGCTTTGGATCCAAAAACTGTGAAGGTCGTCGCGCCATTCGGGCGGCAATAAAAAGCCCCGCCGGATGAACCCGGCAGGGCTTTTGTGTACCGAGAGCGATTACAGGCCGGCGGCGGTCCGCAGGTCGTTGGCGCGGTCGGTTTTTTCCCAGGTGAAGGTGGTGAAGGTGTCGTTGCCGACAGTCTTCTGCGCAGGGGTACGCCCGAAGTGGCCGTAGGCTGCGGTTTCCTGGTACATCGGGTGCAGCAGGTCGAGCATGGTGGTGATCGCGTAAGGGCGCAGGTCGAAGATCTCGCGCACCAGTTTTACGATCTTGTCATCGCTGATCTTGCCGGTGCCGAAGGTATTCAGCGAGATCGATGTAGGCTGGGCCACGCCAATCGCGTAGGAAACCTGGATCTCGCAACGCTCGGCCAGGCCGGCCGCGACGATGTTCTTGGCCACGTAACGACCGGCGTAGGCCGCCGAACGGTCAACCTTGGATGGATCTTTACCGGAGAACGCGCCACCGCCGTGACGGGCCATGCCGCCGTAGCTGTCGACGATGATCTTGCGACCGGTCAGGCCACAGTCGCCTACCGGGCCGCCGATGATGAACTGGCCAGTCGGGTTGATGTGGAACTGAGTGTCTTTGCTCAGCAGCTCGGCTGGCAGCACGTGTTTGACGATCAGCTCCATCACGCCTTCGCGCAGGTCGGCGTAGGACACGTCCGGGTTGTGCTGGGTCGACAGCACGACAGCGTCGATGCCCACAACCTTGCCGCCTTCATAACGGCAGGTCACCTGGGACTTGGCGTCCGGGCGCAGCCACGGCAGCAAGCCGGATTTACGCGCTTCGGCCTGACGCTGCACCAGCTGGTGCGAGAAGGTGATCGGTGCCGGCATCAGCACGTCGGTTTCGTTGCTGGCATAGCCGAACATCAGGCCCTGGTCGCCGGCGCCCTGATCTTCAGGCTTGGCACGGTCGACACCCTGGTTGATGTCCGGGGATTGCTTGCCGATGATGTTCATCACGCCGCAGGTCGCGCCGTCGAAGCCGACGTCGGAGCTGGTGTAGCCGATGTCGGTGATCACGTCACGAACGATCTGCTCCAGGTCAACCCAGGCGGTGGTGGTCACTTCGCCGGCGATGATCGCTACACCGGTTTTCACCAGAGTCTCGCACGCCACACGGGCAAACTTGTCTTCAGCAATGATGGCGTCCAGCACCGCGTCAGAAATCTGGTCGGCGATTTTGTCCGGATGCCCTTCAGACACGGACTCGGAGGTGAAAAGGGAGTATTCGCTCATCTCGATGTTTTCCTGATATTTACCGATGGTGAGTGTCGCCAGCCGGCCGCTGAAAATGGCGGACCTGAATCTGGAAACCATTACGTAAACCTACATAGAGGCTTTCCCCGGGAACGAGTCCCGCAGCGGTGGCCCAACGGGCCAGATCGTCCTGTTCAAAACCCAACCAGAGATCACCGCAGGCCTCCCTGGCCCAATTCTGGTTGTGGCTGCATAAATCCGTAACCAATAGGCTACCGCCGGGTTGCAGCAGCCCGGCCATTTGCTTGAGCGCGTCGGCGGGGGCGGCGAAATGGTGCAAGACCATGTTCAGCACCACGCAGTCGGCCTTCAACGTTGTGTTGTTCAGCGCGTCCGCCAACTGCAGGCTGACATTGCCCAGCGACTCGCGTTCACACAGCTGGCGCGCCAGTTCGAGCATCGCCGGGCTGTTGTCCAGCGCGGTGACTTGCTGGAAGCGCCGCGCCAGTTCCGGCAGGAAACCGCCGTCGCCAGGGCCGACTTCCAGTGCTGTGGCCTCTTCACTGAAGCTCAGCTTGTCGAGCAGCGCCAATACACTGTCGCGGTATTGGGCAAGGCCGGCAATCAGGTCTTGCTGGGCGCGAAACTTCTCGGCAACCCGTGCGAAAAAGTCCTGGCTGGCGGCAGCGCGTTGCCCATGGACCTGGCTGATGCGCGACTGTACGTCGCCGGGCAGGCTCAGGTTATCCACTTCCTCAAGCAGCGCTGCGTGCAGCTTGCCGCCCAACAACTCGTTATGAGGCAGGGCGCGGCGGTAGAAAATCGCATTGCCTTCACGGCGGGTCGCCACCAGGTCGGCCTGGGCCAGCACCTTTAAGTGGTGGCTCATGCCGGATTGGCCGATGGCGAAGATCTGCGCCAGTTCCAGTACGCCGAAGGAATCGTTGGCCAGCGCGCGCAACACGTTCAAACGCAACGGATCGCCAGCGGCCTTGCACAAGGCTGCCAGTTCATCGCCGTCGTCGGGGCGCAGTGAGGGCATGGGTAGATTCATAAGGCCAGCAGTCTAGTGACGGGTGGAATGCATCGCAAGGGCAATATCAAAAAGTTTTGATATTGATCGATAAGTGGCGGTTATAAGCACTTGCTATAACCTTTAGACGAACTGGTTAAAGGTTTCTGCAAGGGATTGACGCCCAAAGCACAGGAAAAACGTCCTCAAGTGACTATCTGTCATTGCCCGCAGGCGGTGGCTGAGGGAAAATGCCGGTCCTTTTTTCCGTTTCTTTTCAGCAAACCCCAGGAGATCAGCGATGCCCAGCCGTCGTGAGCGTGCCAACGCCATTCGTGCCCTCAGCATGGATGCCGTGCAAAAAGCCAACAGCGGCCATCCCGGTGCCCCGATGGGCATGGCGGATATCGCCGAGGTGCTTTGGCGTGACTACCTGAAACACAACCCGAGCAACCCGTCGTTTGCCGACCGTGACCGCTTCGTCCTGTCCAACGGCCACGGCTCGATGCTGATCTACTCGCTGCTGCACCTGACCGGCTACGACGTCACCATCGACGATCTGAAAAGCTTCCGCCAGTTGCACAGCCGCACCCCGGGTCACCCGGAATTCGGCTACACCCCTGGCGTCGAGACCACCACCGGTCCCCTGGGCCAAGGCCTGGCCAACGCCGTTGGTTTCGCGCTGGCGGAAAAAGTCCTGGGCGCGCAGTTCAACCGCCCTGGCCACGACATCGTCGATCACCACACCTATGTGTTCCTGGGTGATGGCTGCATGATGGAAGGCATTTCCCACGAAGTCGCTTCCCTGGCCGGTACCCTGGGCCTGGGCAAGCTGATTGCCTTCTACGATGACAACGGCATCTCCATCGACGGCGAAGTCGAAGGCTGGTTCACCGATGACACCCCGAAGCGTTTCGAAGCCTACAACTGGCAAGTGATCCGCAACGTCGACGGCCACGATCCGGAAGAGATCAAGACCGCCATCGACACCGCCCGCAAGAGCGCGCAGCCGACCCTGATCTGCTGCAAGACCACCATCGGTTTCGGTTCGCCGAACAAGCAGGGCAAAGAAGACTGCCACGGCGCCCCACTGGGTGACGCGGAAATCGCCTTGACCCGTGAAGCCCTGAAGTGGAACCACGGCCCGTTCGAAATCCCGGCCGACATCTACGCCGAATGGGATGCCAAGGAAAAAGGCCTGGCGGCCGAAGCCGAGTGGGACCAGCGTTTCGCCGCCTACTCCGCCGAGTTCCCTGAGTTGGCCAACGAGTTGGTCCGTCGCCTCGCTGGTGACCTGCCTGTCGACTTCTCGGAAAAAGCCTCGGCCTACATCGCCGAAGTCGCGGCCAAGGGCGAGACCATCGCCAGCCGTAAAGCCAGCCAGAACACCCTGAACGCCTTTGGCCCCCTGCTGCCTGAGATCCTCGGCGGTTCTGCCGACCTGGCCGGTTCCAACCTGACCCTGTGGAAAGGCTGCAAAGGTGTGTCGGCTGAAGACGCCAGCGGCAACTACATGTACTACGGCGTACGTGAGTTCGGCATGAGCGCCATCATGAACGGCGTGTCCCTGCACGGTGGCCTGGTGCCTTACGGCGCGACCTTCCTGATGTTCATGGAATACGCCCGCAACGCTGTACGCATGGCCGCGCTGATGAAGAAACGCGTGATCCATGTGTACACCCACGACTCCATCGGCCTCGGTGAAGACGGCCCGACGCACCAGCCTGTCGAGCAACTGACCAGCCTGCGTACCACGCCGAACCTGGATTGCTGGCGCCCTGCCGATGCGGTGGAATCCGCCGTGGCCTGGAAACACGCCATCGAGCGTAAGGACGGCCCTTCGGCGCTGATCTTCTCGCGTCAGAACCTGCAGCACCAAGTGCGTACCGACGCGCAGATCGCCGACATCAGCCGTGGCGGCTACGTGCTCAAGGACTGCATCGGCGAGCCGGAGCTGATCCTGATCTCCACCGGTTCCGAAGTGGGCCTGACCGTTCAGGCGTACGACAAGCTGACTGCCCAAGGCCGCAACGTACGTGTTGTGTCCATGCCGTGCACCAGCGTGTTCGAAGCCCAGGACGCCGGTTACAAGCAGTCGGTGCTGCCGTTGCAGGTCAGCGCGCGTATCGCCATCGAAGCGGCGCACGCCGACTACTGGTACAAGTACGTGGGCCTGGAAGGCCGCGTGATCGGCATGACCACCTACGGTGAGTCGGCGCCGGCGCCAGCGTTGTTCGAAGAGTTCGGTTTCACCCTGGAAAACATCCTGGGTCAGGCTGAAGAGCTGCTGGAAGACTAAGGCTGTAAATTGGGGTGGTTGTACTGACGCCTTCGCGAGCAAGCCCGCTCCCACATTAGATCGCGGTCTAAATGTGGGAGCGGGCTTGCTCGCGAAAGCGGTCTGACAGCCACCCCGTTACCCAAGGTAATCGAGAACCCCATGCCTCAACCGCGTCCCTACAAAGTTGCACTCAACGGCTACGGCCGCATTGGTCGTTGCGTCTTGCGTGCTCTGTTCGAGCGAGGGGCGGCGGCCGGGTTTGAAATTGTCGCGATCAATGATTTGGCCGACATGGCCAGCATCGAATACCTGACACGCTTTGACTCCACCCACGGCCGCTTCCCTGGCGAAGTGCGGGTCGAAGGCGATTGTCTGCACATTAATGGCAACTGCGTGCAGGTCTTGCGCAGTGCCACCCCCGAAGGCATCGACTGGAAAGCACTGGGCGTCGACCTGGTGCTGGAATGCTCCGGTGTCTACCACACCCGTGCCGATGGCCAGCGTTTCCTCGACGCCGGCGCGCCGCGTGTGCTGTTTTCCCAGCCGATGGCCAGCGAGGCGGATGTCGACGCCACCATCGTCTACGGCATCAATCAAGATTGCCTGACGGGCGATGAGCTGCTGGTGTCCAACGCTTCCTGCACCACCAACTGCAGCGTGCCGCTGTTGCGCTTGCTGGATCAGGCGATCGGCCTGGATTACGTGTCGATCACCACGATCCACTCGGCGATGAACGACCAGCCGGTGATCGACGCCTACCACCACGAAGACCTGCGCCGCACGCGCTCGGCGTTCCAGTCAGTGATTCCGGTGTCCACCGGCCTGGCCCGTGGCATCGAGCGACTGTTGCCGGAACTTGCCGGGCGAATCCAGGCCAAAGCCGTACGGGTGCCGACGGTGAACGTGTCCTGCTTGGACATCACCATGCAAACCGTCAGCGACACCGATGCGACGGAGGTCAACCGGATCCTGCGCGACGCCGCCACCAGCGGCCCGCTCAAGGGCCTTTTGGCCTACACCGAATTGCCCCACGCCAGTTGTGATTTCAACCACGACCCGCATTCGGCGATTGTCGATGCCAGCCAGACCCGCGTTTCCGGCCCAAGGCTGGTCAATATCCTGGCCTGGTTCGACAACGAGTGGGGTTTTGCCAACCGCATGCTGGATGTTGCGGAACATTATCTGCACATCGCCTCTAAACAACCTCAACAGTAATTCAGGAACTGCGACCCATGACCGTGTTGAAGATGACCGACCTCGATCTGCAAGGTAAGCGCGTACTGATCCGCGAAGACCTCAACGTCCCAGTCAAGGACGGTGTTGTCACCAGCGATGCGCGAATCCTGGCCTCGCTGCCGACCATCAAGCTGGCCCTGGAAAAAGGTGCGGCCGTGATGGTCTGCTCCCACCTGGGTCGCCCGACCGAAGGTGAGTTCTCCGCCGAAAACAGCCTCAAGCCTGTTGCCGATTACCTCAGCAAAGCCCTGGGCCGTGACGTGCCGCTGGTGGCTGACTACCTGGGTGGCGTTGACGTTAAAGCCGGCGACATCGTGCTGTTCGAAAACGTGCGCTTCAACAAGGGCGAGAAAAAGAACAGCGACGAACTGGCCCAGCAATATGCGGCGCTGTGTGACGTGTTCGTGATGGACGCGTTCGGCACCGCTCACCGCGCCGAAGGCTCGACCCACGGCGTGGCCAAGTTCGCCAAGGTCGCCGCCGCTGGCCCGCTGCTGGCTGCTGAACTGGACGCACTGGGCAAGGCGCTGGGCGCTCCGGCTCAGCCAATGGCTGCCATCGTGGCCGGCTCCAAGGTGTCGACCAAGCTGGACGTGCTCAACAGCCTGAGCCAGATCTGCAATCAACTGATCGTTGGCGGCGGCATCGCCAACACCTTCCTGGCCGCCGCCGGTCACCCGGTGGGCAAGTCCCTGTACGAACCGGACCTGCTGGACACCGCCCGCGCCATCGCCGCCAAAGTCAGCGTGCCATTGCCGGTCGACGTGGTGGTCGCCAAGGAATTTGCCGAAAGCGCCGAAGCTACCGTCAAGCTGATCGCTGATGTGGCCGCCGACGACATGATCCTGGATATCGGCCCGCAAACCGCGGCCAACTTCGCCGAACTGCTGAAAGCTTCGCAGACCATCCTGTGGAACGGTCCGGTCGGAGTGTTCGAATTCGACCAATTCGGCAACGGCACCAAAGTGCTGGCCAAGGCCATCGCTGAAAGCTCGGCGTTCTCCATCGCGGGCGGTGGCGACACCCTGGCGGCCATCGATAAATATGGCGTTGCTGACCAAATCTCCTACATTTCTACCGGTGGCGGCGCGTTCCTCGAATTCGTCGAAGGCAAAGTACTGCCCGCCGTTGAAGTGCTGGAAACCCGAGCCAAAGGCTGAGGCTCGTGATCCGGAAAAGGAGTGTTCCCATGATCAAGTCGTTGGCTATGGTGATCGCAGCGGGCCTGTTGGTCGGCTGCGGCAGCACGCCAAGCGCTGAGCCGGACGCTGGCAAGCCTGCAGCGCAGCAAAAAAAGAGCTGCTACCAGGCGGACTGGCAAGCCGAGACCATGCCGGTGATCAACAAGCGCATCGGCAACGAACGGCTGGAGAAATACGACGCCGCGCCCAACGGTCAGGAACAGGGTTGCCCTTGACGGGTCTGATCAACTGGCGGCCATCGGTCGCCTCACGAGGATTGGCAATGAAAGGCGTTTTCGCCCTGGCAGCCCTGGCCCTGTTGGCCGGCTGCAGCAGCATGAACATGTTCAGCAACAAGGCAGAAACTGCCGACAAGTGGACCACCTGGACCTGCGACAGCAAGGCTGAGGTCAACTGGCGCTTTGCCAATGCGGCTAAATCTGAGGTGGATTTGCGCCTCGGCGGTTCCGATCAGGTCTACCGCCTTAAACAGGACGTGGCCGCCTCGGGCGTGTTGTATGCCAACGACCAATTGGCGTTTCACACAAAAGGTGAGGAAGGCCTGGTTTACTGGGTCGCCACCGATGATTTGATCGGGCGCGGCTGCAAAGCGCAGTAAGCCTGACAGCAATAACGATTCAGCAGGCCAGGCCTACAAACCCTGACCTGCAATAACTTGAATAGCAGCCGCCGCTACGGCAGGCTTGCACGATTAACGACCCTCGACCGGGAGAGACAACACAATGGCACTTATCAGCATGCGTCAAATGCTGGACCACGCAGCCGAGTTCGGCTACGGCGTCCCAGCCTTTAACGTCAACAACCTTGAGCAGATGCGCGCCATCATGGAAGCCGCTGACAAGACCGACTCCCCTGTGATCGTCCAGGCTTCGGCCGGTGCGCGCAAATACGCCGGTGCCCCGTTCCTGCGTCACCTGATCCTCGCCGCAATCGAAGAATTCCCGCACATCCCGGTGTGCATGCACCAGGACCACGGCACCAGCCCTGACGTGTGCCAGCGCTCCATCCAGCTGGGCTTCAGCTCGGTGATGATGGACGGCTCCCTCGGCGAAGACGGCAAGACCCCGACCGACTACGAGTACAACGTACGCGTCACCCAACAAACCGTCGCCATGGCCCACGCCTGCGGCGTGTCGGTTGAAGGCGAGCTGGGCTGCCTGGGTTCCCTGGAAACCGGCATGGCCGGCGAAGAAGACGGCATCGGCGCTGAAGGCGTGCTGGATCACAGCCAGATGCTGACCGACCCGGAAGAAGCCGCTGACTTCGTGAAAAAGACCCAAGTCGACGCCCTGGCCATCGCCATCGGCACCAGCCACGGCGCCTACAAGTTCACCAAGCCGCCTACCGGTGACGTGTTGGCCATCGACCGCATCAAGGAAATCCACAAACGCATCCCCAACACCCACCTGGTGATGCACGGTTCTTCCTCGGTACCGCAGGAATGGCTGGCGATCATCAACCAGTACGGCGGCGACATCAAAGAAACCTACGGCGTACCGGTTGAAGAAATCGTCGAAGGCATCAAGCACGGCGTGCGCAAGGTCAACATCGACACCGACCTGCGTTTGGCGTCCACCGGTGCGATGCGTCGCCTGATGGCTACCAATCCGAGCGAGTTTGATCCGCGTAAGTTCTTTGGCGCCACTGTGACCGCCATGCGTGACGTATGTATTGCTCGCTACGAGGCCTTCGGCACCGCCGGCAACGCTTCGAAGATCAAGCCGGTTTCGTTGGAAGCGATGTATCAGCGGTATTTGAAAGGTGAGTTGAACGCGAAGGTCAACTGAGCCCCAGTCGCTTAAGAAAAAGCCCGCAGCGATGCGGGCTTTTTTGTAGTTGAAATTTGTAGGTTGCATCGATTGATATGGAATTTCCAATGCGTGATAGGCGGGCGCTCTTTGAAGCACCAAACAGCTTCGCGCGCCGTTCTAAATGAGTGTGTGGTTATATTTATATTTACTGCTCCGCGAATAGCCTTTCAGTTCGACACCTTTCAACAAGTTAGGAAAATCTGAACGTCGTGTTGATGGACAGTCCAATCACTGTGCCTGTAGCGTCAGTGACTTGTAACGCTATCGTATAGTTAGTGTTGGGCACGTAAGTCTGCGGGTTTGGCAGTTCTGCCGCTAGAACATCACCGGCTCGTCCATTTCTTTTGTAAACATAGGTATGGAACACTGCGGCTGGGTAAGGCGTATTAGTGGAGGGCTGATTACCGTTTCGTCGGATCGTAGCGGTTACCCTATGACCAGTCATCAAGGTGGCGGCATTCGCAGGAATAAGTGTGGACCATAACAAGGCATAACCGTAGTGTGCCGTTATTGGGTAGGGCGATGAGGTGCTAGTCGGCGGAGGGTGCCCTTGAGCAGTTAGTCTAGGAGAGGTAAAAGTCATAATAGCGCCTTCTTTTGTTGATAGAATGTCAGTGTTAGCGTGCTGATGGGGTGGGCGAGCCTGAAGATTTCATGGCGTAAACTCTGTGTCTAGCGCGTCGAATATGAAGGTCGTGTCGTCACCTACCGAATAAATATCCATAAGAATAAGTTGTTTGCCCGTACCAAGTTTTTTCATTTCACCGACCGTGATCTCCGCTGAGAACGCAGTGTCCCATTGCATGGGACTATTTAAAGTTGACCTGTATGACCCGGCACCCTGAGTGGTGTTAATGATCCTGAATCTCACCAGGTCATTTTTTTTGAAATAGGGTCCATAGACATCGGATACCAGGCTGAAGCCAGAAGTTTTAGAGTGGGTGGCTTGGTTGATGCCCGGATACGTGTAGTCGATGCAGTTCGGACTTGCCCTGTCAATACATATTTTGGGGTTGGCGCGGAGTTGCTTCGCATTGGTTGCGCCATAGGCTGTATAATAATATATTTGAGGTTTACTCATAAGGGTGTAAGAAGGCATGCTAGTTTCTCCTCGGCGGTAAAGTATTATGCCAATTAGGCGCAGGATCTTTGCCAATGTCATCAACTTTGGAAATTATCCATAAATATCATATAATTAG
>NZ_AOHM01000010.1:0-1904 GCF_000510895.2 Pseudomonas sp. FH1
CCTTAGGAGTGTGTAAACAATGAACCCTTACAGAATCAAACTCGTGCGGTTCGACGGTGGTGAGCGCTTTCCAGTGCTTTGCCTTCAGCAAGACGGCATGCCCGTGCACAGCGCTAACCTTTGGGTACTGACAGAGTTACGAACGGCGAATTTGTCGACGAGCACACTCCAACAGGCGCTTCGGTCGTTGATGGTGCTGTTCATTGTTTTTGATGAACTAAAGATAGATTTGTCCGCCCGTTTGCGCGACGGCCAGTTTTTAACGGTTGGAGACATAGAAGCTATCGTTGGGGCGTGTAAATTACCAATTACAGCGGGCGACAGAAAAAAAATTGGAAATGGAAAGTTTGTATCGCCATGGTCTACCAGTGGCTTTAGTACGCCAAAAATTCATCCTGGTACTATTGCTATACGGCTTTTATACATTGCCCGTTACCTTGACTGGATTGCGACCGACCACTTACTAAAAACAGGCGCAGGAAACCCACATTTTTCAGGGGTGGAAAAACTCCGTGAACTGGTTTCTACAGCCATAAAGGCTCGCATTCCTTCAGTGCAGCGCTTATCCAATGTTACGCCTCGTGAGGGCCTAACTGAACAAATGGTATCGCTACTGCAACAGGTGGTTGCTCCAGAGTTTGAGCATAATCCGTGGTCTCATGAATTTGTTCGGCAGCGAAACTACTTAATGATTCGCTGGCTATTGTCCTTGGGAGTCAGGAGAGGTGAGTTGCTTGGTGTCAAAATCTCGGATATTAACTTTCAGACCAATGAAGTTTTAATTGCCAGGAGGGCAGACGATCCGGCGGATCCACGGTTGAGACAGCCGAATGCCAAAACAAGCGGTCGATTATTAGCGCTCGACGCAGAGTTGGTAGCGCTCACGCGAGCGTATGTAATGTCCATTCGTCGAAATGTTACAGGCTCGCGTAAGCATGAATATCTTTGGGTAGCCGGTGGCTCAGGAAAACCACTGAGTCTTGCGGCGCTAAATAAAGTATTTATCACTTTACGGCAACACTGTCCGGAACTACCAGAAAACATCTGCCCTCATCTCCTTCGCCATACCTGGAACGATATTTTTTCGGAAGCGATTGATAGAAGTGATGTGTCGCCGACCATGGAGCAAAAACTGCGGTCACGATTGATGGGGTGGTCCGAAACATCCGGAATGGCGATTGTGTATAACCAGCGTCATATCAAGAAAAAAGCCACCGCTGTGTCCTTGCAAATGCAAAAACAATTGCGTGTGGAGGCTCCTTCCGATGATTAAAAAACCAGGGGAAAACTACGTAATCGATGGAATTGATTTCTGTCCTTCACTTCCGTCGGTAATTCGTAGCAAAAGCGGTATCGCGTTTGATCCTAACCGGCCTGCTTGGTCGTACCGGGACGGTGTGTATTCGGTTTACATGGATTTTTCTGGGCTACATTTTTCTGCTGTGCTCATGGCTTCATTCCATCTTACGTTGATTTGGTTCGTTGAAAATAGGGCGCCAAGTACTGTGATGGGTCGCTTTGCGGCTTTAAAAGCATTTGCCTTGCGATTGCAAGAGGGGCGCGTTGAACCGTTGGAAACTATCTGCGGAAATGACGTATTGATACATTGCGATGCCAATGACTTTCAAACACGCGATCTCTTTGCGTTTTTACGCCGATGGCATGCCATGAGCTTGCCGGGTATTCAGGATGATGTGGTGTACGTCCTGGACAGGAAAAAGCTCCGGAAGCGAGAAACCGGAATCGCTGTATTGACGTGGGATCCCGAGTTGGGTCCATTTACTCCAATTGAGCAAGTGGGTATTCAAGATGCCCTGAATGAAGCTTACGGCGCAGGGCGTTTGAGTGAGGACATATACCTGCTGGCATGGTTGTTTATTGCGTTGGGTTCCCGCCCTGTTCAG
>NZ_AOHM01000011.1:0-27476 GCF_000510895.2 Pseudomonas sp. FH1
GCACCGTACCGGAAAGGTCAGGTGTTGCACTCAGATTTTGCCGCCGCCTATGCTCATCTTCTTTAAGCTTGTCTAGCTCTTGGCTCACTTCATCAATCCTTCCCAAGATATACTTTTGAGCACTTTCGGAGGATTGTTCGAGAATGGCGAAATTATTACCTAACGCTTTCTCTTTCAAGATTATTAGCCCGGAAATTTCTTCATGCTCTTTTTCAAGCGCTTTAATATCATCCGTCTTGACAATGATTTGGTGAAATGGAATTAGGGATTGATATGCTAGAAATATTGACTCTACAAGAGCATACCTATGCCTAACGCCTTTGCCGGGCTTTGCATTAGAACATTGCCCAACTGTCGAAGCATGACAAACCAAATCGACGTATAAACTTTTTTGTGCGTGATAACGAAACGTTGAACCACATTTGCAAAAAACCAAACCTCGCAAAATATTTCTGAATTCTTGTGCTTTTCGACCTGCAAGCGATGGATCTTGCCGCTCTTTGAGCTTTGCGCTAATTCGGTGAAACTCTGGCTCACTGATAACGGCAGGGTAATAGCTTTTTATCTCCTTATTAAAAACTGTACGGTCTCCATTTTCATCAAGCTTCATCGCTAGAAACGATCCATAAATTGCGTGCTTATGTAGAACCTTTCCGACAATGCTATCCGTGTATTTCCTTGGGTGATTTTCATTATTAAGCTCTTTTGCAATTGATTGAAAGCCCATATCAAAGCAAAGCTCTGTAATGCGTTTAACTGCATTTGCGTGTTCATTTAAGACGAATTTACCATCAGCAAAACTAATCCAGAACGGACAGCGACTAGTTATTACTCCGCCATTTTCGCCTTTGATTAGGTTTCGGGCTTTTGCGTCTGATATGCGTTCTGACTTTGCTTTGCTTTCGTCATTTGCCCTTTCCAAGATGTTTTGAATAAGGCTAATATCAACGCTACTGTCTTTTTTTCGCTTTGAGTATAAGCGATTGTCAAACAATGTATAGATTGAACAGTCTGATTGAATGATAGAGATAATTAGTTCAAGAGCGTCATACCCGCCCATCCTGCTAATGCGGTCGAATGACTCGACCAGTAGGAGAGCGTTCGGGAGAATTTCTTTTGACTTGATACGTTCAACGAATTTTGCGAGTTGACCAGATTTGAGGTTTTTGCCTTTGAAAGCCGACACGCCCAAATCTTCGTATCGCTCGACTTGTCGAGCTTGGGGGTATTGCTCGAAAAAGCGATTGAGCTGTTCAAGCTGACGAACCTCGCCAAAGCCCAGCGCTTGGACTTTCGATGAAAAACGTATGTAGCTGTATACGTTGATTGTGTCATCGTCTCTGAACACATCAGAGAAGGCTCTGGGCAGTGAATTTCTGATAGTCATATCGTCTCAAACCCTTGTAGATGCTGGATTGTAGCATTTTCTACAAAAAGCCCGCCTCATCGCATTCATCGGCGTGCGGATCTCATGGCTCATGGTCGCCAGGAACGTGGTCTTCGCCCGGTTGGCGGCGTCGGCATCATCCTTGGCGACTTGGAGTTCCTGCACCAAGCGCTGCCGCTCGCTGAGTTCTTCGCTCAGCGCCCGCTCGGCTTCGCGGCGTTTGCCGATCAACCAGCGTAGATAACCGATCCAGCCCAAGGCCAGTGCCAGCAGCACCGCCGCAATGGCAAAGCCCTGGAGAATCGCGCTGCGATTGCGCAGCCAATAGCTGTCGTCGATGACCACCTCGTTGCGCCAGCGGTTGGTCAGCTCGTCCATTTCCTCGGGGGTGATGCTGAGCAACGCCTTATCGAGGATCGAATACAACTCCAGCGCGCCGCGATTGGTCGCCAGGGCGATCCGCGCTGGCATCGTCCCAACGGTGCTGGTGACCTGCAAGCGATTGCGGTACTGCCGGGAGATCATATAGCGCGCACTGATCAAGGAATTGATCGCGCCGTCCACTTCGCCCTTCGCCACCATGGCCATGGCGTCGACGGCGTTCTGTGCGGGCACCAATTGCACCTGGGGGAACTGCTCCACCAGGTATTCGCGCATCACATTGCCCTGGACCAGGGCCAGGCGCTTGCCGGCCATCTGGTCGAGGATCTGGGGCTTGTCATCGCCGATGGGCGTGACCAGCACAAACGGGTTGGTCAGGTACGGCCGCGTGAAGCGCAAGGCATTTTCACGCTCGGCACTGGGGGTAAACGCGGCCAGCATATCGGCCTTGCCGCTGGTGACCTGGTCGATTAGATCCTGCACCGACTCGGCCCGCTGCAGATCGAATTGCAGGCCGGTGCGCAGGCTGACCTTGGCCAGCACATCGGCGCTGATGCCACGAAAGTTGCCGTCTTCATCGACAAACGTCAGCGGCAGGAAGTTTTCATTGATCGCCACCGTCACCCGTGGATGCTGCTCCATCCAGCGTTGTTCACTGTTGCTGAAGTGCAACGTCTGCCGACCCGGCATACTCGCACCGCCGGCACTCCAGCGACGCAGGATGGTCATGCGCTCCGCCGCCGGGATCGTCGTGAGCGCCGTATTGAGGATGCGCAGCAAGCGCTCGTTGCTGCGGCTGACGGCAAAGGCGAACGGCTGCACTTCCATCTGCGAGAAGTCGCTGAGCTGGACGTTGTTCAGGTAGTTCTTGTTGATCAGGTAGTTGGAACTGATGGAGTCGCCCAGGTAGACATCGGCCTGGCCGAACGCAACTGCGCCAATCGCACTCAAGGTCGACGGAAACAGTTGCACGGTCGCCTCGGGGTAAAACGCCTTGACCGCGTCCGGCGGCAGGTAGTGATAGAGCATCGCCACGTGCTTGCCCGCCAGGTTCGGCGGCAGGTTCTGGCTGTCACCAATCCGCGTGACCAGTACTGGCTGGTCATTGGCATACTCCTGGGACAGGGCCAACTCGGGGTCAGCGGCTTCAAATCCGTTGGCCGTGCCGAGCATGTCGATCTCGCCGCTTTTCAGCGCGGCAATCACCTCGGCGCGCGAGCTGTAGCGGCGCACATCGACCTGCATGTGCAGCAACTGCGCGATCAGTTGTGCATAGTCCGCGGTGATGCCCTGGTAATCGTCACCATTGCCGGTCATGCCGAAGGGCGAGTAGTCCGGGGCCGAAGCGCCCAACACCAGCGTGCGTTTGTGGCGCAGCCAGTTCCAGTCGGGCTCGTCGAGGCCGACCGAGTAATCTTCCACCGTCGAACGCCCGAGCAGATGCAACGACTCGCTGGAGGCCAATACGGGCGGTGCCGCCGCCAGCGCCCCCAGCAACAGCAGGCCGGCCACGTAGGTTCCGAGAAATCGCTTCATCTAGATCAGGCTGTTGCGCTTGGCGAAATCGGCCAGGTACACCACGGACTTCACCTTGAGTTTTTCGATAAGCCGCGTCTTGTAAGTACTCACGGTCTTGTTGCTGAGCAGCATTGAGTCACCGATTTCCTTGTTGCTCAGGCCCAGGGCCAGTTGCTGCAAAATCGTCAGCTCGCGATCGGACAGGCTCTGGATCAACTCCAGGTCCGTCGCATCGGCATCACTGCGCCGCACCGAACTGGTGGCCAGATTGGGAAAGAAGGTATAGCCGCCCATCACCGCTTTGATCGCCTTGACCAACTCGTCCAGGCCATTGGTCTTGGAGATGAACCCGGCCGCACCGGCCTTCATGCAGCGCATCGAATAGAACAGCGCCGACTGGGACGTCAACACCAGCACTTTGGTCGGCACGCCCAGGCCGCTGATCCGCGAAATCACTTCAAGCCCGTCCAACTTGGGCATGGTGATGTCCAGCACCACCAGATCCGGCGCATGCTCGCGCACCAGTTGCACCGCGTCGGCACCGTTGTCCGCCTCGGCCACCACTTCAAAGTGTTCCTGGTTGAGCAACATCTTGACGGAAGAGCGAATGAACGGGTGATCGTCCACAACTATCGCTTTATGCATACAGACCTCTGTAAGACAGCCGACGTACGAGCGTGCCAACGCCATGGAAGCCATTAAGCCTCATCCATGAAATGCACCCGCCGAAAATACATGAGCATCGCTCAATTGTAGGAAATTTCCTAAGAATTACCGCGCCGTGCAGGGAAGTTTTCACGGCGCAATGACCGCCTTGTCCAGCCACTGCAACAAGTCCCTTCCGGTCATGGGCCGCGCCAGGTGATAACCCTGGCCAACTTCGCAGCCGAGTTCCAGCAAACCCGCGCACACCCGAGGGCTGCTGACGCCTTCGATGACCAGGGTCATATCCAGCGAACGCACCAGCGCCCGTGTACCGGCCACCATCGAGCGGTTACGCAAACGGTCCAGGCGCTGCACGAACTTGCCATGCAGCTTGATCTGGTTGAACGGCAGTTGGCACAGCGACTTGAGCGAGGAAAACCCCAGGCCGAAATCGTCCAGTGACAAACCGCAACCCAGCAGTTTGAGGCGCAGCAGGTTCTCTCGGGTCTGTGGCGCACACACCAGTACGCCGTTTTCCGCCAGTTCGAAGGTGAGTGTCGAACCCTTGAAGCGATGACGTTCCAGGGCCTGCCGGATGTGCTCGACCAACGCCGGGCTGGCCAGTTGCGAGGCATGCAGGTTGAACGCCAGCGTCAGGCTCACGCCCTGGTGACGCAGAATCCCCAGCAACCCCAAACCCTGCTCCAGCAATTGCGTGAACATCTGGTCGATCAAATCATAGGCCAGCACCGCCCCCAGGAAATCGGCCGGCAGTAATACACCGCGCGCCGGATGCTCCCAGCGCACCAGGGCTTCCACTCCGGTGACTGCCTTGGTGTGCAAGTGCAGTTGCGGTTGGAACCAGGCGCGGAACTCACCCAGGGCCAGGCCACGGCGCACCTCGTCTTCGGTGGGTAGAAGGCCACGCTCCCCCGCCTGTTTTTCCAGCACCTGTCCTGGTGGAAAGGTCATCGTCTACCCCATCACTCAACCGAACCGAGAGCCGACATAGTGGCGAGCGAGGTGGACACAGGTCGTAGCTTCTATCCGACCAGGCTGTAGGAAATTTCCGACACAAACCCTCAGTAGTAAATCACCTGCACCACCATCACCGCTTCAAACGGCCCGACCTGCGGGTCGCCCAACGCCACGACGGAGGCGCTGAAGGGCACGTCGATGTGGCTGACGTTGGCCGCGAACACTGCCAGGGGAAACGGCTCGTTGATCGGCACCAGATTGTTGCGGGCGTCGCGTACCTGGATGCCGAACTGGCTGTCCGCCTTCGGCAATACGTTGTAAAGGCCCTGCTGATTGGCCGTCACCAGCGTGGCGCCGATATTCAGGGCGGTGCTGCACTTTTTCTCCAGGGCCAGGCTGAACGGCTTGGTAGGGTTGGGCGGCGAGAAACCGGTGGTGGTTTTCTGGATCACGCCGAAATCCACAATGCCCGGTTCCGGGGTCACGGTGACGTCCACCGTGCACGCGGTGCCGACGATGTTCTGCAAACCACTGAGCTGGAAACGGAAGTTGCCGGTCGGGTTGCTCGGCCCACCGTTAAGGCCATACAGGCCGTCAAACTGGAACACATCGTAGGTGTCCTGTGAGGGTCGCTGCAGCGGCTGCAGCCCACGCTTGCGAATCACCACCTGGAACGCGATGCTCGGTCGGGCCAGGGAACACGGCAGCATCTCGGCATTGTTGGTCGCCCCAGGACAGCCACGGGAAACGAAACCGGTGTTCACGCCCTGGGTCGGGTTGGAACTCCAGTCGCCGTCCCAAGCCGTGACCTGCCGATAGACCAGGCCAAACTCGATACCCCAGGCCGTCGCGTTGAGGCCCGCAGGATTACCGTAGAAATAGATCGGGTCATCTTCCAGGTAGTGGAGGTCGCGCAGCTTCCAGCAGTCGGCCGGCACCACATGGGTCTTCGAACGCCAGATGATCGTGCCGTCCGGCACCGTATCCGGCACCGACACCGGGCCGATGTATTCACTCAGGTAACTGCCGTCATCCAGTGACTTGCACAACAGCGCCCATGACGCCTGGGAAAACACCAGCAACAACGCTGCCAGGCACAGCCTCGGGCCCCAACCGGTCATGGCTTCACGGCCTGGCACGCGGTGGCAGTGCAGGTGAACAGCGTGTCGGTCTGCCCGCCGAAATCATTCATGTTCGACACCCGCAACTCGCTGAACCCAAGGCTGGCCAGCGGCAAACGTGCGCTGGCATGGGGTGCGATCATCACCGTCTCCACCGGCATCTTGGCTTTCTGCGGGCCCACCAGCAGGCCGACCACGGTGATATGAAACGGCGTCGGGTTGCTCACTTGCAATTGCTTGGCCGCCGGGTCGATCACCAGACTCAGCCCCTCGGCCATGTCGGCGCCGCGCTCGCGCTTCACCGAGGCCGGGCGATAGAACAACTTGATCTTCGACTGCAAGGCGATCTGCATCGCATTGACCGCCTCGCTCTTGGGCGGAATCTCACGGATGTTGAGGTAGAACACCGATTCACGGTCTGGGGGCAGCGTGGTCTGCGGCAATTTCACAATACGCAGCACGCTGCTCTCATTCGGTTCGATACGTTGCAGCGGCGGCAGCACCATGAACGGCGTGGTGATTTTCTTGCCCTGCTCGTCCTCGATCCAGGACTGCACCACAAACGGCAGTTGCAGGTTCTTGTTGCTGACCGTGACACTCACCGAAGTGGCGCTTTCTTCGAAAATCACGCGGGTGCGATCCGGCACCACGGCCGCGTTGGCCAACAACGGCACACACAGCACGGCCAGGCGCGCGATACGGTTGAACATCAATCGAGACATCAGGGAACACTCCAAGTCAACGGATTAGGGGGATCACAAACACCGCACGGGTGTCGGGATATTGGTCACGACGTCTTCCGGCGGCAGCACCGCCAACGCGCAGAGATGGCTGTCGTCCCAGCGTGCCACCAGCTCGGCCCCGGCCTTGGCGCCAAGCAAATACGTGATGCCCGCCTCCCCGACAATGCCGACTTCCTTGTGGGTGTGTTTGTCCTGCACCGAGGCCCCGAACGGCACCACCTGGCCGTTGGCCTGGGTCAGTTCGACATAGGCGTTGTAGCCCTGGGCGGCAGCAAAGTTGACGTAGCCGATGGCGCCCTCAGTCAACGCCAGGCGCTGGATCGGGTTGGACACTTCGGTCTTGAGCGGCAGTTTTTCGATGTTCACCCGCGCCTCATAGGCCTGGAACGCCGGCAACCCATCCATCACTGTGTAGCCGTCGCGGTTGGAGCGCGCCTGGCCGGTGAAGGCCACGTCCGGCACGCCGTCGGTCGACACCAGCAACCGCGTATCGCCATTGGAGCCATTGCCATGGGCCGTGACGCCGTAGCGGGTCACCACCAACGAGCTGTCGAACTCGCCGGTCAGCGAGCGGTACGTGCTGCCATCGGTGGTGGCCGAGGCATTGGCGCGGTAGGTGGACGCACGCTTGCCGACATAGGCATTCACGTATTTGTTGTCGCCCATGCCGCCGTACACCTGGTAGTTCATGCCTTCGCCATCGTCGTGGCTGTAGCCGACACTGGTTGACGTCGCGCCGGGGCTGGCGCGCTGCACCGTCGCGGACATCATCGAATTGCCCCCCAGCGGCACGCTCACCCCCAGGTACAGCTGGGTGTCGCGGTTCTGCGCGTTGCGGGTCTGGAACGCCGACAGGTTGACGTTGATGTTCTTGACGTTGCCCACGGCAAAACTGCGCGCCAGCGACAGGCCGAAACGGTCCGAGGGCGCGGCGTCCCAATAGGTGGAGTGGTCAAACGACAGGCTGGTGGACAGCCAGGCAAAACGCTTGGCCAGCATCACCGAATAGCGCTGCTTGCCGGCGTTCAGGGAGTAGGCGTCCGGGTCACCGACGAACTGTGAGAAGTTGGTGAAGGTCCGGTCAGAAAACCGGTAGCCGAGGAAGCGCAAATCGGTGCCAATCGCATCGAAGTGCTTGGAATAGTTGATGCGGTAGGAGTTGCCCACCACGGTCTCGGCGCTGTTGCGCAACGTGGCCCTGGAGGTGGTGACGTCGGCGGAAATCGCGCCGAACACGCCGAGGTCCTTGCCCAAGCCCACGGCATGGGAGAGGTAATCGCTGGCCGCCAGCACGCCGCCGTAGAGTGTCCAGTCCTGGGACAGGCCATAAGCCAGCTCGGACGCCACGAAACCCGGCTCGGTGCCGCCCTTGCCGGTCAAGCGCGGTTGGCCCGCCGACACTTTGTAGCGCAACTCGCCCTCACGGGACAGGAACGGCACCGCCGCCGTGGTCACGGTAAAGGTCTGCTCGGTGCCGTCTTCTTCATGCACGGTCACATCCAGCGTGCCCTGCACACTGCTGTTGAGGTCCTGGATGCTGAACGCGCCCGGCGTCACCGTGGTGGAATACAACACGCGGCCCTGCTGGGCCACGGTCACCCTCGCGTTGGTGCGCGCCAGGCCGCTGATCAACGGCGCATAGCCGCGCAGATTGGGCGGCAGCATGCGGTCATCGCTGCTCAGGCTCACCCCGCGCAGGGCAAAGGTGTCGAACACGTCGGAGTTGAGATAGTCCTCGCCCACCGAGAGTTTCGAGCGAATCGACGGCAGCGCGCGGTAGGCGTACAGCCGGTTGAGCTGGAACGCCTGCTCATTGCCGCGCCCGCCCTGGCTGCCGCTGTCTTGCTGGGCCTGGTAGTCGGCCCGCAGGCGCCAGGCATCGATGTTCAAACCGGCGGTGCCGTAGCTCTGCAATACCGTGGAGTTGCCGGAGGTGGTGGACTGGCGCTGGTTGGCGATCACCCGGTAATCCAGCAGCGCACCGTCCAGCCCGTCGCTCCAGGCGGCGGGTGGAATGTAGTTGGGGTCGTCATATTCGAACGACGCCTGGGGCAGGCTGATGACCAGCCGGCCAAGGTTCTGCGCGTAGTTGATCGAGGCGTTGGTGATCGCGGTGAGGTCCACGCACTGACCATCGGCAACGCGCGGCAGGCTTTCGAACAATTCGGGCTTGAGACCGAACGTCGCCACCAGCGCTTCGGGCAAGCAGGCATAACTGTCCTGCGCCGAACCGCCATTGTTGAATTCAATAGAGCGTGTTCCGAAATAACGTTGGTTGACCACGATATCCACCACATAACTGCCGGGCACCGTGTAATGCGCCTGAGTGAACTGCCCGAGACTGACGTGATCGTCAGAGTCGATATTCAAGAACTCCGAATTAAACTCCACCGCGAAGGAATAACGCGCGCAGGAAAGTAATACGCAAGACACGAAAAGTTTGCGACAGCCCACGGAAATAACCCTTTTATCAACCAGGCAACAGGCAAGAAAAAAGGGGCTCGCGCCCCTTTTTCATCACAACCGATAAAGCACTATCAGTTGTAAGCCACGGTGAAGTTGGCAACGCTGTCCGCTTCACCGGTGGTCACGGTGGCGGCGGTGGCTTCGTACATGGCGGCGAAGGTCACGGTGTTGTTGCCGTTCTGCAGCACTACCGGTGCAACTTGTTCCTTACCGTTGTCGAGCATCTCGCCGGCGCTGGCCTGCAGGCGGATACCGACGTTCTGGGCCAGGCCGGTGGTGGCGAACAAGCCCGGGACCGCCGGGTCTTGCACGCCGCTGAAGGTGAAGCGCGCGTTCTGCTGGGTGGAGGTATCGCAGTCGGTCAGGATGATGTCGAACTTGGTCGGCGTGGAGCGATCACCGACGGCGCGGAACTGGTTCGATGGCACCTGGCCCAGGGACACGGTCTGGTCCAGGGAATTGGCGTCGATGCCGCAGGCGCCCGAAACGATCTCACCGATGAAACGCACGGTGCCTGGGTTACCGCTCGCCGGCGTAGCCGCGTTGGCGAAGGAAGCAAGGCCCATGGCAACAGCAGCGGCAGTAACAGCGACAATCTTTTTCATGAGTTCAACTCTAGGGTTAATTATGGTTAGGCCCAGAAACCCGACTTCCCAAACAGACACTACCGACACTTATCTAAATCCCCATCCCGAAGAACAGCGCGCATCCGTTAAAACACGTTAAGTGTTTTGGCTGTTCTTTCAGTTAAAGCGTCGCTAACAACCTGGCTATTGAAGAAGTTCAAACATCTCTATGGCGGGAGGAATCATGAGCGTCGGCCTTACTTGGAAATGTAAGTTTCTTCCCCCCAAACTGTAGGAATTTTCCCGACGAATACGCCTTCAGATAAATCCTCTTCCCCATCAAGGCGCCTTGCAGACTGCCTCCATCACCCGGTAGCCATCCACCGGCGCGGTCTTGCTGATATCCAACTCGACGGTGCAACGCTGCGCGGCGGTTTCGCCCCACTTCATGCTGTAGACCTTGCCCTCGTTGACAGCGATCAGCACCTGCCCAGCTTGCCCGACCACGCCAGCGCTCACGCCCTTGTCGTCGAGCACCGTGGTGCCGAACGGCGGCAACGAGCCATCCTGCAAGCGCACACTGAGCACGACTTTTTCTGAGCGGCGCGCGGCAAACGTCGCCTTGACCACCGCGCCACGGCGCGGCACCACGTTGGTCACGCCGTCGTCGATGTCGACGCTGGTGTCCAGCTCGCCGGTGTCCAGGGCCACGCGGTTCTTGCGATACGGCGTCACGTAGGGCACCAGCGCATAGCCCTTCTTGTTGGTCAGGGTGCCGGGGGCATTGAGCACGCCGACATTGGGCGTGTCCTTGATCTCCACCAGGGCCACGGTTTCGCTGAGGGCCTGGCCGAACTCCACGCCATCGCCATGGGCCAGCACCGAACCCGATGCACTCACCGAAGCCTGCCGGTAGCCACTGCCCACGCTGACACCTGCACCCAGCTGGGCATACGGCGCACGGTAACCGACCAGGGCTGAGCCATTGTTGCCGGCCAGGTCCGAACGGTTGGCGTTGACGTTGTACGTCAGGTTGCCGTCGTTGCCGCTGAGGCCGGCACGCTGGTCCAGGCTGCCGTCATTGTTGCGGGTGACCGAGTAAGTAGCCGTGCTGCGGGTCTGGCCGATAGGCATCGACACGGTGAACACCACCTGGTTGTTCTCGCCGTAGTTGTCGGTGAGGGTCTTGCTGGCATACACGCCGTAGGTCACGCCTTTGTGCTGGGTGTTGAAGCCCAGTTGCATCTGTTTGTCCTGGCGCGAAGACCCCCAATAATGCTGCTGGCTCATGTTGAGGTAGAACGAGCCACGGCTGCCCAGGGCCTGGTTGACACTGGCCTCGACCTTGCTGCGCTTGGACAGGCCGAAATAGTCGTTGGGGTCCTGCAGGCGCACGGCCTCCTCGAAGTCGCGGTAGCCCTCGGTGGAATAGCGATACCCGGCAAAACGCACCGAAGTGCCGGTCTCGAAAGCCTTGCCATAGCGCACACTCACGCTCTGGCCTTTTTGCTGGCCGCCCTGCGCCTGGGGCACATCCGCCTGGGCCTGGGTGACATCCACCGACACCGCCCCCAGGCTGCCCAGGCTCTTGCCGACGCCCACCACCCCGGCGCGGTAGAAATCCGCGCCCAGCAGGCCGCCGTACAACGTCAGGTCAAAGGGCAAGCCGTAGGCCAACGAAGCCTGGGCAAATGCCGGACGCTGGCCGCCGTCCACGGCGTTGTATTCACCCAGGGTCATGCTGTAGCGCCAGGTCTTTTCTCGCAGCATATTGCCGAGGGTGGCGTAGGGTTGGGTAAAACGGCGCTCGCGACCGTCGGCCTCGGTGATGATGATTTCCAGGTCGCCGCTGCCCGAGGCGGCGTTGAGGTCATCGATCTCGAACGCGCCGGGGGCCACGTAGGTGGTATAGAGGGAAAAGCCGTTCTGGCGTACTTCAACCTTGGCCTGGCTTTCGGCAATGCCACGGATGATCGGCGCGTAACCCTGCATCGAGTCCGGCAACATGCCCATGTCCGACGCCACCTGCACGCCACGGAACGGGATGCTGTCGAACACATCCCCCGGCGTGAAACTCTCGCCCAGGGTCAGGGTGCCCTTGAGTGCGGTCAGGTCGCGTTGCGCGTAGGTGTTGCTGCGCTGCCAATCCTGCTGGCCCTCTTCGTCCTGGCGGAATGAAGAACTGCTGCGAAAACGCCAGTCGCCCAGGTTGAAGCCGCCATTGGCATACAGGTTGTACTGGCTGCCGCTGCCGCGCTGGTCCGACTGGGTCTGCGCTGCGGAAAACTGATAGTTGAGCATCGCCGCGTTGATGCCACGGTCCCAGTCTTGAGGCGCGACATAACCGGCCGCATCCCGGCGCAGGGCGATCTGCGGCACGCTGATATCGAGGGCCAGGTGGTTGGCGTCGAAACTCACCGACGCGCCCTCGACCATGGCCGCCAGGTCAATGCATGCCGGCAACGCGTCACCCGGCACCTGGAACGCCTCCAGCTTTACACCCAGTTCCTTGAGAAACGCCTCGGACAGACAAACCCGTACTTCACCGCTGGCTTCATCCTTGGCGAAGGTCATGTCGCGCCGATCGAAAAAGCTCTGGTTCAGGCGAATCACCACCGGGTAGGTGCCCGGGCCAATGCTGCCGCTGTTGGCGATGGCGTCCAGGTCCAGATTCGGCCCGGCACTGGTACCACCAAAGGACTGCATGAAACTGGCATCAAACTTCGCCGGCTCTTCGGCAAACGCCACGCCGCCCATCAACGCGGCCAGCACGGCGGCGGACAAACGCAAAGGCGTGAAGGGCACGGTCAGGCAGTCAAGGTTCAAGGCATAGGTTCGCATGGCAGCACTCAATACGAGGCCATCACGCTGCGGCGGCAACGTGTGGTCAGGTTCGCAAGGGAATGGACGACAGCGTCAGGGGGCGCTGGTGATGGCGACTTTGCTCGGCTCGCTGTAGCCGCCGAAATCATTGATGGCGGAGAACATCACCTCGCCGGTGCGGGCGGTGAACCCCGGCAGTGCGTAGCGCTGGCGACTCATGGGGGCGACCATTTTCGGCTCGTCCACCTCGACGGTCTGTCCGCCGCCCATGGCCTTCACGCCAATGAACGACACGTGGAAGGCCGACGGGTTGTTCACCTCCAACAGGGTCTTGCCCTGTTCCTGCACCAGGCTCCAGCGCAGTTGCGGCAGTGCATCCAGCGTATTGCCCTGGAGGCCGGCGGGGCGGTAGAACAGTTTGATGCGGGTGCGCATGGCGATCTTCAGGGTGTTCTCGTCGGCCTTGGCGGCCACCGGAATTTCCTGGGCATTGAAATAGAACACCGACTCGCGGTCCTCGGGCAGCGCGCCCGGCACTTTCTGGATGCGCACCATCTGCTCTTTGTGCGGGTCCAGGCGAAACAGCGGTGGCGTGGCCACGAAGGGGGTCGGCGTGGTGTTGTCATCCGCCTCGGTGTTGACCCAGGTCTGCACTGCATAGGGCTGTGCGGTGGTGTTGCCAACGGTGATAGAGGCGTCGCGCTTGTTGCCGTCGAACACGATGCGCGTGCCGCCGAGCATCACACCGGCCTGGCTGATGCCGCTGAGCAGCATCAGGGCAAGTAGCGCCGTGCTTTTGAAAGGCGTGGTTTTGAAAGGGGTCACAAAACGTTTCATCTCGATCCTCCTCTTGGCGCCCCAACCCAAATGGGCCGGGGCGTTGCACAGGGCTTACTGGTAGTCGACGGTGAACGCCGCCTTGGCATTGGCCGGGCCCGCCGTGGCCGCGCCGGTAGCGATGTAGTTGGCGGTGAAGCGCAGCGGCTGGGTGAGGTCCAGGTACGGCGAGGACTCCAGGCCCACTTGCACGTCCTTGCCGGTGGCATCCTTGATCTGCACGGCGACGTTGGTGGCCACGCCGGCTTCCGGCGACAGGCCGATCCACTGGCCGCTGGCACCGGCGTTGCCGCTCAGGGACAGGAACTTCACCACGGCTTTCTTGCCGGTCACGCTGCAACCAGGGGCGGTAGTGTCGATGGTCAGGGTGAACGCGCCACCGCCTGCCACTTGGCCGGCCGACGCCAGGGACGTCACGGGCACGCTGCCCAGGCCCACATCACCGGCACCGGCCGAACCGTTGAGGTCCTCGACTACCACCGGGCAGGTGTTGTCGGTGACGCTGCCGATGAAGTTGATTTCGCCGTCGGCCGCCAGTGCCGCCTGCGAAGCACCTGCCAGAACCAGGGCGAGGGTCAAACCTTTGAGAGCAAACTTTTTCATGATCACATCCACAGTTATGAAGGAGTGTCTGGTGGCCGAATGAGGGCCTTCAGACTCGGCGACGTGGCGGCCCGAGTAAGGGCCAGCGCGTTTCGTCTGGGTTCATTATCGAAAGATGGGGGGTGCGAAAATGTAGGAAACGTCGCCCCACTTGTAGGAAAATTCCCACAAAAAAGTTCCGGCCATTCGCCATAAAAACCACAACGCCACAGGCTCATGGAACCGGTGGCGTCTGGGAGGTTGCGCGGGGAAAGCTCAGCGATAGGTCACGGAAAAACTCGCGTAGCCATTCGCTGAACCCGGCGTGGGTGTTGGCCCGTCGGCGGTCTGGATATATCGCGCCTTGAGCGGCACCGTGGTGGTGCCATTGACGATCTGCGTGAGGCGCACCGGCTGGCCGAGGTTCATCGGCGTGTTGTCATTGCGCAACACCTGGATGGCCACGCCCTGGGCCGTGGAATCGCTCGACAGGCTCAAGACGCCGTTGGCCGCGTCGAGGATGTTCGAGGTCTTGTTGCCATCGATCTGGATGTTGGCGTAGTTGCCATTGAAATAGCCGTTGGCGTTGCTCGGATAGTTACTGCCGGCGATGCAGGAGTTGAGCGTGATCGCGAACGGCTGGGCCGGCGTGGTGGAGTTTTTACCGTTGAAAACGCGTTTCTCCCAGGTGCCCATGGGCACCGTGATCTGGTCGCCCGGCGCCGTTGGCATCGAGCAGCCGGCCACGGTCACGGTGGCGGTAAACGTCAGGTCGAAGATATGTCCACGGTCCGAATCGCCCTTGGCCACCAGTTGATTGATGGTGTGGGTGCCGGGGGCAATGTCGCCGGTCTTGATCAATGCATAGCGCATCAGCGCGCCACTCATGCCACTGAGGGCGTAGGAAATATTCAGGTTGAGTTCGAACGGGACAAACCGGCTCGGGTTGTCCGCCTGCCCCTGCCACGGGGTCGCAAACCCGGTCATGTAGATAGCCAGACCGACGCCCGGCACATTGGTCTGCAACAGCGAACTGGCCGGCACCCGTACCACGTCCACCGGGATATTCGTGGCCAGCGGGCCGATCAGCGTGGTGCTGTAGCGCGCGACCAGGCCACACACCAGGCGGTCATTGAACGGCACCGTGCGGATCGGTGCGTTGTTGTTGAGGGTGGTGCCGATGGGCACGTCACGCGGCGCGAATACCGTGCCGGCGGCGAGTGTGAGTTGCTTGGGCGTGCCGTTGTTCGATTCCCAGGTACAGGCCGCCATGGCTGGCGCCGCCGCCAGCGCGAGCGCCGATACCGCGAAACAGTGCGCGAGGGTTGATCTGATGTTCATGTGTGAAGCCCTGATGAAAGCGACTGCCTGCCAGGGGTGTCGCCTGTTGATCGAGGCCCGGCCCACAAGCCGGATGAGCCACGATTATCGGCACTGGACATCACCTAACCCGTAGCTTCCTTCCCGCCAAGCTGTAGGAAATTTCCCACGCAAAACCTCACACCAAATCGTTACGCCGGGCAAATTCCGCCAGGTACACCACCGACTTGACGTTGAGTTTTTCGATCAGGCGGGTCTTGTAGGTGCTGACGGTCTTGTTGCTGATCCGCAGCGCCTCACCGATCTGCTTGTTGCTCAGACCCAAGGACAACTGCTGCAAAATGCTCAGCTCACGCTCGGACAACCGCGCGATCAACTCGCCGTCCGTGCTTTGCACATCCACGCGCCGCACCGCGTGAGTGGCCAGGTCGGGGAAAAAGGTATAGCCATCCATCAGCGTCTTGACGCCCTTGACCAGCTCATCCAACGCATCGCACTTGGACAAAAAGCCCGCCGCACCGGCCTTGCGGCAACGGGTGACGTAGCACTGCGCCGATTGCGCGGTCAGTACCAACACCTTGCACGGCGGAGCCAGGTGGGCCAGTTGGGCAATCACCTCCAGCCCATCCAGGTCGGGCAGCAGGATTTCCAGGATCACCAGGTCGGGCGCCCGCTCACTCGCCCATTGCAGCCCCTGTACACCGTTGCCGGCTTCCCACACGACGCCAAAGCCCAGTCCGACCAGCAACGCTTTGACCGATGCCCGGATAAACGGGTGGTCATCCACCACTAACGCGCGATACATACCGCCTCCTTTCCCCTGTGAGTGCCATCCGTTGCGGCTGAAAAACGCCGAAGGGCATGGATGATCAAGGGAAGGAGCAGCGGGATAGTTAGGCTTCATCCTTCTGATTCGTAGGATTTTTCCCTGCTAGAACCTCAAGGCGTCGGCGCGAAGCGGTATTCCATGTGGGTGGTCTGCCAGAGAGGGTCGGCTTCGATGTCGATGACGCTGAAGCCTTGGCGCACCCAGAAATCGATGGCACCCGGCAGGAAGGGATGCGTGTGCAGGTAGAGCGCACCGACCCCGTTCTGTTTGGCCAACGCCTTCAACGCTTGATACAGCTGACCGGCCAATCCGCCACGCCGAAACGCCGGAAGCACGAACAGGCGTACCACCTCTACGGTTTTGGTCGCGTGATAATCCAACTGAGCAAATCGATGGTCGTAGGGCAGATAGCCGATAGCGGCCACGATTGTGCCCCCGTGGCGGGCAATTAGGAATTGGCCATCGCCCTGCAGGTAGGTGGATTCAAAGTTCGCCAGGTCGGCAGGCACGCCGGCTGCGCTGAGCTTGGGAAACAGCTCGGCGCGGGCTTGTAAAGTGAAGGCCAGCACCTCGGGGATATCGGTGAGGGTGGCCGCGTGAATGCTGGGTTTTAGCGTCAAATCACCCTCCCACAGCGTGCCCGTTGGCGATTCCACCTGTCAGTCAGGCGCCAGGAATTCACGGAAGTCGCTCTCCAGCATCTGCGCTCTGTGGGTGTGCTTTTTGAGCGCTGCCTCGAAACCTGAAGAGGCCGCTGTTTCAAGGATGGCAATGGCCTTGGCGCGCTCGGCATCACCCACGGCTGCCTGCAGGAAACCGTCGCTACCGGCCACCGCATGGTTCGGAAAAATGTTCGGCTGCTCAGACACGGCAAAGATGAACAACGCGCCCCATGAGTCATAGAGTGCATCGAAGGGTGGCCTGCTGAAGTCCAAGTCCCGATGCTGGTTCATCAGGTAGAAACGCTCCCAACCCGACTTGCCGCCGAACCGCCGGTAGTCCGTGTCCATGTGGCTGTTGCGGGCAATCAGCCCTTGGCCTGAAAAGGCGACGGCCATGCCCTCATAAAACCATTTCGGCAGATACTCGAAAGGTTCCCGACCACACAGATGTATTTGGAAGAAGTGCACCAGCTCATGGTGGATCAGTTGCTCCAGCGTAGAAGCGGCAGCTGTCAGATCGGACAGATGCTTCTCATCGGAAAAGGTGAGGTGAATGCCCGAGATATCACCGGTATTGCCTACAAAGCCGCCCAAATGAAACCGACAGTGTGGCAGGGCATGGTCATCACGACTGGAGAACTGCAATTTGCACGCGTCAAAAGCCTTGCTGGCCATGGCTCGCAAGCTATCTTGTACAGTCGGTGTAAATCCGTTCGGCGGGTCAAAAGTGCACTGCATGAACTGTCCCAAATGGCAGGTTGGCGTACTGTCAATTTGAGGGCAATTGTAAAAAAAACAAGCGCGCATTTCAGGCGGCGAATGCGCGAAGTCTCAACCCCGTCACTGGCGCAATTCACACACCGCGTTGCCCTTCATGCCCGACGCATGCACGCTCACATGACGCACACGGAAACCGGGCTTCTGGACGAGCTGCTTCTCTTCCCACTGACCCCCGTTCTCGATCTGGTAACCGATAGCGCCATCGGCTTGCCAGGTCAGGCGTAGGGTATAAACGCCGTTCTGGTCGAGGGTTTGATGAATCGCCGTATCAATCACCGGCTTGGCCTTGTTGAACGTGCGCAGGTTGAAAATGCGCTGGTCCGTACCGGCCGGCGAATAACTGGAAAGAAACAACGTATCGTCTTCGGCCGCATCCTCGGCGGCCGCAAGGATGACCGAAGGCACCCACTTCTCGCCACGGTCCTGGGTGTCGGTGGTCACCTTGCACGTCAACTGGCCCTTGCCGGTAACGTCCTGGCGCCAGGCGGTCTCGAAGTAGCCGTAGGGCACGTCGAAACGCAGGGTTTTCTCGGTGACTTGCTCACAGCCGGCCAGCAGGCAAAGCGCCGATAGACCGATGAATCCTTGAAGAACCTTCACGTGCTGTCCTTGGCTTGAATGGGGGGAGCGCAAGGTTACCCGGATGAAGGAAGATTGAGTACTCCCCCACCGACGCGTTGACTGATCCACCGGCGGCTGTAGGCAAGCACACTCGCCCCCATCGCCACCGGAAAATGAATAAACCCATGGGCCGCCTCCGGCAGCAAATGCGCCTCCGCCCCCGGCCATCGCTCGGCTATCAGCAGCGTGTCATCCTTCAACGGGTCCAGCTCACCCACGAACATCAACGCCGGCGGCAAGCCGTCGAAGTCGCCATACAAGGGTGACAACGGCGGCTGGCGTCGCGCGTCGTCGCTCAACCCCGGCGTGAGCAGGCGCAGCGCCTCGACCATGCCCGGCCCGTCCAGCAACAAGGTGTCGGGCCCCGCTGTGCGCACGCTGGGTGTGCCGGTCAAGTCGTAGACGCCGTAATACAACACCGCCCCGCTCACCCGCTGGAGCAGCGCTGGCCATTGCTTCAACGCCAGCAAGGTCGCCGCCGCCAGGTGCCCGCCGGCCGATTCGCCGACGACGATCACCGGTAAGCCGGCAAACTCCTCAGTGGTGAGCAGCCACCGCGCCGCCGCCAGGCAGTCGTCCATCAGCCCTTCGACCGGCGTGTCGACCGCCAGCCGATAATCCACCGACACCACCGCCACGTCACAGGCGTTGACCATACCCAGGTTGAGGTCGTCATCCATCTGCGCATTGCCGATCACCCAGCCGCCACCGTGGATATCCAGCACCACGCCCTTGGGCTTGCCGCTGGGGCGCAGGATGCGTACGGGGACGGTGTCGACGTAGTGGGTGTCAGCCAGAGGGGCTTTCTTGATCGTTTGACTGACCCGCAACAGCGCCTGGATCAAACGCGGCGTGACGCGATTGCGGATCTTGAAGCGCGGCAGCCAGGCGAGCTTTTGGTTGAAGCGCCGCATCTCGGCCCGTTCGGGATCGCTGGCGGGCCATGCTTTAACGGCCATCAGCGGTTATTCCGCAGGATCGAGAAGTTCAGCGCCGCCGCCACACACAGCCACGCCAGGTACGGGAACAGGATCAAGCCGGTGATCAGGTCCAACTGCACCGCCAGCACCACCATCGTCGCCACGGTCAGCCACAACACCGCCAGAATCACCATCCCGGCGAGGATGCGATGGGCGCCGAAAAACACCGGCGTCCACAAGGTGTTCAACGCAATCTGCGCCGCCCACAGCGCCAACACGGTTTGGCTGCCCGGAATCAGGCTGAGGCGGTAACCGGCCCAGGCCAGCAGCAGGTAGATAATCGTCCACGCCACCGGGAACAGCCAATTGGGCGGCGTGAAGCTGGGCTTGACCAGGGATTCATACCAGGCCCCCGGTTTGAAGAGCATGCCGGTACTGGCAGCGGCGGCGCAGGCGAGCAGGAAGATGAAGAAGGTCATAGTCGGTCCTTGGCTGGGCGTTTCAAGCTTGGACGTGCAGGACGCGGGTAAAAGTTCACCGCCATTCAGGGTTCCACTATTTGCAGCCAAGGCCAGCGCGCCTGATAACTGCGGGCCTTGTGCATAAACAACTCAGGTTCCGGATGCAGCGGGTTGATGCGCAGCACGCCCTGCGCCACGTCCTCCAGCCCATACGGCGCATACAACTCGCCCGTCGCAACCTCCAAGCCGATGCACGTACCCGCCACCAGGTAACGATCAATCCCCTGTTTGGCCGTGTGCAACTGCGGATAAGGCCGGCCAAAGCGTTCGCCATACCACAGGTGCACCCGCGCCTGGTTCTTTACCTCGACATTGACGCCCAGGTCCTCGAACAACCGCTCGGCCGCCCGGATGACTACGTCTTCGGCCTCGTAGGACAAGTCGGTATCAAAATAGAAAACGTCGTAGTCCTTGACGCCCTGGGCCGCAGGCAAATTCGACTGATGATTCCACACCGCCTGGAACAGGCAGCCCGCCGTGAGAAAGCACTGGTCTACCCCGAGGTCAGGCAGGCGCGCGGTGATTTCGGCGTTGATGGGGTTGGCCATGGCCAGGCTGAGCAAATCGTCGACGGTCAATGTCATGGGCGTTCCTTTCTATCGGGCCAGCGTCAGGCCCCTACTGTAGCGCACCCTCATGACAAGGTTTCTTCGCTATTTTTGCCAGCGGTTGGAATATTCCCCCCACCCCGAACGTTCTGAATTCAACTCGCGCCCTCCTGCGAAGGGGCGCTCGGCACACCTTGAACGAGCGGGGAATCATCATGGCGATTGTATTGTCGGGACATGGCTTGGCCTGCGGGGACGGGTTCCCGCCTTTTGCACTACCGAGGGGGTTTACGCTGTATTTCTGGACCGCCGACGGCATTCCCATCCGCGATAACGTGGCGGGCCGGATCGAAGCCGACCCCGCGTCGATGAACCCGCGCCTGGCCCCTAACGTCGTGTCCCGAGGCGGGCTGGTGAAGGATTACTGGTTGCTGGACTCCACCAACCCGCCGCTGACGATCAACCCCACGCCGCCGCCTCACACGCAGTTGATCGCCGGCGCCGGTGACGTCTGGCGGTTGAGCGAGATCATGGCGTCCTATGAAGCCAAGGGCTGGGGCGACATCAATAACCCCACACCGGTGCATTGGTGCGCCTGCCGCAGCAACTTGCCGGCGCCCGCTTGGCAACAGTGACTCAGGCCGTTCAATCCGGACCCGAGGAAACCGGTTCGGCGCTAGCGCCTAGCCCTTCAATTCCGTTGCCCGGTTGCTTGCCGCGTCGTCGTAGGCCACATACAGCGACTCGGCGATCTGGCTTTTGATCGCCTTGGTGGCTTCCAGCCCGAGCACAAAGCCTTCGGCCTTGCCGCCAGCACGATTGAGTTCTTCATAGGTGGCGGCGCCGGTAATGGCGTCGAGGAGCTTGGTGGCGTGAGGGCCTACGCCTTTTGGGAGGGAGATCTGGTCAATGGACATGGGCGATACCTTGCAAGAGGGAGATCGGTAGCGCGTGGAACCACTGCCGGGGTGGGCATGGTAGACCTGTTTCGAGGGAGAGGGGCTGCTTTTGACCTACTACCACCATCATTGGGCAATACACAGTGACACCATATTGACACCACTCCCTCACAGACGTAATCCTATCTAGATACAGACAGCCCTTGACAGCGAGGCTGAGCAAAATTGTGTGCCGGGAAGCGCACATGTGGGCCCCCTCAAAAGAACTCACGTAAGAAAACACAATACAAACAGATCAAACCGAGCCCCCCCTCAAACCATGAACAACCTGTAACATATAACATCCATCGGACGGAAGTAATGAATAGACTATGCTACTACTGCAATGCCCCTTCTAAAACTCTAGAGCACGTACCTCCAAAGTGCCTATTCCCGAAAGGCACAAAGAAAAACTACAGAATCAACTTAATGAAGGTGCCCTCTTGCGACCTGCACAACTCAAATAAATCTGGCGACGATCAATATATGATGGTCTATTTTGCTGCGCGTGCAAAAGGCCTCGACTATGAAAAGCTTCGCCCACACATTGATAAAACCGTCAAAACCATCCTCCGAAAACCCCATTTTTTAAGCGAATATACTGATCAGATAAAGATAGTCCCAAAAGTCGACGGACAGCCCTACTTGACTAATGTCGACTGGCACAACCCTCAGAACCACATTGAGCTAAAAAGCAACTACGAACGCATCGGAAACTTTCTGGCTGCTGTCGCTCGCGGCGTTCTTTTCTACGACAAAGGAATACAGTGGGAGGGTGCGGTACTGGTACTACCTCATTTCCTGGGAACGCTGGAAACTGATGACGGAGCCAGCATTACAACAATTAATGAAATCATGATAGACCCTAATTTCTCAACTGGCGACAACCAAGAGATATTCTTTTACAGAACTAAAAGCCACGACAACAACAGAATAAAACACATTGTAGATATGTGTTTCTACAATGAAATGAAGGCAACATGCTTATTCATGCCAAGAGAAATGCGCGCACAAGTTGAAGATAAATTTGTCACAGCCAATTTTGTTCGCTGGGTTGACTATGAGCCTTCACTATAAAGTCACCTATAGGTTCAAAAGTACTTTTGCCTCGCAAGAGTAATTTAACCAATCAGTGCAGGAAAACAGTGCGGTGCACATCTATCAAAAACTGATGGCCCGCCGCGACTAAAACAGCTTAAGGATACGCGCATGTACAACAACCTACCGATTAAAGATTATGTTACCTCGGGCAGCGAAGGTGATCTGAAACTCGCGCTAGAAAACCTTCAAGATAAAATCGCGTTGATGATGGACTGGGTAGATGCTAACTGCATCAGAAATGATGAAAGCATTGCGCTTCTAAATCTATTATCTGCAAACTCACAATGCGCAAACATTTTTCATACATCCATTGGCAATCACATTTCAATTTTAGCACTAGCCACTCGCAATCTTTACGAATTAAATCTCACAACTCGCTCAATCATTAAAAGTAAAGAAAACCTCAACAACTGGAACTCAGAAGCTATAACAGATAAAATCCAAGTACTGGAAGGCATATTGAGCATCCACACAGCATCGGACTTGCCTCAGCAAAGAAAAATACTAACTACGGAAATCAACAGACTAAAGGATCTTAGAAAAAAATATGAGCTCCCTGAAATAAAAACACCTGCCTCAGCGGGCCAAGTAGCAAAGGATCTAGAGTCAACCGACGAGCATAAGAGCTTGTACAAACTGTTCTCAAAGATCGTCCACCCAAGCTCATATCTAGTAAATGACCACAAGAATTCAGCCTCTATCGAAACAATCATGATCCTTCAAATACAAGGACAAATTTACATTCACGACACACTTTCAAAGATCTCTGAACACTTGAATATCCCTGATACAATCACTGAGCAGGCGTAAAGACCAAATACTCTGTTGATGGCCGTACTGTCTTTATGAAAACCTCCAGAGATTGAGCCCGCCCCGTAGTGGCCCATCGTGAAGGGCTGCTACGACCCATAGCCTCCTCCGGTCGAGGGCGACAGGTTCATCCAGCCCAATGGCAAAAATAGGAAAAATCAAAAAGCCCAAATCCCTCCCCCTGTCCCAATCCCACGCATCAACCGGCCCGATCCCGCGCGCCAAAAAAAATCACCCACCGCATGCTGGCTCCGGCATGCCAGCGTCGCTGACGTGCAGCAGCCCTTAAGACCGACCCACAATAACAAAGAGGTTCTTATGCCCGTGCTCCCGCGCTTCAAGCGCCGCGCCCTACCCGTGTTGATGGGCGCCGCAACACTCTCGCTGTCGCTGTCCGCCTGCGCGTCCCCGCCCCATCCCCATGCCCAGGAACCGATTGGCGACGTGCAGGCCATCTACGACGGCAAACTCAGCCCCGAACTGGCGGTGACCACCTTCCGCAATACCGACCGCTTGTTCCCGGTGCGCACCATCAAGGCTGGCGGTCATCCGTTCCCGCTGCCGCGCAGCAACCAGCCATTGGCTCCGGTGGCCTTCGACTTCAAAGGCAAGCACTACAGCCTCGACGACTACGTGACCACCAACCGCGTCACCGGGCTGCTGGTGCTCAAGGACGGCAAGATCGTCGACGAGCGCTACGCCCACGGCAACACCGCCGAGACCCGCTGGATGTCGATGTCGGTGGCCAAATCCGTCACCTCCACCCTGGTGGGCGCGGCCCTTCAGGACGGCTCGATCAAAAGCCTGGACGACAAAGTCACCCACTACCTGCCCGCCCTGGCCGGCAGCGCCTACGACCAGGTCACCGTGCGGCAGATATTGGCCATGCGCTCCGGGGTCAAGTGGAACGAGCAATACACCGACCCCACCTCCGACGAACGCCACCTGATCCAACTGCGCAGCGAGCAGGTGACCGGCTCCCTGCTCAAGTTCATGGCTACCCTCTCCACCGCCGCGCCACCGGGCACCCGCACCAACTACAGCACCGGCGAAACCCAAGTGCTGGGCCAACTGGTCAGCGCCGCCGTGGGCAAGCCCCTCACCCAATACCTCAGCGAAAAAATCTGGGCACCCTACGGCATGCAGACCGATGCCAAATGGTGGCTCGACGGCGCCAACGGCAACGAAGTCGGCGGCAGCGGCATCAGCGCGACGCTTGAGGACTACGGCCGCTTCGGCCAATTCGTACTCAGCGGCGGCAAGGCCGGTGGCAAGCAAGTATTGCCGGAAGGTTGGTTGAGCTTCGCCAGCGCGGTCACCGGTTCAGATGGCGCCTACGGCGAGTTCGCCTCCATGTGGTGGCCGGGCTGGACCGACGCGTCCAAGGCCGACAAAGCCTTCACCGCCGCCGGCACCTTTGGCCAGTACGTCTATATCAACCCGACCAAAAACGTGGTGATCGTGGTGTGGCAGGCCCAGACCCAACCCACGGGCGGCAAAGTGATCGACGACATGGTCGCGTTTGACGCCATCGCCAAGGTGCTGCCGTAACAGAAAAGGGGGCGAGCCATTCTGACGCTGGCCCGCCCCCTTGATCACCGCCCCAACACCCCTTTTACAAACTCCACAAAACTGCGCACCTTCGGCGTCACCTGCCGACCCGCCGTGTACAGCAAGTTCATCGGCAAAACCGGCACACTGTAACCCGGCAATAACGCCACCAACGTGCCCTTGCGCAGCGCGTCGTTCACCAACTCCTGGGGCAACAACACCACACCCAGCCCGGCCACCGCCGCCGAGAGCAGCGGGTCGCCCTGATTAATCGTCAAACGGCTTGTAATCGGCACCTCCACCCGCCCCTCCGGCCCGTCGAACTGCAAGTGCGAGCGCCCATCCGAATAGGCAAACGCCAGGCATTCATGCTCCTGCAAATCCCAAGGGTTGGTGATGCTCGGCCGCCGCGCCAGGTAGGCCGGCGCCGCGCACAACACCATCTGATAAGGCTTGAGGGGCAAGGCGGTCAGGCCGCTGTCGGCCAGCTCGCCGATGCGGAACACCACGTCGTAGCCGTCTTCCACCAGGTCGATCAGCTCGTTGGACAAGGTCAGGTCCACCGACACCTGCGGGTACTTGACCATGTACTCCAGCAAACGCGGCGCCAGGGTGCTCACGCCAAAGGTGACCGGCGCATTGATGCGCAAGCGCCCACTGGGCACGCCACGGGTGACGGCGGCCATTTCTTCGGCGGCATCCATGTCGGCCAAAATCAGCTTGGCGCGCTGGTAAAACGTGCGCCCAAAATCCGTCAGGCTCTGCTTGCGCGTCGTGCGGTTGAGCAGCGACACACCCAGGTGCTGCTCCAGCATCTTCACCTGCTTGCCGATCAACTGCGGCGACAGGTTCAACTCATCCGCCACCGCACTGAACGAGCCCAGTTCCACGGCTTTGACGAACGTGGCCATCAAGGTAAGGCGGTCCATTGGAAACCCGTTGTTTCTAGTGTTGCGCCATCCTAGGCCTTTATCCCACGCCTTCCCAAGCCTAAATTGAACGTCTTATCGATCAACATTGAGGCTTCCCCATGCCACGCATTGTCCGACTCCACGCCTACGGCGACGCCAGCGTCTTGAAACTCGAAGACATCGACGTACCCGCCCCCGCCGCCGATGAAGTGCAAATCGACGTCAAAGCCTTCGGCCTCAACCGCGCCGAAGTGATGTTCCGCAACCACGCCTACCTGCAAGAAGCCGAATTCCCCAGCCGCCTCGGCTACGAAGCCGCCGGCGTAGTCACCGCCATCGGCGCCAACGTCAGCGACCTGAAGGTGGGCGACGCCGTCAGCGTCATCCCACCCCTCGACATCGCCCGCTGGGGCACCTACGGCGAAGTCGCCAACGTGCCCGCCCACCTCACCGTCAAACACCCGCAAAACCTCAGCTTCGTCCAAGCCGCCGCCTCGTGGATGCAATACGTCACCGCCTGGGGCGCCCTGGTCGAACAAGCCAAACTCACCCAAGGCGACTTCGTACTGGTGACCGCCGCCTCCAGCAGCGTCGGCCTCGCCGCCTTCCAGATCGCCCGCAGCGTCGGCGCCACCGCCATCGCCGTCACCCGCACCCGCGCCAAACAACAAGCCCTGCTCGACGCCGGCGCCCACCACGTCATCGTCAGTGATGAAGAAGACCTGGTGCAACGCGTGATGCAACTCACCGACGGCAAAGGCGCCCGCGTCGTGTTCGACCCCATCGGCGGGCCGGGCTTCGAAGCCCTCACCCAGAGCATGTCCCAGGGCGGGATCTTGCTGGAGTACGGCGCACTGAGTTCCGAGCCGACGCCGTTTCCGTTGTTTACCGTGTTGGGCAAATGTTTGACGCTCAAGGGGTATTTGTACGCCGAGATCGTCGCTGACCCGGCTGCGTTGGAACGGGCTAAAGCGTTCATCTTGGACGGGCTGGCGTCGGGCGCGTTGGCGCCAGTGATTGCGAAGACGTTTGCGTTGGATGAGGTGCAGGATGCGCACCGGTATTTGGAGGCGAACCAGCAAGTGGGCAAGGTGGTGGTGACGGTGTGAGGGCAGTGTCCTAGGACATTTCCCAAAGCTGGGCAGTGGGTTGCCCGATTGCCTACGCCTGCGTCAGAATCCGCCGGCTTGTGCGCTGGGGTGGTGGAATCTATGGTTGCGCGGTCGCTGAATTTTTCGGTGATCGGGTTTAGTAGCCCACGGTTTAACCTAACAAGTGCATGAGCATCACCGTCAGACGGCCTCCGTCTGCGCTTGATGGTGGCTGTGCGCAGGGCGCCCTAGGGCGCGCCGGTTTTGTTAGGTTCCACCGGTCTACTAACCTGCGTACAGCTGCCGCCTTTTCGTTTAGTAGCGATGAGGCATGGCCCAAGTAAGGAACTTAACAATGGTTAACGATCCAGCAGCGCTCTTCATCGTCGCTCCCGACGCCAGCAACGAAACTCTCATCACCAACAGCTACGAAACCTTCACCTCGGTCAGCACCCTGTTACTTGACCTGTCCGAAGATCTGACCGGCAAACACCGTGATATTGCGTTGGCCATTCACCAACTGAGTGAGCTGGGCGTACTGCTCACAGCCAGACTTCTAGACCGAGAAGCACCCTGCCCCAACTAGCGAAAGCTCCTTTAACCCATCGAGCCGGCTTGGTTACCACGTTGTTGAGTGCCACCAACTGATGGCCTTGATGGATCTTGCGGGCCTCAGCGCACATACGGAACCTACAGCACTGCCAGACGGCAGTTTACTCATGCGATAAGGCCCGACTCTGACGCCTTAGCGTTTGCTAGCACCTGAGTGTGATCTCGTCTAAGGAAACTCTGAAAAAGACTTCCAAATCTGGTGAGATACGGCTGT
>NZ_AOHM01000012.1:0-58819 GCF_000510895.2 Pseudomonas sp. FH1
GTAAGGGCGGAACCAATACCAGCCGTTACCCAAATAACGGATATGTACTCAACCCAACCCAACCCCAAACAGCACGTACATCCAATTTTCCCAACCCCACACCCCGCAAACTCCCTCATCGCTGAAACATCAAGGCAGAGGGACACCCCATGGACCCAGCAACAAAACCAGCCCCCGACGAAGTCGTCACCCTGGTGGTCAAACACCTCATCAAACCAGGCCGGGAAGCCGACTACGAAGCCTGGCTACGCCGCATCGTACGCATCGCCGGCGACCGCCCAGGCCACCTCGGTGTCGACGTGGTGCGCGGCAAGCAAGGCAACCTTGCGCTGTTCACCTGCGTATTACGCTACCGCTCCACTGAAGACCTCGAAACCTGGCTCGACTCCCCCGAACGCAAAACCCTGGTCGCCGAAGCCACCCCCATGCTCGCCGACGGCGACAACACCGAAATCGGTGCGGTCAACGAATTCTGGTTCAACCCCATAACCGAAAACGCCGCCAAGCCGCCACGCTGGAAGCAGGCCGTGGTCACCCTGTTCGTGATCCTGCCGCTGACCCTGCTGGTGCCGATCATCTGGGGCCCGGTACTGCGCCTGCACCCGTTCCTCTCCCATTACGTGGTCGCCACCTTCCTGATCACCCTGACTATCGTGTTGCTGGTGGTTTACCTGTTGATGCCGGCCGCCACCCGCCTGTTCGCCCCCTGGCTTGAAGCCTCTGCAAAGGAAACCCTATGAACGCCGATCTAATTCTGTTCAATGGCCAGTTCCACACCGTGGACCGTGAAAACCCCCGTGCTACTGCCGTCGCCATTCACCAGGGGCGCTTCGTCGCCGTGGGCACCGACGGTGAAGCCATGGCCCTGCGCGGCAGTGGCACCCAGGTCATCGACCTCAAGGGCCGCACCGTCATCCCCGGCCTCAACGACTCGCACCTGCACCTGATCCGTGGCGGTCTGAACTACAACCTGGAACTGCGTTGGGAAGGCGTGCCCTCACTGGCCGATGCCTTGCGCATGCTCAAGGACCAGGCGGACCGCACGCCGACGCCGCAATGGGTGCGCGTGGTGGGTGGCTGGAACGAATTCCAGTTTGCCGAGAAGCGTATGCCGACCCTGGAAGAGCTCAACCAGGCCGCACCGGACACCCCGGTGTTCGTGCTGCACCTGTACGACCGTGCCTTGCTCAACCGCGCCGCGCTGCGTGTGGCTGGCTACACCAAGGACACGCCGAACCCGCCGGGCGGCGAGATCGTGCGGGATAGCAACGGCAATCCCACCGGCATGCTGGTGGCGCGTCCCAACGCGATGATCCTGTATTCGACCCTGGCCAAAGGCCCCAAACTGCCCCTGGAGTATCAGGTCAACTCGACCCGCCAGTTCATGCGTGAACTCAATCGCCTGGGCCTGACCAGCGCCATCGATGCCGGCGGTGGTTTCCAGAACTACCCCGATGACTACGCGGTGATCGAGCAGTTGGCCAAGGACGAACAGTTGACGGTGCGCATCGCCTACAACCTGTTCACCCAGAAGCCCAAGGAAGAACTCAGCGACTTCAAGAACTGGACCGGCAGTGTCACCCTGCACCAGGGCGATGACTACCTGCGCCACAACGGCGCGGGCGAGATGCTGGTGTTCTCGGCGGCGGATTTCGAGGACTTTCTGGAGCCGCGTCCGGACCTGCCGTTGACCATGGAGCAGGAACTGGAACCGGTGGTACGCCACCTGGTGGAGCAGCGCTGGCCGTTCCGTTTGCACGCGACCTATGACGAGTCCATCTCGCGTATGCTCGACGTGTTCGAGAAGGTCAACCGCGACATTCCGTTCAATGGCTTGCCGTGGTTCTTCGACCACGCTGAAACCATCACACCGAAAAATATCGAGCGGGTGCGTGCCCTCGGCGGTGGCATTGCGATCCAGGACCGCATGGCGTTCCAGGGCGAGTACTTCGTCGAGCGTTACGGCGCCAAGGCGGCCGAAGCCACGCCGCCGATCAAGCGCATGCTTGCCGAAGGCGTGCCGGTCGGCGCGGGCACCGATGCGACGCGGGTGTCGAGCTACAACCCGTGGACTTCGCTGTACTGGATGGTCAGCGGTCGCACCGTTGGCGGCCTGGAGCTGCACGCCGAAGGCCTGCCGCGCCTCACTGCGTTGGAACTGTTCACCCATGGCAGCGCCTGGTTCTCGTCCGAGCAGGGCAAGAAGGGCCAGATCAAGGTTGGTCAACTGGCGGACGTAGCCGCGTTGTCAGCGGACTTCTTCAGTGTCGATGAAGAAGCCATCAAGTGGATCGAATCGGTACTCACCGTAGTCGGCGGCAAGGTGGTCTACGGCGCCGGTGACTTCGAAGATTTCGCACCGCCCCGCGTGCCGGTGCTGCCGGACTGGTCGCCGGTGGTCAAGGTGCCGGGTCACTGGCGCCCGAGTTCGCCGTTGCAGGCTCAAGTTCACCAATGCAGCGGCCCGTGCGGCGTGCATGCCCACGGCCACGAAAAAGCGCGGCTCTCCAGCGTGCCGGTCAGCGACTTCCAGGGATTCTGGGGTGCGTTTGGCTGTTCGTGCTTTGCTTTCTGATTTCCCATCCCCCGTAAGGAGTTGAACCATGGCTAGCCCTCGTTTGAACAAAGATGACGCTGTTGTACTGTTGGTCGACCACCAGACTGGCCTGATCTCCCTGGTACAGGATTTCTCACCCAACGAATTCAAGAACAACGTCCTGGCCCTCGCCGATGTGGCGAAGTTCTTCAACCTGCCGACCATCCTCACCACCAGCTTCGAAAGCGGTCCCAACGGCCCACTGGTGCCCGAGCTCAAAGAGCTGTTCCCGGACGCGCCGTACATCGCCCGCCCTGGCCAGATCAACGCCTGGGACAACGAAGATTTCGTCAAGGCCGTCAAGGCCACCGGCCGCAAGCAGATCATCATCGCCGGTGTGGTGACGGACGTGTGCGTCGCGTTCCCGACCTTGTGCGCCCTGGAGGAAGGCTTTGAAGTGTTCGTGGTCACCGATGCGTCGGGCACCTTCAACGAAACCGTGCAACAGGCGGCCTGGGCACGCATGACCGCCGCTGGGGCACAACTGGTGAACTGGTTCGCGGTTGCCTGCGAATTGCAGCGCGACTGGCGCAACGACATGGAAGGCCTGGCCAACCTGCTGTCGCCGCGCATTCCCAACTACCGCAACCTGATGAACAGCTACTCGGCGTTTACCAAGTAAGCGATTCTGCATCACACCGCTGAACCCTGTGGGAGCCGGGCTTGTGTGAGAGCGGGCTCCCACATTTGCTTTGTGGTGTTGCGACTAACCGGTTATAAAACAGCCCATCGTCCACCGAGAAGCGACAATGAACCCCTTCGAAGACATGCGCCTGTTCTGCCAGGTCATGGAGTCCGGCAGTTTCACCGCTGCCGCCGAGCAACTGGGCCTGTCCAAGCAGTTCGTCAGCCGCCGCCTGATCCAGCTGGAAGACCGCCTCGGCGTGCGTCTGCTCAACCGCTCCACACGCCGCCTGGATGTCACCCCACTCGGCCAGAGTTACTACGAGTCCGCCTTGCGCCTGCTCGGTGAAGTCGAGCAAGTGGAGCAGGGCATCGCCGGGCAGAACAGCGAGCCCCGTGGCACCCTCCGCCTCAGCGCGCCGTTGTCGTTTGCCATGGCCCACCTGGGCTGCCTGTTGCCGCTGTTTCTGCAGCGCCATCCCCAGGTGTCGGTGGAGGTCGACTTGAGCGACCGCCCCGTGGACCTGATCGGCGAAGGCTACGACCTGGTGCTGCGCATCGGCACCCTGGAAGATTCCACCTTGATTGCCCGGCGTATCGCCAGCATCCCACGGGTGTACTGTGCCAGCCCCGACTACCTGGCCCTGCGCGGTACGCCGCAAAAACCGGAAGACCTTGCCGACCACGACTGCCTGCCCTACGGCCATGGCCGCCAGGTGCAATGGCGTTTCAAGGGTAAGGTGCAGGCGCTGAATGTGAGCGGGCGTATGCGCGTGAACAACGGCGACTTGCTGCGCGACACCGCCATCGCTGGCTTGGGTGTGACCTACCTGCCGACCTTTATCGTCGGCGATGCCTTGAAGGATGGCCGCCTGGTCACCGTCCTCGACGAGTTCGCCCCCGAAGCACTGACCTTGTCGGCGGTGTACCCGCAACACCGGCAAAGCTCGCGGCCGGTGCAGGCGCTGGTGGAGTTCCTGCGTGAACGCCTGGCTAGCGGCTGTTGAACAGCTGGCGGATCAGGTTGGGCGTGCTGCCGGTCCAGCGCTTGAATGAGCGGCGAAAGTTCGCCGCGTCGTTGAAGTTAAGGTACGCCGCCACTTCGTCATTGCTGTAGCCCTTGACCTGATACAGGTGCAGCGCCACTTGTTTGCGCACACGGTCGACCTGCTGCTGAAAACCGGTGTCGTGCTTGTGCAGCTTGCGCTTGAGGGTCGCCGGGCTCATGGCGAAAGCGTGCGCGGCGTGTTCCAGGCTCGGCGGCTGGCGCACCTGCTCGCGCAGGTAGTCGTAGAGACAATCCAGAAAACTGCCGGTGAAACCCAGCTGTTCGATCTGCTCGCGCGCTTGTTGGCGCGCCACCTGGCCGGCGGTGGCCGAGGCGCCCGGCCAGGCGCGGGTGAGGTATTGGCGGGGGATGCTCAGCATGTCCAGTGGTCGCTCGAAACGCGTGTCTTCCCCCAAGTTCACCCAGTATTGCTCGACATAGCGCGGCTCAGCATGGCTGAAGCTGGCCGTCCATGGCAGGCGCTCGCCACTGAGCCATTGGCTCATGGCAACCAGTGAGGTCATGCTGGCTTCCAGCAAGAAGCGCCAGTGTTCACCGGCACCGCAACTGTCCAGCCAGTACAGGTAGGCGTGGTGCTCATCCAGTTCCAGTTGCAGCGTCACCAACGGGCTGAGCAGCACCTGTTGCTGGATCAGGATGTCGAGTGCCTGGTGCAGGTTCTGTGCATGGCCCAACGCGTGACTGGCGGCGCCGTAATAGCCGGGCAACAGGCGTTGGCCAAACAGGAAGCTGCTGTCGTCGGCGTCGAGCAGTTTGCGGCTGTTGCCGATCAAACCGAGGAACTGCTGCGGGCTCAGCCGCGCCGTGCCGGCCAGGATGTCTTCGTGGAACAAGCCGGTGCCGCGCAGCAGGCGGTGGCTGTCGATGTCCCGGGACAGGGCCAGGTCGATCAGCGTGGCGGGTTGGTAGTGCCCGGGGATGAAGCGACTGTCCGCTTCATACCAACTGGTCTTGACGGCCATCTCAGGCACTTTTCGCCAGGGGTTGCTTGGCCCTGGCCAGGGCCAGGTTGAGGCGCTTGAGCAAGTCGTGGGGCGGCTCGTCCAGCGCCATGACCACGGCGGTGGTCGCCGCCAGTTGCAGGCGCTCACCGTGCAGCCGGGTCTTGTGGGCCAGGCCGCGCACGGCCTGCTGCAACTCCAGCGCCAGCTCCTTGGCCTGGCGCTCGCCGGTGTTGGGCAACAGCACCACAAACCGGTCACCGGCCAGGCGGCACAGCAGGTCCTGGCGGCGCAGGTTGAGCAGCAGCAAATGGCTGAGCGCCTGCAACACCGCATCGCCTTCGGCATGCCCGTAGGCCTGGTTGATGGCGGCGAAGTTGTCCAGGTCCAGGGCCAGCAACGACAGCGGCTGTTGCTGCGCGTGGCTGTCGTGCAGGCTGTCGGCCAACTGGCGCTTGAGGTAGTCGGCACCGGCCAGCGGCGTGAGTTTGTCGAACAGCCGGTGTTCGCGGAACAACCGCTCGCGCTTTTCCATCTGCGCGCTGATCGCCAGTTGTTCGCGGTGCCAGTGGTAGATGCCGATGGTCAGCAGGATCATGCCCACCGGCATCGGCCCGGACTCCAGCCAGTGATCCCAGGTGATGCTGTCGGGCAGGCGGATGAACTCATCGAGGCTGTCGATCCACCAGGAGAAAAATATGCACGACAGGCCCAGCGCCAGGTAGTTGGTGACGCGCCCGGCAGGGCGGCTTTTCAGCACCAGGCCCAGCCACACCAACGCCAACAGCGCAGAGCCGCCTTCGCCGAAGATATCCAGCCACACCCATTCGCTGAAGCTCTTGAGCTCCCCACAGGCCAGGTGCAGGATCAGCCCGAGGTTGGCGGCGATCAGCAGCAGGGAGAGTTTCCAGCGGTGGGGTTTGAGCACGGAAAACATGGCCGCGAGTCCTTGGGCAAAAAAGCGATGGGCGCCAGCACAGCAGATGGATGTGACGGTTGCGTGACGGTGGGGAGGGGTCGAATCAGCTCATGGCATACACACAATCTCCTGCCAAACACAAAACAAATGTGGGAGCGGGCTTGCTCGCGAATACGGTGGATCAGCCACACATGTGCTAGCTGCAATACCGCATTCGCGAGCAAGCCCGCTCCCACATTTTGATCGAGGTCATTTCAGCTCATTTGCTCGCCGGAACAAGCTAAAAACCGCGATTTACGTGGCTTTGCGCCAACCCCTGTCACAGAACCGTCATCCCCCACCCCTAGCGTGCCCTCCCAGTTGCCGGGCCTCTTGCCTGGCGCCAATGGATTCTTGGGGAGGATTGCATGTACAAGCGCACCGGGCTCGTCGGCTTCACGCTTACTGCCTTGGCCCTGGCGATGGCCAGCGAGCGGCTTTGGGCGGCCGAAGTGGCTAACACCGAGCACGTCGAAGTGGTCGGCCAGGCGGCAGCCATTGATCAGGCGCTCAAGGAGCAACGCAGCGCCGACAGCATCAAGAGCGTGGTGCATGCCGACGGCGTGGCCCAGTTGCCGGATGAGAACGTCGCGGAAGCAGCGCAGCGCCTGCCGGGTATCAGCGTGGAGCGCGACCAGGGCGAAGGGCGCTTTGTCAGCGTGCGCGGCCTCGGCCCGGACCTCAACAGCGTGACCATCAACGGCACCCTGGTGCCCGCCCCGGAAAGCGCACGCCGCGCGGTGGCCCTCGATGTGCTGCCCTCGGAGTTGGTGCAGTCGCTGTCGGTGATCAAGACCCTTACCCCGGACATGGACGCCAACTCCCTGGGCGGCACCGTTGATGTGCAAAGCCTGTCGGCCTTCGACCACAAGGGCCTGTTCTACACCGGCAGCACCGAGGCCAGCTACGACAAGAACACAAGCCAGACCAGCCCCAAGTTTTCCGGCGCCGCCAGTAACCGTTTCAGCCTCGGCGACGGCATCGACAACTTCGGCGTGGCCGCCGCGTTGAGTTGGCAGAAGCGTGACTTTGGCTCGGACAACGTCGAAACCGGCGGCGCCTGGGATTTCACCAATGGTGCCAAGCTCAATGAATTCGAGCAGCGCGACTACGACATCAGCCGCGAACGTGCCGGTGGCGGCCTTAACTTCGACTACAAGCCCGATGACCTCAGCAGCTACTACCTGCGCACCCTCTACAGCCGCTACAAAGACACCGAGACCCGCAACGCCACCAGCCTCGAATTTGCCGACCCCCTAGCGCCCGGCGAGCTGGGCGATGCCGAGGCCAAGCGCAAGCTGAAGAACCGCGAAGAAACCCAGGAGATTCAGTCCTACGTATTCGGCGGCGAGCGCATGCTCGGCCTGTGGACCCTGAGCGGCCAGGCCGGCTACAGCCAGTCCAGCGAAGACAGTCCGGCGCACATCGCCGGTGCCACCTTCGACGGCGGCGACTTTGCCAACAGCGGCTTCTACGACAAGGACAAGCCACGCCCGATCATCGGCAGCGGTTTCTACGACGCGCGCAACTTCACCCTCGACAAGGTCGACTGGGAAAAACAGAACACTAAAGACACCGAGAAAAACCTGCGCCTGGACCTGGCCCGCGACTACGACCTGAGCGGTTATGCCTCCCAGGTGAAGTTCGGCGGCAAGGTCAGTCGTCGCAACAAGGACAACGACCTGGAAGCCTGGGTCTACAAAGACTTCGACACCCTCGGTTTTACCGCCGACCAGCTCAACCTCAGCCAGTTCCAGAAAGGCAACGTCGACTATCGCCTGGGCAACTACGGGCCGGGCATCAGCCCCAGCAGCATCAAGCAGCTGATCGGCAGCCTCAACGCTGCGGACTTCTATGACGAGACCGAGTCCCGGGTCAACGACTTCACCATCCGTGAAGACATCAACGCCGGCTACCTGATGAACACCGTTGATATCGACGACTGGCGTTTCATCGCCGGCCTGCGTTACGAGGGCACCGAGTTCGAAGCCAAGGGGACTGGCGCTACCGATGGTGTGTTCACACCTACCGAGACCAAGCGCCGCTATCACCACTGGCTGCCGGGCCTGCATGCGCGCTACCAGATCGACAAGAACACCCAGGTGCGTGCGGCCTGGACCAAATCGGTGGTGCGCCCGACCTTCGGCCAGTTGGCGCCGGGGTTCGTGATCGACGATGACGAAGCCACTTTTGGCAACCCGGACCTCAAGCCCCTGGAATCGAGCAACCTGGACCTGGGCATCGAACATTTCATGGGCCGCGCCGGCACCGTATCGGCATTCGTGTTCTACAAGGACATCAAGAACTTCGTCTACAACACCGACCTGGCCGGCACCGGGGCCTGGACCAACTTTTCCGAGGCGCATACCTACGCCAACGGCGACAGCGCCAAGCTCTACGGCCTGGAACTGGCCTACTCACAGAAATTCGATTGGCTGCCGGCACCGTGGAACGGCCTGCTGGTCGGTGCCAACACCACGTTCAGCCGCTCCAGTGCTGACATCGAAGGCTTCGACAGCGCCAGCGGCACGAATCGCAAGCGCAATATCAGCCTGCCCAACCAATCGGACACCGTCGGTAACCTGATGCTGGGTTGGGAAAACGACAAGCTCAGCCTGCGTCTCTCGGCCAACTACAAATCGGCCTACCTCTTTGAGCTGGCCTCGATCAACGACAAGGCCCACGACCTGCATGTCGACGCCCAGACCTTCGTCGATTTCAGCGCGCGCTATTCGCTGACCAAGAACCTGCAAGTCAGCTTCGAGGCCCAGAACCTTACCGATGAGTCCTACTTCGTCTACACCGGCCACCGCAGCTACAACGGCCAGTACGAAGAGTATGGCCCGACCTACAAGCTGGGCCTGACCTTCACCCATTTCTGATTGACCCAAGGATTTTGATTGTTCATGAGAATTTCCAAGCTGTACCTGCTGATCGCGTTGGCCGCTTGCTCGCCGGTCATGGCCGCTGACCTGGCGCTGACTCCTTGGGCGCCGAGCCTGAATGCGCAGGCGGTGGCTTTTCTGCCGGGTCGCACTGAACGCGTGGCCACCAGCACCCGCGACGGCCTGCAACTGCTCGACCATCAAGGTGCTGAACTGGCCCGCTTCAAAGGCAATTTCAGCAGCCTCGACACCCGCGGCGCCGGTGCCCAGGTGCTGGTGGCCAGCCTCGACAACGACCGCCAGCAGGCGCTGTTGGTGAGCCTTGATGCCGCGAGCAAGACCTTTGGCAAACCGCTGTACCTGCCCACCCGCGATTACCCGGTCAATGGCCTGTGCCTGTTCCGCGACGCAGCCGCCAACCTGTTTGTATTCCTGGTGGGGGAAGAGGGCAAGGGCGAGCAATGGCTGGTAGGCAACGGTTCGACGTTGTTAGGCGAGCCTCAGCGCGTGCGCGGTTTGCCATTGCCGCCGTCGGCACAGTTCTGCCAGGTGGATGATGCGACCCAGCAGTTGCTGGTCAATGAAGAAAACGTCGGCTGGTGGGCCTACCCGGCGCACCCCGAGGCGGAGGTGAAACGCACGCCGGTAGCACTGTTCGACAACCCCAAACGCGAGGCCGGCGCCATGGCGCTGGTGCCGGGCGGGGTGGTGACGCTGGATCCTAAGACGGCCCAACTGCATCTGTTCCAGCAAACCGGCGAGCGCTGGGTCGAACAGGGCAGCCTGACGCTGCCAGGCTTGAAAGAGCCGGAGCAACTGAGCGTCAACGGCCAGCACGTGCTGGTGCGGGATGACGACACCGGCAGGCTCTACCAGGGCAAACTCGACTGGAAGGCAACGCCTGTGGCCGCCGAGCCGGTAGTGCCGGAAGTCGCTGCCCTGCGCCAGACCGACCCGGTCGGTCGCCAGGGGGATGCGGCGGATGACCCGGCGATCTGGATTCACCCCGAACAACCGGCCAAAAGCCGCGTGCTCGGCACCAACAAAAAGCAGGGCCTGCTGGCCTATGACCTCGACGGCAAGCTGCTGCAGGAACTGGCGGTCGGCCGCCTGAATAACGTCGATGTGCGCCCCAACTTCAAGCTCGGCGCGCAAACAGTCGACCTGGCCGTGGCGAGCAATCGCGATCACAACAGCCTGAGCCTGTTCAGCATTGACCGCCAGAGCGGCGAACTGCGCGAAGCCGGTGAAGTGCCGACGCCGCTCAAGGAAATCTACGGCATCTGCCTGTTCCAGCCTGCCAGCGGTGAGATCTACGCGATCGCCAATGGCAAGGACGGCACCTTCCTGCAATACCGCCTGAGTGCGCCGGACGGCCGAGTGCAGGGCGAGTTGGTGCGCCAGTTCAAAGTCGACAGCCAACCCGAGGGCTGCGTGGCCGATGACCAGCGCCAGCGCCTGTTCATTGGTGAAGAAGACGTCGGCGTCTGGGCGGTGGATGCCCGTGCTGACCAACCGGCCACGCTCACCAGCGTGATCAAGGTCGGCCCGCAGTTGCATGCGGATGTCGAGGGCCTGGCGCTCTACCAGAGCCATGAACGCGACTACCTGGTGATCTCCAGCCAAGGCAATGACAGCTACCTGGTGTTGGATGCCGAGCCACCGTTCGCCACCCACGGCACCTTCCGTGTCGGCCTGAATGCGGCAGCGGGGATTGATGGTGCTTCGGAAACCGATGGTCTGGAAGTCACCGCCATCAACCTCGGCGGACCCTGGAGCAAGGGCCTGCTGGTGGTGCAGGACGGCCGCAAACGCATGCCCGAGCAGACCCAGAACTTCAAGTTCGTGCCTTGGGCTGAGGTGACCCGCGCACTTAAATTGCCGTAGGCGTCATCACCCGGTCATCACTTTTTAATCGAATAGGAGCTTAACCATGCACGCGACGATGGAACATATGACGATCTGGGGTTTGATCAGTGAAGCCAGCCTGTTGGTCAAGGCGGTGATGGTGACGTTGCTGCTGGCCTCCTTGCTCAGCTGGTACCTGATCATCCAGCGCGCCAGTGTGTTGCGCCGCCTGGAGCGCCAGTTGAAGGGTTTTTTGCTGCGCTTTCGTCGCGCTGCGGACTTGCAGCCGCTGTACCGCGAAACCGTGCAGGCGGGCGAGGGCGGCATTGCGCCGATCTTTATCGCGGGGGTGCAGGAGTGCCAGCACCTGCAGGGCCACGATCCGGCCGTGCTGGAAGGGGTCGAGCGCGCGTTGCAGGTAGCGATCACCGAGCAGGAAATCGAGCTGGAAAAGGGCCTGCAATTTCTGGCGACCGTGGGTTCGGTGAGCCCCTACATCGGTTTGTTCGGCACGGTGTGGGGCATCATGAATTCCTTTATCGGCTTGTCCCAAGTGCAGCAGGCCACGCTGTCCACCGTGGCGCCTGGCATCGCTGAAGCACTGATCGCCACCGCCATTGGCTTGTTTGCGGCCATCCCGGCGGTGATTGCCTACAACCGTTTCGCCGCACGTGGCCAGACTCTGCTGACCCGCTACTACGCCTTCGGCAACGAGCTGCAAGTGCGCCTGCACCGCACCTTGCGCGGTACGCCGATCAACCTGGCCGTGGCCGCCTGAGCAAGGAGCAAACCGATGTTGACCAGGCCGCAACGCAAGCACGGGCCCAAGGCCGAGATGAACGTGGTGCCTTACATCGACGTGATGCTGGTGCTGCTGGTGATCTTCATGGTCACCGCGCCGATGCTGACCCAAGGCGTAAAAATCGAGCTGCCCAAGGTCGCCGCCGAGGCCCTGGCCACCGACACCCGCCAACAGATCCTCACGCTGTCGGTAAAGGCCGACGGCGGCTACTACTGGAACCTGGGCGGCGAACTCGACACCACCCACCAGACCGACAGCGCCGTGACCCTCGACGAAATGGGCGCCAAGGTCATGCAGGTGGTGGCGGCGCGCAGCGACACCCAGGTGTATATCCGCGCCGACGACAACGCGGGCTACGGCCGGGTCGTGGCGGCCATGGCGGTGTTGCAGAAGGGCGGTGTCAGCCATCTGGGGTTGGTGACCGAGGCCCCGCAATGACGGCGATGATCATGCACAGTCCGATGCTGGCGGTAGCACCTGGGGAGCCTTCCGGGTTCTGGAGAAACAGCGTGGCGGCCAGCCTCGCGGTGGCGCTGCATGTGGGCGTCCTGGCGGCGCTGATGCTGGGCGGGTCGACAGATAGACCGCCGATGGAAACGCCGAGGGTGATGCATACCCAGTTGGTGATGATGCCGCCAGCGCCGACGCCAGCTCCCGTGCCTGAGCCTGTGGCCGTCGCAGCGCCTGCGCCGGAGCCTGTGGTCGTTCCCGTGCCGGCGAAACCGGTGATCGATCCACAGATCCAGGCACAAAAGCTGGAAAAAGCCGCGTTGGCGAGCAAGCGGGTCGAGGAAAAGAAGCTGGAACAGCAACAGGAGCGCCTGGCCCAGGAGCGCCTCGCTGCGGAACGCGCGCGCCCCACCGCACCGGCCGCCGCGCCGGCCTTCGACAGCCGCCAGTACCAACCCTTGAGCAAAGAGGCGCCGGACTATCCGGAGCGTGCCCTGGACAAAAACATCGAAGGCGATTGTTCGGTGGAGTACACCGTCAACACCCAAGGGCGTGTCGAAAACCCCAAGGTGCTGGACGGCTGCCATCCGCTGTTCATGCGGCCCTCACTGGCGGCGGCGAATACCTTTCGCTACCAGCCGAGGATCGTCGATGGAAAGCCCGTGCCGGTGCCGGCAGTACGCAATACCTTCCACTACCGCATCAAGTAGACGGCGATCAATTGGCGCGGTTGTAGAGCTCAACATTGGCCACATACCGCTCCAGATTCGCCAAGAACGTCTCGGCAATCTCCTCTTTGCTGTTGGTCGAAATGGCCGAGGTATGCGGTGACAACCGCACACGCGGGTGGCTGTACAACCGATGCCCATCCGGCAGCGGCTCCGGCTCGGTCACATCCAGCGATGCCAGCCCGATCTGCCCATTGTCCAGTGCTTCCAACAGCGCCTCCTGATCCAGCAAACCACCCCGCGCGATGTTGATCAGGTGCAACCCCGGCTTGGCGCTGCCCAGCACGTCACGGTTGATGAGCTGCCGCGTGGACTCGGTCAGCGGTGCCGCCACCACCAGGTGATCGGCGCGGGCGAATAGGTCGTGGATGTCGTTGGCAGCTTCTACGCCCGCGCTGAACGGCGCCTGGCTTTGGCGCAGCGCTACGACCTTGATCCCCAGGGCCAGGGCTTTTTGCGCGAGGCGTTCGCCTATCGCACCAAACCCCAGGATGCCCAGGGTGGTGCCCTTCAGTGGATGCAACGCGGTGAAATTCCACTGCGAATCCTTTACCCAGATGTCCGGCAAATGCTTGGAGGCGGCAAAGATCGCGGCCAAGGCAAACTCGGCCAGGTTGTCAGCGGCACTGCCACGGGAGGTGGTCACCGGCGGGCCGTTGAACAGCCATTGCGGATAGAAATCGATGCCCGACGACACCAGGTGCACCCATTGCGCGCCGTACGGCCAACCCGGTGGCGGGGTGTCCGGCGCGGTGTAGCCGCGCACATTGATCGGGCGCAGCAGCAGGATATTCGCCTGGGGCGGCAGGTCGCTCGGTACGCCAACGGGCACGCCGATCACCTGGGCCTCGGGATGGATCTTTGCCAGGCGGTCGCGAATCACTTCATTGAAATCTTCGTCCAGCTGGCTGGCGATAATCACCTGACTCATGTGCGTTCCTTCTGGCGTTGGGCGAAGACGGCTTTGCCGACGCCTTGCAATACGGCGTCGTTCTGCGGGGTATGTACGCGGCTGCACAGCACGTCGCGGTAATGCCGTTGCAACGGGCTATGGCGCGACAGGCCAGGGTTGCCCGAGGCTTCGATGGCCAGCTCCACGGCGCGGATCGCATTGTTGGTCACCAGGTACTTCAACTGCGCCGCATGGGCGGCGGGGGTGTGGCCTTCGGCGGCTGCGTCGAGCAGGCTGCGGTTGGCGAACAGCAGGGTGTCGATATGGCCGACGGTTTCCTGGAAGCGCGGTAAGGTCGACAGGGCAGCACCGAGGTTGGACGGCGCGCGTTCTTCCAGCCAGTTCACCAGCCAGTCCCGCGCAGCCTGGGCTACGGCGTCGTATACCGAGGACAACAACACCGACATCCACAGGAAACCTTCGCCATCCAGCTCCGGCGACGGCGCGCTCCAGGGGCTGACGCTGACGGCGTGGTCCAGCGGCACCAGCACGTTGTCGAGCACCACTTCATGGCTACAGGTGGCGCGCATGCCCAGGTGGTCCCAGGTGTCGATGATGGTCACGCCGGGACTGTTTTTGGGCACCAGCCAGGCGCCTACCAGTGGGTCGGCATCGTCACTGCGGCCCCACACGCTGAACCAGCTCAGGCCATGGCTGCCGGTGGAGTAGATCTTGCGGCCGCTGATGCGCCAACCCTCGGCGGTGCGCACCGCAGTGGTCGCCGGCAGGCCGCCACGGGCCGGGGTGCCAAGGTCGGGTTCGACGCGCAGGGCGTTGATCAGTGCGCCGTTGCGCACGGCGTCTTCGGCCACTTGGGTGCGCAGGTGGGCGGGCCAGGTCTTGCTGTCTTGCAGGCGTGTGTGTTGCAGGTACTGCATCACCAGGATCAGCGCGGTGGACGGTTCGCCCTTGGCAATCGCACTGATGGCCTTGCGCGCCTGGGGCAGGCTGGCACCGCCGCCGCCCAGGGCCTTGGGCACGGTGAGGGCGACCAGGCCATGCTGGTGCAGCAATTGGAAGTTGGCATGGGGGAAGGCGCCGCTTTCGTCATAGACGTGCGCGGTGCTGGCCAGCTCGGTGGTGAGGTGTTCGAGCAGGGCGTCGAAGTGGGCGACTTCCACGGAGCGTAAGGAAGGTTGCGAGGATTGGCTCATGGGGGTGTCCTTAAATCGCGAGTTGCACAGGCTGTTGGGCAAGTAGCTGTTCAACGGCTTGCAACACCGGCTCAGCTTCCGTGCGCACCAACCAATCCGGGCTCACTTCCACAAACGCCACGCTGCCATCCCTGGCAATCACCACCACCGTTGGTTGCGGCAATTCCCAGGTGCCGGTACCCGTGGTTTCTCCGATGGGGTTGCCCTTGGCCAATGCGGCGTTGCGCGACGCCTCATCAAAACTGTAGAGAATGCCAAGGCGTCGGCCGAGGTTGTTATCGGGGTCGCTGGCCACCAGCAACTGCAGGTTATGACGGGTCTTGATCTCCACCAGGCGCTCCGGCACCTGCGGGCTCACCGCTACCAGCGGCACACCGAGTTCGCGCAAGCGTGGGTAGAGTTGGCGCTCGTAATAGGGCAGGGCGATGTTGCAGGCCGGGCAGCCGGCAAAGCGGAAGAACACCAGCACTGCCGGGCCGTCGGCCAGCAGCAGCTCACGGTTCAACTCGCCGCCTTCTACAGTGAGCAGGGTGAACGGGTCCAGTTCGTCGCCCACCTGTACGTAGTCGTCGGGTCGCGCTTCATCCACCAGGCGCTGGCGCTGGTCGATATTGATCTTCAGCGACTCCGGCGCCCAGGTCGCAACGCGCTCGGCGTGCAGGTCGGCCAACTGACGGTTGAGGGATTCACTCATGCCAGCGCCTCCTGCTGCTCTTCAACCTCGGCGGCGACGCTGTAGCGGTTGACCGGCACCGCCAGGCCCAGGTTGTCACGCAGGGTCTGGCCGCTGTAGTCGGTGCGGAACAGGCCGCGTTGCTGCAACACCGGCACCACCAGCTCGGTGAAGTACTGCAAGCCATCCGGCAGGACCGAATTGATGATGAAACCATCGCTGGCGCCGGTTTCGAACCAGGTCTGGATCGCATCGGCGACTTGCTCCGGGGTGCCGACAAAATCGCGCTTGGGTCGCGAGAAACGCAGGGCCACTTCACGCAGGGTCAGGCCTTCGTCCTTGGCCAGTTGCTTGATGCGGTCGGAACCGCCTTTCTGGCTGTTGGAACCGAGGTCACCGAGTTCCGGGAACGGCGCGTCCAATGGGTACTTGCTGAAGTCGTGGTCGTTGAATGGGCGGCCGAGGGCGACGATCGCATCCTCTACGGTGACCAGGTCCACGGCCTGCTGGTAGCGGCTTTCCACTTCGGCCTCGTCGCGGCCGACAATCGGGCGGATACCCGGCAGGATCGACAGGCTGTTGGCGTCGCGCCCAAAGCCTTTGGCACGGCGCTTCAGGTCTTGGGCATAGGCCAGGCCTTCCTCGATGCTGTCCACATGCACAAAGATCGCGTCGGAGTTTTCTGCGGCGAAGTTGCGGCCATCTTCGGAGGTGCCGGCCTGAAAAATCACCGGCTGGCCCTGACGTGAACGCGCGATATTCAGCGGGCCTTTTACCGAGAAGAACTCGCCCTTGTGGTTCAGCGCATGCAGCTTGCTTGGAGTGAAGAATTCGCCGGATTGCTTGTTGTAGGCAAAGGCGTCGTCTTCCCAGGAATCCCACAGGCCCTTGACCGCGTTCACGTGTTCCTTGGCGATGCGGTAGCGCACGGCATGGGGTGGGTGCTCGGCCTTGCCGAAGTTGTCGGCGGTGCCGCTCAGCCACGAGGTGACCACGTTCCAGCCAGCGCGGCCGCCGCTGATATGGTCCAGGGACGAGAACTGGCGCGCCACCTGGTAGGGCTCGGTGTAGCTGACGGTCACGGTCGCCACCAGGCCGATGTGGGTGGTGATCGCTGCGAGCGCCGACAGAATGGTCAGCGGCTCGAAACGGTTGAGGTAATGCGGGCTGGATTTGGCGTGGATATGCAGGCTGTCGGCGATGAACACGAAGTCGAACTTGGCAGCTTCGGCCAGTTCAGTCTGCTGTTTGTAGAAACCAAAGCTGGTGCTGGCGTTGGGTTGGGCGTTCGGGTGGCGCCATTCGCCCCAGCCGTGACCGACACCGTGGACCATTGCACCCAATTTTAAATGGCGTGGCTTGCTCATGTTCTGCTCCTGATTAGCGCGAGGCTTGGGAAAGGGGGACACGCTTGGCGTTGAAGCTCTTGTCGAAGCCCTGTGACACGTCGATATGCTTGAGCAACAGGCCTTCTTTTTGGTAGGTGTCGGCGGTCGCTTGCAGGCCGCTGATGACCGCGTCGTCGATGGCGACTGGGGTCAGGTGGGTGTCCTTGGCGACTTCCACATGCACGGCCAGCGGCAGGCCGGTGATCTTGGCCTGGGCGGCCGCGTATTCATTGGGGTGCACGTTGGCCCAGGCATAGGCGCGATCAAGACGGGCGACAAAGTCATCCAGTTGCGCGCGCTTGTCGGCGATAGCCTGGCTGGTAGCCGCGAGGTACAGGTGATTGCTCAACAGCTTGTTGCCGCTGATCAGCACGCGGGCCTGGCTTTGCGAGGTGACCACGGTGGTGTACGGGTCCCAGGTGGCCCAGGCGTCGGCGGTGCCGTTATCCAGCACCAGGCGCGACTCGCTCGGCAGCAGGAAAATGAATTGCACATCCTGGGTGGTCAGCCCGGCCGTGGCCAGGGCCTTGATCGCCAGGTAATGGCCGATGGAACCGCGCCCGGTGACGATTTTCTTGCCCTTGAGATCGGCGACAGTTTTGATCGGCGAGTCCTTGGGCACCAGTACGGCCGTGGTGTTGCGGCCTTCGGCGTGAATGATGCTGACCACCTTGAGCGACGCACCGGCCCCCAGGGCGAACACGTAGGGCGCGTCACCGAGGGCACCGATGTCCACGGCGCCAGCGTTCAGTGCTTCGCCCAGCGGAGAGGCAGAAGGGAACTCCGACCATTGAATCTGATAAGGCACATTTTTGGCTTCGCCGGAGACTTCCAGCAGCGCCTTGATCGTGGATTTCTGATTGGCCACGCGCAGCGGTTGCAGGTCGGCGGCATGGCTGCTGCCGATCAGCCCGAAGGCGAGGGCGGTGCCCAGGAGCAGGCGCTTGAAGGGGGTGGTAAAGACCATGGGATACAGGCTCCAGGCAGATCAAGAAGGGGTTCGTTTACCTCCGCCTGGAGAAGGGGTCGGTGAGTGAGTTAACGTTATTCCCATAAAAACCCGCTGTGAAGTTCTTTTTGGTTATATGTTAATTATCAAAATAATTCATTATGAGTTGATTGATTATTCACTAATTGCATTTGTTGATGGGGTGCGGGCGAGCGCGAAGATGCCATCCATGCGCCAGTGCTCGTTGCGATGGGCAGGATCATCGGCCCATTCGTCCCACCCGGAGTCGCGGCGGTATTGGCCGAGCAAGCCGGCTTCACGCACTGCCACGGGGTCAGGATGACGCAGGTGTTCGACGTCCGGGTCGACGTACAGCGCGTCGCTGCTGCAATACAGCTCGCACATGAAGCAGGTCTGGCAGGCGTGTTGGTCGGCAATCAGCGGTTTGCCGGCTGTGTCGGCGGCAAGCACATTGGTGGGGCACACCGCGACGCATTGGCCGCAGCCGTTGCACAGGTCGGAGTAGATCAGTTCGATCATTGGGGTTGGCCTAGATGGATTGAGTCAAAGCGCGCCTGTATCTGGTCCACGCCCGACAGCCGCAGATGCGCGTCGTACTGCGAGCGCTGTCCAGGCGTATCGCTGCGCTGATGCATGCCACGACTTTCCTTGCGTAGTGCGGCGGCGGTGTAGCACCAGCGCGCAGTGGCAGCCATGGCGGCGGTTTCGCGGGCGCGCAGGGGGTTGCCGGTGAGGGGCGTGGATTGCAACTGGTCCCAAACGTTGTCGAGTTCACGCAACGAACGCTCCAGTTGATGGCCGCTGCGAAACAGATTCTTGTCCAATGGATGCACTTCGGCCTGGATACGCTGGACCAGCTCTGCGCTGCCCCCCGAGGCACCCTCGAACCCGCGTAGCGCGCCGTGATACGCGGCCCTCTGCCGTGCCAGTCGCGCCGCCCCACGGCCCGCCCATTGCCCGGTCGACAGGGCCCACGCCGAGTTCTGCGCACCACCGCCGGAGGTGGCGCCTGCAATCGGTTCACGGCTGGCGGCATCACCGGCGGCGAAAACGCCGGGCACGCTGGTCTGGCAGTCGTCATCCGCCAGCCTCAGCCCGCCGACGCCACGGATGGTGCCCTCAGGGTGGAGGGTCACGGCAAATCGCTCGCGGTAAGGATCAACCCCGCGTCGGTCAAACGGCAGCATCAGGTTCGGCTGGATACTCGGCAGTTGCGCACGGATGTCCGCAGGCACTCTATTCAAGCGGCAATACACCGGGCCATTGAGCAGTGCCTTGGCCAGGTCCTCGGTAAAACTCGGTCCACCATTGATGCTTAACGGACGATCCGCCGCATCGAAGTACTCACCAAAGCTGTACACCATCGAACGGGTCATGCTGCTGCCGGCCACCGCGATGCAGTAGTAGTTGGAGAACTCCATGCCCGACAGTTCGGCGCCGGCTTCGGCCGCCATCAGGTAACCGTCGCCGGTGTTGGTGTGGCTGCCCAGCAAGCGGGAGAGAAACGCACACCCTCCGGTGGCGAGTACCACGGCGCCGGCGCGGATCAACCAGTCGCCGCCGGCCTGGCGCCGCCAGCCACGGGCGCCGACGACGCTGCCGTGGTCGTCGCGCAGCAGTTCCAGGGCGGGGTGGTGATCGAGAATCTTCACGCCGCTGTCCAGCACCCGACGGCGTAGGCCGCGCAGGTATTCCGGTCCGCGCAGGCCACGGTATTGGGTCTGGCCCTGTTCGTTTTGCGGGAAGGCGTAGTAGTCGCTCAAGCCTGGCAGGCTGGTCCAGGTGGTCTCGATGGCGCGGGCCATCCAGCGTGCATCCGCCAGGCCGTAGGCGGTGCCTAGGCGTTTGTCGATGGCGGCTTCGCGGGCGCCGGGTGGCACCCACCAATGGCCAGGCCCGGCGGTGGCGGTGACGCCGCTGGTGCCGCAGTAGCCCTTGTCTACCAGGATCACGCTCACGCCTTCGCGTGCAGCGGCGATGGCGGCCCAGGTGCCGGCCAATCCACCGCCGACAATCAATACGTCACAGCTCAATTCAGTCATCGCCCAGGCCTCAGAAGTTGTACGCCAGGCGCGTGTAGTAATACGCGCCGCCAAAGCCGAAGGGCGAGAACTGCCCGTATTCGTAACCACCAGCCCAGTCCTTGATGCCTTTTTTGTCGGGGTAGACGTCGAACAGGTTGTTGGCGCCCAGGGCGATGGTGAAGTGCTGGTTGATGTCGTAGGCGGCGTCGATATCGCTGATCCACTTGGCGCTGAACGTGCGGTCGTTGATCGGGTTGTTGTCGCCTTCGGTGTAGCTGCCGAAGCGGGTCAGGGCCAGGTTGAGGGTGTAGGCGGTGACTTTCCAGTTGGCCGCCAGGATTAATTTGGATTGCGGTGTGGCGACGGTCAGGTCCTTTTGCAGGCGGCGGTCGAAAATCTGGTAGTTGGCGCCCAGCCCGGCCAACGCGGGCGGGGTGTCCTGGAGTTTTTCGATCTTGGTCTGGTTCCAGTTGTAGGCCAGGCTCCAGCGCACTTGGCCGTACAGGTCCAGTTGCTGGCGGTATTCGTTGATGATGTCGACGCCTCGGGTACGGGTGTCCACCGCGTTGGTGTAGTACTGCGCGTACAACCCGGGCGACAGGCCGTTGGCAACCAGCACCTGGGACACCGCCGGCCCGCCCAGCAGGCTGGTGGACACGATGCGGTCGCGGATGCCGATCTGGTACAGGTCGGTGGTCAACCGGTAGTTCTGCGTGGGTTCGTAGGTGAAGCCGAAGCTGTAGTTCAGCGATTTCTCCGGCTTGAGTTTCTCGGCGCCCAACGCCTGGGCTTCAGGCGTATCCACCGGCAACACCTTGACCGGCACCGAGACCTGCTGGCCGTTGACCACGCCGCCGGAAGTAAAGGTGGATGACGCGTAAATCGTCTGCGCCAGCGAGGGCGCACGGAAGCCGTTGTTGATCGTGCCGCGCAGGGCAAACTCAGGCGTGAGCTTGAAGCGTGTCGACAACTTGCCGCTCCAGGTGCTGCCGATGTCCTGGGTGTAGCGCTCGTAACGCGCAGCGGCGCCGACGTACCAGCGGTCGGTCACGTCCAGGCCCAGGTCGACATAGCTGGCGACGTTGCTGCGGCTGATCTCCCCGGCATCCGCTGTGCTGGTGCCGTTGTACGAGGCCAGCCCCGGCAGCGGCGTCTGCCCGGCGAACGGCCCGCTCGGCAGCACGTAGTTGCCGGGCGTATAGGACGCATAGTCACCGGCTTCGATCTGGTACTTCTCCCAGCGATACTCAAAGCCGAACGCGGTTTGCAGCGGGTGGGCAAGGCCGATATCAAAGCGGCGGCTGAGGTCCAGGTTGTTGGTCCACTGGTCAAAGATCTGCGAGGCCAGGTTGAACGAGGTCGGGCTGGTGGGACCCCAGGACGGGTTCAGCGTGTTGTTGGCATTGAGCGTGGAGTCGTCTTCGCCCCAGGTCGAGCTGATGTCGTAATCCCAACCGCCGACCAAGCCTTTGAAGCCACCGGCCACCTGGAAGTCCTTGGTGCGGTTGCGCCGTTGCGCGTGGATGCCGTCGGGGTAGGGTGTGTTCGGGTCGCCGGCCAGGGCGGTGATTTCGTTGGGGCGGTAGTTGCCGGTGACCTTGGTGGTTTCCAGGTAGCTGGCGGTGGAGAACGAGTAGAACTTGAGGTCGTCCTGCAGCGGCAGTTCCAGGTTATAGCTGGCGTTGGTGACCTTCTCGCGGCCCAGGCCATAGCTGGGGTTCCAGCCGTGGCGGTTGACGGTCTGGTCGCGGCTGTCGGGTGCGGCGGCGGTGCCGTACAGACGCCCGGTGGCGCTGCCGGTACGGTCGAAGGGTTCCTGTTCCTTGACGTCCAGCGCCAGGTTGGCGAAGCCGTCGTTGGGCAGCGCCAGGCCGTAGTTGACAGTCTGGTGCACGGTGTCGCCGTCGCCCGCACCGTAGCGGCCGAACGAGGTTTCGGCGCTGCCACCGCTGTCGTTTTCCTTGAGGATGATATTGATCACCCCGGCGATTGCATCCGAGCCGTACTGGGCGGACGCACCGTCGCGCAGTACTTCGATATGGTCGATGGCCGACACCGGGATCAGGTCCAGGTTGACCGGCACCGCCGCCGTACCGATGCGCGCGAGGTTGTTGATCAGCGCGGTGTTGTGGCGGCGCTTGCCGTTGACCAGCACCAATACCTGGTCACCGGAAAGCCCGCGCATGGTCACGCCGCGGACCGACCATGAGGTGCCACCGCCGTTGATCGCCGGCAGGTTGAACGACGGCAGCAGACGCGCCAGCAGTTCCTTGAGGCCGACCTTGCCGCTGGCTTGCAGCTGCTCGGCGCTGATCACGTCGATGGGCGACGGGCTGTCGGCGAGGGTGCGGGCCTGGTTGCCTCGGTTGCCGGTGACGACGACGGTGCCGAGGGTTTTGTCGGGGTCTTCGGCTTGGGCTGGGAAGTTGATGGCGAGCAGGCTCAGCGCTGCTGCGCAATAGTGAAAGCGCGATGGAGGCATGGGACTATTTCCGAAGGACGAGAGAGCGCCGCCGACCCTTTGTGGGAGCGGGCAAGCCCACTCCCACAGGGGATCTTTGTTGTGGTTGAAAGGGCGTCAGGCCGCGTTGGCCGCTCTTACCCGATGCGGAATATCGTCATAGGCAATCAGCACCCGCTCCATGCGACGTGGGTAGTCGCCATAGTTGTAGACCGGATAATGCAGGGTGGAGCGGTTGTCCCAGAACGCCACCGAACCGGGGCGCCATTTGAAACGCACCTGGTGTTCCGGCTTGTTGAATTCCAGCAGCAGACGGTCGATCAGTTGCTTGCTCTGTTGCGGCGTCCAGCCGATCACCGAAGGGTTCTGCGAGAAGTTGATGAACAGGCCGTCTTCGCCGGTTTCCGGGTGGGTGCGTACCAGCGGGTGGGCGAGGATCGGGTAATCGTAGCCGACCTTGTCCAGGGACTTCTTGAAGTCGTGCACCACGTGCAGGTCGTCGATTTCGGCGCGCAGTTCATCCGGTAAGGCACGGTACACCGCACCGGCATCAGCCCACAGGGTGTCGCCGCCGACTTCTGGCAAATCCACCGCACGCAAGACCGCGCCAAGGGTGGGTTGCAGCAACCAGCTGGTGTCGGTGTGCCAACGGCCACTGATGCGCGGGCCGTAGAGCTTGCGTTCGTCCTGGGCTTCGATCAGGTGCGCGTGCGGCAGCGTCGGGTCGTTCTGCTGGGTGGTGGGATGTACGTACAGTTCGCCGAATTCCTTGGCGAAGGCGATCTGCTGCTCGGTGTTGATCGCCTGATCGCGGAAGAACAGCACCTTGTGCTTGAGCAGCAGTTCGCGCAGCTCGTCACGCAGGGCGGTGGTCAGCGGCTGGCGCAGGTCGATGCCGGCGATTTCGGCGCCGATCGTGGGTTCCAGGCGGGTGATGTGCAGGGTCATGCGGGTGTCCTCTCGTATGTGGGTTCAGCCTCCGCCTGGAGAGGGGTCGGATGTCGGGCCTGCACCCGGTGTGGGGGCAGGCAGGTTGGGTGAGTCAGATCACGTAGAAACCATGGGTGCCGTCGCGGGCCAGTTGGTCGACCAGGCCGAATTCCCAATCCAGATAGGCCTGCATGGCTTCCTTGGGGTTGTCGGTGCCTTCGTACGGGCGGCGGTAGCGGTCGATGCGCGGTGAGGCCAACTGAGTTTCACCTTCTTCCAGCGGCAGTTGCGCGTTGATCCAGCCAGCGGTGCCGTCCTGTAGCAGGAACACTTGCTTGCCGGTGAGGGCTTCGACTTCGGCCACCGCCAGGCGCGCCAACTGGCTGCTGCCGCAGGTCAGCACGTAGCGTTGGGCGGCGGGCACCTTGCCCAGGGCCTGGGGCAGTTGTGCGCGCAGGGCCCACCAGGCACCGGGGATGTGGCGCTTGACGTAGTTGGCGCTTGCGGTGAAGTCCAGCACCACGGTGTCGCCATGGCCGAGCCAGTCGCTGAGGGTTTGCGGGCTGATCAGTTCGGCTTGGGCGGGCGCCGGAACCGGCGCGACCCAGGCGCCTTTCTCGCTGAAGTGCGCCGGTTGCAGGTTATCCAGCACATGCACTTCCCAGCCCAGTTGCGCCAGCCAGGAGGCGGACATGTTGGCGCGCACACCGTCGTCATCCGCGAGTACCAGGCGTGCGCCACGCACACTGGCGACGTGGTCGGTTTCCTGCACCAACTGGCCGCCGGGTGTGGAGCGTGCGCCGGGCAGATGGCCGGCTTCAAATTCTTCCGGCGTGCGTACGTCGAACAGGTAAGTAGTACGCGTCGCTTCCTGCTGCCAGGTGTGCAGATCGGCCAGGGTCGCACGACCCACGCGGGCTTTGTCGGCAACGCGGCGCGCATCGGCGGCGGCGACCTGGCGATGTTCTTCCGAGGTCGGCGCAAAGCGGCGTGACTGGCCATGGGCGAGTTTCTGCCCGGCCAGGGTCCAGCCGATGGTGCCGTTGCGCAGCGCTGACACCGGGTTGGCCACGCCGGCATTGATCAGCGACTGGGTGCCGATAATGCTGCGGGTGCGTCCGGCGCAGTTGACGATAATGCGCGTGGCCGGGTCCGGCGCCAGCTCGCGGGCGCGCAACACCAGCTCGGCACCGGGCACGCTGATGCCGGTGGGGATGCTCATGGTCTGGTATTCGTCGAAACGCCGCGCATCGAGCACCACCACATCGGCCTGGCTGTCGAGCAGGGCCTGTACTTCCTCGGCGGCCAGCGACGGTGTGTGCCGCTCGCTCTCTACCAGTTCGCCAAACGCCTTGCTCGGCACGTTCACGTCGATGAACAGCTCGCCACCGGCCTTGCGCCAACCGTCCAATCCGCCTTCAAGCAGGCTGACCTGGGTGTAGCCCAAGGCGACCAGGCGCTCGGCAGCACGGGCCGCGAGGCCTTCGCCGTTGTCGTAGACGGTGACCTGGGTATCGCGCCGTGGAATGCGCGAATACACCTCCAGCTCCAGTTTGGACAGCGGTATGTTCGCGGCGAACAGCGGGTGGGATTCGGCAAACGGCGCCTCTTCGCGCACGTCGATCAGGGCCACTTCTTGATGGTCCAACAGGGCCTGGCGAAGCTGGGCAAAGCTGCGGGTGGATACAGTCGTCATAGGGCAGGGCTCTTTTCTTTGGACAAATCCCAGATATTCGGGAGGAAGGCGTTGGAATAACCGGAGATAAACAGTTTCTCGCTGCCGTCGGGCTGGTACACCGCCCGGCGCACCGCACCGATATTGGCGCCGTACACATGGATACTGATGGACACCTGGTCGCTGTGGGCATTGCTCACCTGGTGGATGTCGCCGACCTTGGGCGACACGGCTTCAACCTGGCCCGGCACCAACTGGATCGGTTTGCCTTCAGCCACCAGGCGGCCATCCGGCGCGCGCTCGAAGCCTTGGGAAAATTCCGCACCGCGCAGCATGCCGATCAGGCCCCACACCCGGTGGTCATGGATCGGTGTGCTTTGCCCCGGCCCCCACACAAAACTGACGATGCTGAAGCGCTGGCGCGAGTCGGCATGCAGCAGAAATTGCTGATAGCGCTCGGGATCGGGCTGGGCGAACGCATCGGGCAGCCAGTCGTCATGGCTGACCAGTTGCGCCAGTAGCTTGCCGCCACGGTGCAACAGGTCGCCTTCGCGTGGATTGCCGTCGATCAATTCCGCCAGGGCGCCGATGAAGGCTCTGAGTCTTTCGGGGTGCTTGGCCTGGGTCATGACAAATCCATGGTCGGTGGTGATGGGATTATCTAAGCATAATGTTTATAGTTAATATGCTATTTTTTAATGATTAGCTTATAGCTGAAGGTAATTTAGAACCGGTCTGAATAGCGTTAGACGTTATCGATCACAGCGTGGGCTATCCAGACAGCGTTCCTGCAACTATGCTTCGCACACATCTTAATGACTGTTCTCTATGTGCGGCCCAAATGAAAATTGACGATATCGATGCCTTTGTCGAAGTGATTCGTTGCCAGTCCATCAGCCATGCCGCCGAGTCGTTGCAACTGACCCAGCCGGCCATCACCCGCCGCGTGCAGAACTTCGAGCAGGCGCTGGGCGTGGAGCTGTTCGACCGCAACACCAAGCCCCTCAAGCCTACGCTGATCGGCACCCGCGTCTACGAGCAGTGCCGGCTGATCCTGCGCGAGATGGATGCGCTGCGTGAACTGGTGGCGACCGACGCACCGCCCACCGGCGTGCTGCGCCTGGGTGTGCCGCAGACCATCGGTGATGTGGTGCTGCTGGATGCGCTCAAGCACCTGCGTACCGAATACCCGGACCTGCGCGCCCAGGTCGCCACGGGCTGGGGCAGCCAATTGGTCGGCAAGATCGAGCGCGGCGAGCTGGATGCGGCGGCGGCGTTGTTCCCGGCGGGCAAGATCTTCCCGGACAACATCATCGGCGAGTCCATCGGCAAGATGGAACTGGTGGTGGTCTGCGCCAAGGCCCAACTGCCCAAGAAGCCTTGCAAGCTGGCGGATGTGTACCAGAATGGCTGGATCCTCAACCCGGACGGCTGCGGTTTCCGCGCGGGGTTGCAGCGGACCCTGTCCGATCAGGGCCTGGCATTGCGGGTGAACCTGGAGACGTTCGGTACTGAGCTGCAATTGGGCCTGGTGGCGGACGGCCTCGGCCTTGGCCTGGTGCCACGTCCGTTGCTGGAACGCAGCGCACACCGCGAGCAACTGGCGGTGATGCCGCTCAAGGACTTCAAGCCGGTGATGGACCTGTGGCTGATCTATCCGCACTTCCTCGGTAACCTGCAGGGGCCGGTGGATGCGTTTGGCAAGTGGGTCGCGGCCTCGTTGCACAAGATCAAGGATGCAGCCTGATATGAAAAAAAATAATAATTAGCTTAGATTAAAATGTGCTTTTTATTATTTTTTTGCATCCCCTAGGCTTGCCTGGAAGTCCTTAAGGCCATCCAGGAAGTTTTGCCATGAGCAGCGTCACCTCGATTTCCAGCGTTTCCACCAATGTTCGTCAGCGCGTCACTCCGGAAGAATGGGAAGTGCGCGTCAAACTGGCCGCCGCCTATCGCCTGGCGGCCTTGTACAAGTGGACTGACCATATCTACACCCACTTCTCCGCCCGCGTACCGGGCCCGGACGAGCATTTCCTGATCAACGCCTTTGGCTTGTTGTTCGATGAAATCAGCGCGTCCAACCTGGTCAAGGTCGACCTTGACGGCACCATCGTCGACGACCCTACCGGCCTGGGCATCAACTATGCCGGCTATGTGATCCACAGCGCCATTCACGGCGCACGCCACGACCTGCAAGCGGTGCTGCACACCCACACCCGCGACGGTATTGCGGTGTCGGCGCAAAAAGACGGCCTGCTGCCGATCTCCCAGCATTCCATCGGTTTCTCCGGGCGCGTGGCGTACCACGGGTATGAAGGCGTTGCCCTCGACCTTGACGAGCGTGAGCGGCTGGTCGCGGATTTGGGTGATAAGAGTGTGATGATCCTGCGTAACCATGGGTTGTTGACGGCGGGCGTCAGTGTTGAACATGCGTTCCAGCAGCTGCAGCAGTTGGAGCGTGCGTGCAATATCCAGGTCGCAGCGCAGGCTGCGGGGAATGCGGAGTTGATTTTCCCGCCGAGGGAGGTGGTGGAGAAGGTTGAGCAGCAGGCCAAGGTGTTTGCCAGTGGCGAAGGACCGGGTGTGGCGCGGCATTGGAATGCGTTGATCCGGCAGTTGGAGCGCAGTGATACCGACTACAAGAACTGAATCTTCAATGGGGGAGTTGGCTCACCAACTCCCCTGGGGATCAAGCCACTTGCTGGGCCTGCTCGCGTTCAGCGATCAACTGGCGGGTGAGAGGAATCAGGCGCTTGCCATAGTCAATGGCATCATTCAACGGATCAAACCCACGGATCAGGAACGTGGTGATCCCCAGATCGTAGTAATCCACCAACGCCTCCGCGACTTGCTCAGCGGTGCCTACCAGCGAAGTGGAGTTACCCTGTGCACCGAGCAACCCCGCAATCCCCGTCCACAAACGCTTATCCAGCCGCGATCCCTGCGCGGCCGCCGCGAGCAACCGGCGTGAGCCTTCATTCGGCGGTTCACGCCGCACAAAGCCATTTTTTTCGGCCAACTCGGTGGCCTGCTGCAAGATGCGCTCAGCCCGTGCCCACGCCAGTTCTTCGGTCTCGGCAAGGATCGGCCGCAACGACAAACTAAAACGAATCGTACGCCCATGCTTGGCCGCTTCGGCGCGCACCTGGGTCACGATCTCACGCACTTGTTCGTAAGTTTCGCCCCACAACGCGTACACATCGGCGTGCTTGCCCGCCACTTCGATCGCGGCTTTGGACGAACCACCAAAATACAGCGGGATATGCGGTTGTTGCGGCGACTTCACCGTGGAATGCGCGCCTTGGACCTGATAGTAGGTGCCCGAAAAATCGAAGGGCTGTTCGCGGGTCCATTCCTGGCGCACCACGCTCAGGTATTCGTCGGTACGGGCGTAGCGTTCGTCTTTACCGATGTGGCTGCCGTCGGCGCGCAATTCGCGATCATCGCCGCCGGTGATGATGTGCACCGCCGTGCGTCCACCGTTGAACACGTCCAAGGTGGCGAACTGGCGTGCCGCCAACGTGGGCTGGGCGAAACCTGGGCGGTGCGCAATGAGGAATTGAAGTTTTTGGGTCACGCTGGCGGCGTGGGACGCGATCAGCGTGCTGTCCGGGCTGTTGGAGTGGAAGGCCACCAGCGCGCGGTCGAAACCAGCCTCTTCGTGGGCGCGGGCCACGGTCTCCACATAGTCGGGTTGCAGGGTAGGGCCGCTGCGCGGGTGGATCTCGGAAGCGTGATGGCCGCCGATATAGCCGATGAATTCGATGCTCATGGTCTGTCCTTGTCTTGGGTGTGATTGGCACCTCCACCGGGCAGGGGGTCGGTTATTCGCGTCCAAAGTAGGGGCAGGGGGCAGGGCTGTAAAATGCCGATTGGTTCTAACCTAATTATTAAAATGTAGAATCATGATTTAGCTTTTGTATCAGTAATTTGCATTTTGTGCGCATTAGGTTATTCCTACAAAGACTTTCACGTCGGTTTTTTATGCGATTAGCATGACCCTGCAACGGCGTGCCTGGCCGTGACTTTTAGGGAATGAAAGCCTGATGAGCGAGACGATCACCGTCAACAAACGCGAGAGCGCAGCGAAAGTGGTGCGCACCTGGCGCCCTCCCGATGCCCTGCTACGGCTGATCAGTCCTATTGTGTTGTTGCTGCTGTGGGAGCTGGCGTCGCAAGTGGGCTGGATTCCTGCACGAGTCATCGCGGCGCCCTCGCAGATTGGCGGGACGTTATGGGCGATGATCGCCTCCGGCGAGCTGGGCAAGCACCTGCTGGTGTCGTTGCAGCGAGCGTTGTTTGGTTTGAGTATCGGCGTAAGCATAGGTGTGGTCGCGGCGCTGATTTGCGGCCTGTCCAAGCGCGGCGAGGTGGTCCTCGATTCGCCAATGCAGATGCTGCGCACCATCCCGTCCCTGGCCCTGGTGCCGCTGTTTATCCTGTGGTTCGGCATCGGTGAGTTCACCAAGATCGCGCTGATCGTAACGGGCACGACCTTCCCGGTTTATCTCAACCTGTTCGCCGGTATCCGCAATATCGATCCCAAATTGATCGAGGCGGCCAACACGCTGGGCCTCAACCGGCGTGAGCTGATCTGGCATGTGATTCTGCCGGGTTCGCTGCCGTCGTTCTTCGTCGGCCTGCGCTACGCCCTGGGCATTTCCTGGCTGGCCCTGGTGTTTGTCGAACAGATCAACACCACTGCCGGTATCGGCTTCCTCGCCAGTGACGCGCGCGACTTCATGCGCACCGACGTCATCGTCATTTGCCTGTTGATCTACAGCGTGCTCGGCCTGTTGATCGACGGCCTGATCCGCACCCTCGAACGCTTCGCCCTGGCCTGGCGGCCATCCTTTGTGAGGAACTGACATGTCGACGCTAGAAGCTCCCGTACAACTGCGCAACGTGGTTCGCCAGTTCGGCCAGCAGCGGGTCATCGATGGCCTGGACCTGGACATCGCCCCCGGCGAATTCGTGGCCTTGCTCGGCGCCAGCGGTTCCGGCAAGACCACGTTGCTGCGCAGCCTGGCCGGCCTCGACAGTATCGACAGCGGCCAACTGCGTGTGCCCAAGGCGCGAGCGGCGGTGTTCCAGGAGCCGCGCCTGATGCCGTGGAAGCGCGCCTGGAAAAACGTGGTGCTCGGCTTGCGCATTCCCGACGCCAAGGCCCGTGCCGTGCAAGCCTTGACCGAAGTCGGCCTGGCTCATCGCCTGGAGGCCTACCCGGCCACCCTGTCCGGCGGCGAAGCCCAGCGCGTGGCCCTGGCCCGTGGCTTGGTGCGCGAGCCCAAGTTGTTGCTGTTGGATGAACCGTTCGCCGCCCTCGACGCTCTGACCCGCATCAAAATGCACCGCCTGATCATCGAGCTATGGCGCAAGCACACCCCGGCGGTGTTGTTGGTGACCCATGATGTGGACGAGGCGATCCTGTTGGCCGACCGGGTGATCGTGCTGGCGGATGGCAAGGTGGCCGAGCAACTGACGATTGATCTTCCCCGCGCACGGGACACCGGCCAGGACGGCTTCCAGGCCATCCGCGCGCGCCTGCTGCACCTGCTCGGCGTGGAAGTGGGCATACCGGCGGCTCGGCCGACAGCAGTCAGCCTGCGACGGGTGGCCCAAGGCTGACCCTCGATAACGTTGTATTTCCCTCGACACTGAGGTCTGATGGGCGCCGAAAACGGCCACGTCAGATTGGGGATATATGCGGGCAGAACTTGCGCAATATGGCGGTATCACCGTCATGATTCCGGCCGCCATCATCATTGCCGTGTGGCTCAGGTATTCCAACCCTTGGGCGCTTCGAGCCTGGGTCATTACCGTCGGTGTCACGTATTCGATCGTCGCGTTCAGCAAGTTGCTGTTCAAGGGCTGGGGCTTGTCCTTCCAGCACCTGGACATTGCCGTGCTCAGTGGTCATGCCATGAATACGAGCTTGATGGTCACCGTGGCACTCAGCCTGGTGGCGCGCCAGTTCAACCCGGCGCTGCGCTGGCCGGCGGCAGGCGTGGGAGTGTTCGCCAGTCTCTGGTTCAGTGCCTATTGCGTCGCACCTTATATCCATCCACTCAACGAGGCCGTGGCCGGAGGCCTGTTGGGCGCCAGCGCGGCTATTGCGTTTCTGTGGCGTATTGAAGCCACCCCGATCAAGGTGTCACCCTCTTTTATCAGCGGTGGCCTGGTGGTCTTGCTGGTGTGCGCCCTGATGCCCAAATACAACGCCGAGTTGTTGCTCAACCGGGTGGCAATCGCCTTGTCAGGCGCCGATCAAGCCCATCAAGCGCCTTCGTGGCGGTTGGACTCGGCGCACAGAGACGCCGAGTAATTCACCAGGTCCAATGCCCGGTTGCTGTCCACCAACAGTTCCAGCAGCACCGTTTGTGCGTTGAAGCGCCGCACATCGCCTCGACGCCGCGCTTCCTTCATCTGCTTGAACAGCGTGTGGGTGATTTGCTGCGGGGAACTGCCCTGCAGTTGATTGAGCCAACGGCCGATGGCCTGGGTATTACGCCGGTACTGCGCGCCCGCTGCCGGCTCGGCGAAGGCTTCGAACATCCCCGTGAGTTTCCTCAGCGCGTAGCTGCGTATCACCTCATCCAACAGGCTCATGGCCGTTCCTCGGTGCCGGAGATGTTCGCCAGCAACTCGGCCGTCTTGACCTGCATGAACTGGCTATCACCCCGACTTTCCACGCACAGGCATACCGACAACGGGTCACTCACCTGCAACTTGAAACGCCAATCGGCAAACACCATGGACAGCCCGGAACAGGACTCGTCGCTGGCCAGCGAGTTGTCGCTGTACAACACCTGCATGCGCTGGACGACGCACGTCGAGTTATTCACTTCGATATGAATATTCCCCGAAGAGGGGAACAGGCCAATACGTTCTACCAATAACTTTGAAGTGTTCATGGCCGACCCTTGTTGTTACGGATGGGCGGCACTTTATTATGCAAAGGACTAAAAGTACTGGAATGTTATTTTTCGTCGGTGAATACGATTTTGTTATTTTTAGTCTGTTTCGATGAGTGGTCGAAGTTCCTGGCTTGTGAGCATAATCGTCTCGCTGCTTGAAGTAAGGTCATCCCTTTTACTACCGGGTTAATACTGTACGGCGCGTGGGAGGTTGCCTTGTTCAATAGGATTTTGATTGTGTGCGTCGGCAATATCTGTCGAAGCCCCACGGCAGAACAATTACTGCGCAATGCACTTGCGTCCTCCGCCATTGAAGTCAGTTCGGCGGGGCTCGCGGCATTGCGTGACAGCCCGTTGGAGCCCACGGCTTCACGCGTGCTTGAAGAGCATGGTCATGCGCCAGGCTCACACAAGGCGCGGCAACTGACCAGCGACGCGGTCAGTGATGCGGACCTCATCCTGGTGATGGAGCAGCGGCACATCGAAGGGGTGCTCAGTCTCGCTCCGCAGGCGCGGGGCAAAGTGTTTCTGTTGGGTAAATGGCAGTCCGATCGGGAAATCATGGACCCTTATCGTCAGGGCAAGTCGGCCTTTGTTCATGCTTATACGCTGATAGAACAAGCGACACAGGCGTGGGCGCGAAGATTGATCAGTTGAATATTTATGCACGTTAATTGAACGTGTATGTAGTGAGTGAAGCCGTTAAATGTGCATGGAGCCGGGCGACTTATCATCCTGTGCCATTGCTTGACTATCTGTTAGAAAAAAAGAACTGACTTATGCAATCAGCACCTGCAGTAACGTCGCACAACGGCGAAGAAACAGATCTGGATTTCATGATGTTGCTGGGCACTTTGCTGGACCATAAGTGGCTTATCGGTGGGATCAGTCTTGTCTTTATGGCGCTGGGTGTGACCTATGCCGTGTTGACACCTCCCGTCTATCAGGCGACTGCGCTGGTCCAGGTCGAGCCGAAGAAAAGCGACATGCTGGGCTTTTCGGATGTCGGCAGCCTGCTCGGCAAAGAGTCGCCCACCGTCACCGAAATCGAGCTGATCCGCTCGCGAATCACCATTGGTACCGCCGTCGACAACCTCAACCTGGACCTTGAGGTGAAGCCCAAGCGTTTTCCGTTGATCGGTGATTTCATGGCGCGCCGTTTCAAACCTGCACAGGCTGACGCTGTGGCGAGCCCATGGCTGGGTCTGGACAGCTACGGTTGGGGTGGCGAGGACCTGAAGTTCTCGCAGTTTCGGCTTCCAGCAGACCTGTTGGGCCAGGAACTGACCTTGACCGCCGACAGTGGCAACCGCTTTACCCTGACAGATCAGGACAACAGGGTTTTGCTGACAGGGCAGGTGGGGCGCTTCTACGAAAGTAATGGCATCCAGCTGCAGGTCGAGACGCTGCAAGCCAACCCTGGCATGCAATTCAGCGTGGTCCGTTCGCCACGCCTGACCAGTATTCTGCGCTATCAGAAGTTGCTCGATGTCGCGGAGCGCGGCAAGGAATCGGGCATCATCGGCCTGGCGCTGGAAAGCACACGACCGGCCGCGGCCATTCAAGTGCTCAACGAAGTGGCACGCATCTATGTGCGTCAGAACATCGAGCGCACGTCCGCTGAGGCGGCCCAGAGCCTGGCCTTCCTCAAGGATCAACTGCCCCAGGTGCGCAAGGATGTCGAACAGGCCGAGACAGCGCTGAATAAGTTTCAGATCCGCAACAAGACCATCGACATCAGCCTTGAGGCCAAGGCGATTCTTGACCAGATTGTCGCACTGGACGCCAGCATCTCGGAACTCAAGATGCAGCAGGCCGAGATCGAACGTAAGTTCACGCCCCAGCACCCGGTGTATCGGGCACTGCTGACGCAATTGGCAGAACTCACTGCACGTCAGAATGAGCTGGCCAAGAAGGTCGAGAGCCTGCCCACCACTCAGCAAGAGCTGCTGAGCCTGACCCGAGACCTCAAAGTCAGCACCGAGATCTACACGCAACTGCTGAACAAATATCAGGAACTGGACGTAATGCGTGCCGGCACAGTCGGCAACGTGCGCTTGATCGACACTGCCGATGTCGACCTGCGCAACCCGATCAGGCCGCAAAAAGCCCTGATTGTGGTGATCGCCACCCTGCTCGGTGCCTTTGTCGCGATTGCCCTGGTGTTGTTTCGCAAGGCGCTCAATCGCGGCGTTGCCAACCCCAGTGAACTGGAAAAGCTCGGCTTGCCGGTCTATGCGGCGATCCCGTTCAGCGCCATTCAGAAGGACATGGACCAGAAGCTTTCGCGTGGCGGCAAGGCTGACTCAACGCAACTGCTCGCCCTCAGTCATCCAACCGACCTGGCCATTGAAGGGCTGCGCAGCCTGCGCACCAGCCTGCATTTCGCGATGCTGGAAGCCAGCAACAACCGCCTGATGATTTCCGGGCCCAGCCCACAAGTCGGCAAGACATTCGTCTCGGCGAACCTGGCGGCGGTGGTTGCCCACTCGGGCCAGCGGGTGTTGTTGGTGGACGTGGACATGCGCAAGGGCTACTTGCACAAAGTCTTTGGTGTGCCGGCTGACAACGGTCTGTCCGATCTGCTGGCCAAGCGTTGCGAGCTCAGTTCGGTCATCCACCCCACGGCGGTGGAAAACCTGCACGTCCTGGCCCGTGGGCGCATTCCGCCGAACCCTTCGGAGCTGTTGATGCACGCCAATTTCAGCGCGTTCCTCGAACAGGTCAGTGGGCTCTACGACCTGGTGATCCTGGATACGCCGCCGTTCCTGGCCGTCACCGACGCAACCATCGTTGGACGCCAGTCCGGCACCAACCTGATCGTGGCCCGATTCGAACTGAACTCGGCGCGCGAAGTGGAGCTGACGATGCGCCGCTACCAACAGAACGGCATCGAGCTCAAAGGCGCGATCTTCAACGGCATCGAGAAGCGCTCATCCGCCAAGTACGGGTATGGCGCCTACAGCTATTACCACTACGAGTACAAGTCAGACAGCGTTTGATCCCTGATGGCAGGCAATTGAAATCCAACGCGCAGCACGTCTACCACTGGCCGCAGGTTCAAAGAGAAACGTTATGAAAGTCACTGTTTTTGGGATTGGTTATGTGGGGTTGGTCCAGGGCGCAGTGCTCGCCGAAGTCGGCCACGATGTGCTGTGCGTCGACATCGACGCCCAGCGGGTCGAGCGCCTGAAACAGGGACACATCCCGATTTACGAACCCGGCCTGGAGACTCTCGTCAGGGAAAATCATGCGGCCGGCCGCTTGAATTTCACCACCGACGCCGTGGCCGCGGTCCAGCATGGTGAGGTGCAGTTTATCGCCGTGGGCACGCCGCCGGATGAAGACGGTTCGGCCGACTTGAAGTATGTGCTGGCGGTGGCCGAGACCATTGGGCAGCACATGCAGGCGCCGCTGACGGTTATCGATAAATCCACCGTTCCGGTGGGCACGGCTGACAAGGTCAGCGCGCGCGTTGCCGCCATGCTCGCGCTGCGTGCGCGTACCGACTTGGCCTTCGACGTGGTGTCCAACCCGGAGTTTCTCAAGGAAGGCTGCGCGGTGACGGACTGCATCCGGCCGGACCGCATCGTCATCGGCACCGCCAGTGGGCATGCGGAAGCGGTGATGCGCGAGCTTTACGCACCGTTTAATCGCAACCGCGAAAAGATCATCGTGATGGACGTGCGCAGCGCGGAGTTGACCAAGTACGCCGCCAATTGCCTGCTCGCCACCAAGATCAGCTTCATGAACGAGATGGCCAACCTGGCCGAGCGACTCGGTGCGGATATCGAGATGGTGCGCCAGGGTATCGGTTCCGATCCGCGCATCGGCTATCAGTTCCTGTATGCGGGCGTGGGGTACGGAGGCTCGTGTTTTCCAAAGGACGTGCAGGCCTTGATCCAGACCGCCGAGACCCTCGACTTTGACGCCACGTTGCTCAAGGCGGTGGAACGGCGCAACGCTGACCAGAAGAACAGCCTGTTCAACAAGATCTCCACTCATTTCAAGGGTGAGTTGGCAGGCAAGACCTTCGCGCTCTGGGGGCTTAGTTTCAAGCCCAATACCGATGACATGCGCGAGGCGCCAAGCCGTGTGTTGATGGAGGCCCTCTGGCGTGCGGGGGCAAAGGTGCAAGCCTTTGACCCGGAAGCCATGGAAGAAACCCAGCGCCTGTATGGCGACCGCGATGACCTGCGCCTGTGCGGCACCAAGGAGGCCTGCCTCAAAGGTGCCGACGCCTTGCTGATCGTCACCGAGTGGCAGGTGTTCAAGGCGCCGGACTTCAGGGTGATCCAGCAGCAACTCCAGCAACCGCTGATTTTCGACGGGCGCAACCTGTTCGACCCGGTCAGCATGAACAAGAAGGGCATTCACTACGTCTCCATTGGGCGACCCCTGAACCCATGAGCGTGCTCAAAAGAATCGTCAGCGGCATTGGCGCCAATTCGTTCGGCCAGGTAGTGAACCTGCTGATTCAACTGGTGAGTGTCCCGGTGCTGATCGCCAGTTGGGGGTTTGGCGCCTACAGCGAGTGGGTGGTGCTGTCGGCAATTCCGACCTACCTGGCGCTGTCCGACCTGGGCGTGACCACGGCGGCTTCGAGCAAAGTGGTGATCTGGCATGAACGCGGGCGGTTGAGGGGCGCGCGGGCGGTCTACAGCACCAGCTTTGCGTTCCTGCTGCTGGCCGGACTCAGCGTGTTGTTACTGGCCGTGGGATCGCTGGCGTTTTTCGACCTGTTCAGCCTGCTCAATCTCAAGTCGATCAGGAGCGGCGACGGGGTGTTGATCCTGTCGGCGCTGACGGGCTATTCGTTGCTGTGCCTGTTGACCAACATGATCTCGATCCGCTATCGGGCCTTCAAGGTGTTGCCATTGTCCTCGTTCATCATGAACGTCATTCGCATGCTGGAATGGTCGGCCGCCTTGTTGTGCGCTTATCTCACCCAGAGCTTGGTCGCCACCAGCCTGATGCTGTTGGCTGTACGCCTGGTTGGCCTGGTGAGCAAGAACCTGATCGCCAACCGATTGGGCATCACCTTGCGATTCAACCCCTCGATGATCGGCAAACGCGCGTTCGTCACCTTGATCAAACCGTCGATTGCCTCGCTGGCTTTCCCGATTGGCCTGGCGCTGAACGTGCAGGGGTTGATCATTTTGTTGTCGGTGCTGCTGTCTCCGGCCCATGCGGCGATATTCGGGCTTTACCGCACCATTTCTCGGGTGCTGGTGCAGTTTTCGACCGTGGTGAACCAGTCGCTGTGGCCGGAAATTTCCTATGCGTTCTCCATCGGCGATAACCAGCTGGTCAGGAAAATGATCCGTTACGCGTTGAAATTCTCCTTGCCCATCGCCTGTGTGATGGGGGCGCTGGTGGTGGTGTACGGCGGGACGATTTTTGATGTGTGGTCGGGACGCAAGGATGATTACTCATCGAGCATCATGCTGGTGCTGATCATCGGCGCGCTGACCCACGTGGCCTGGCAAGTCTATTGGGTCGCGCTGATGGCGACGGCGTCTTATGCATCCTTTGCCGTGGTGTTCATGCTGGTGTCGATCGCCAGCAGCCTGGCGGTGTTTTGCCTGGCGCAGGACTACGGTCTGCTGGGCGTCTGCTATGTGCTGGTGGCCACCGAAGTGGTGCTGTTCGGCTTCGCCAAGCGCGGGTTCCATCGCCTTGAAGTGAGGATGGCCCGTGCTGATTGATCACCTGGTCCGCCATCGACTCAAAGTCAGCCTGCTGACGCCACAAGGGCTCAAGTACCTGGCCAAACGCGTGCTGTTGCTGGGCCGGCTGCTAACGGCCAGTCGCCGGCAGCGCGCCTTGCGCCGACAGGGGGCCATGCTGGGTGAGTTGGTCATGATCAACGCCGTGGAGTTCGAAGGCACCCTGCGTTGTTTCAGCCTCGGCACCGGCAGTTTTATCGGCAAGCGCAGCTTTATCCAATTGCATGCCCCCGTTCGCGTGGGCGCCCATGTGGCGATCAATGAGGGGGTGCGCATTCTGACCGGCACCCATGGCCTGGATGATCCTGCATGGCGGTTGAAGGTGGCGCCGGTGGTGATCGGCGATTACGCGTGGATTGCCACCGACGCGATCATCTTGCCGGGGGTGACGATTGGCGAAGGTGCCGTGGTTGGCGCGGGCAGCGTGGTCGGTCGCGATGTGCAGCCCTACACCGTCGTGGCGGGTAATCCGGCGCGGTTCATTCGCGCGCGCGCTGCGCAGACCTTCACCTACAGCCCGGTACGCTCCAGTGCCGTGGTCGAAGCCTGGATGGGGAAATAAGATGATCCTGGTCGCCCATCCGGTTGGTAATCAGAATGTCCGCGCATTGCTGCGCGCGTTGAATCAGCGGCAGTTGCTGCACTCGTTTCATACCTCGCTGGCCTTGCACAAGGATTCATTCCTCTGTCGCCTCCCCGTGATCGGCAAGGAGTGCCTGCGGCGCACCTTTGATCAAGTGGACGGCGCCTTGCTGCACAGCTACCCACGGGTTGATGTGCCGCGTGTGCTGTGTGACAAGCTGAAGTGGTATCGCTTCACGCAGCGCAACGTTGGAATGTTCTGTCCGGAAAATGTGTACCAGCACATTGACCAGGCCAGTGCCCACTTCCTGTACCGGACCCCGCGCAAACCCAGCCAGGTGTATGGCTATGACGGCAAGTGCCTGGGCTTGTTCAAAGCGGCCCGGCACATCGGCGGTATTGCCCTCAACTATGAGGCGGCCTTCGGCTCTATCGCCTACGCGTGCAACGTGCTGGAGCATGAGCGCGAGGCCAATCCGGCCTGGCGGGCGAGCATCCCGAATATCAGTGACGACACCCAGCGCAAGCAGACCGAGGAGTTGGCGCTGGCGGACCGGATCATCGTGGCGAGTACGTTTGCCAAGCGCACACTGGGTGACCATGGCATCGCTGCAGACAACATCTCGATCACCCCTTACGGTGCCCCCGCGCCGATGCTGTGCCATAAGGTCAATGCGCGGCGGGGCGGGCGCTTGAAGGTGATGTATATCGGCGCGCTGACCCAGCAAAAAGGCATCTCGTATTTCTTCGATGCGCTGAACCTTGCCGCGAGCAGCGTGGCTCTTGACGTCACGGTGATCGGCGGCGACTACGCCAATGGCCGCAACCCGGCACTCAACGCCGAGCTGAAGAAGTACCAGTGGTTCAGTTCAGCCTCCCACGATGAGGTGATCCAGCACTTGCTGGAGGCCGATGTATTGGTCCTGCCTTCACTCGCCGAGGCGTTTGGCCTGGTGGTGGGGGAGGCTCTATCGACGGGGACGGCGGTGATCGTGTCGCACAACTGCGGCGCGGCGGACCTGATCGTTGAGGGGGTCAATGGTTATGTGGTGCCGATCCGTTGCGCCGAGGCCATCGCCCGTCATCTGGTGGACCTGGCCGAGGACACACAAAAACTCAATGAGTTGAAGCACAACGCCGTCTTGTCCGCCGGTGGCACAACCTGGGAGAGCTACGCCAAGGGGGTGATGGATGCCATCCTTTGCCAGTCCTGAGCCGGTCAGCCTGCGTGAGCGCTACCGGTTGCGCGTGGTCAGTGCGTTCGTGCTCATCTACCTGTTCATCCTGTTCGAAGGGGTCTTGCGCAAGTGGGTGGTGCCGGGGCTCAGCTCAGTCATCTACTTCATCAAGGACCCGATCGTCCTTTACATTTATGGGTGCGCCTACCGGTTCGGGTTTTTCTCGAAGAACCTGGTATCGGCCTACTTTGTCGTGCTGGTGCTGGTGTTTTTCGTGCTGGTGTCGGCGTTTTTGTTGAGCAGCCCCGAAGGCGTTGTCATCTACGGCTATGGCGTGCGCAACTACTTGCTGTATTTCCCGTTGATCTTTGTTGCCGGCAAGACGCTCAGGCTGACGGATGTCTACCGGTTCGCGCGTATCACGCTGTTTGCGGCGATCCCGATCAGTGTCCTGGTGGTGCTGCAGTATTCGTCCGGGCCGCAGGCGTACGTGAACAAAGGCATTGGCGATGATGACTTCATCTTCATGATTGCCGACGGCGTGGTGCGGCCGTACGGGACCTTTACCTTCACGGCCGGACACGTGGTGTATGTGTCTGCCTGCTTTGCGTTCCTGGTCGCGGCGGTTTTCGACAAGGCCTTGTTCCGTGCGGTGTTTGCGCGGCGTTATGGGCTTTTTGCGCTGTCGGCGGCGTCCGTGGCGGTGATGTGCTTCCTCACGGGATCCAGGGCCATTTATGCGTATGCCGCGATCGTGCTGCTGGCCGCGCTGATGGTCGCCTTGATCAAGAAATCCCAGCGCAACCTGCTGTCGCTGTTTTTCTTGGCGGCCGCATTGTTTGTCAGCCTGCTGATTTTCATGTCCACCGACAGCTACCAGGTACTGGTGGAGCGCAACCGCAGTGCGGTGGCCAGTGAAGGGTCGCCGGTCACTCGTGCGTTCTCCAGCCTGTATGCCTTCACGCGTGTAGTCGACGACGCGCCGCTGTGGGGCCATGGCATCGGTTCAGGCACCAACGCCGCCTCGACAATCCTGCGCGCCGGGCGGGAACAGGGCGCGGGCTTTCTGCTGGCCGAGGATGAATGGTCACGCATCGTGCTGGAGATGGGCCTTCCCGCCGGATTGATGTTCATCCTGTTCAGGATCTTCGTCCTGCTCTGGTTGTTGCTCAAGTCCTACACGGCGCTGGTCAGGCAGGGCACCGGCGTGCCGTTGCTGCTGTGCGGGTTCCTGGCACCGATCCTGTTCAACGGCGTGATGACCATGCAGGGCACGTTCCTGGCGTTTGGCGTGTTCTACGCCTGCCTGATCCTCGCGGCCTGCAAGAAAACCTGAACCCACTCAACGCATCAGCGGACGACAGCACTTGAAGTTACTCAGAATCATCTCTTCGGTCAGACCGGAAAAGGGTGGGCCGATCAACGCGGCTCGGGAAATCGACACGCTGCTCATTCGGGACGGGCATCGTGTGGATGTGCTGACGCTGGATGGCGCGTTCGCGGTCGACTATCCCGGCACCGTGCATTTCATGGGCCCCAGCCGGTTTGGCTACGGGTTGAATGGCAACCTGCGCCCTTGGTTGGAGCAGCATGCCCGCGACTATGATTTTTTTATCATCAACGGCTTGTGGCAGTACCACGGGTTTGTCGCCCGCCAGGTACTGAACAAGCTCGGCCGGCCGTACATCGTGTATACCCACGGCATGCTTGATCCCTGGTTCAAGCACGAATACCCGCTCAAGCATTTAAAGAAATGGCTGTACTGGCCCTGGGGTGAATACCGCGTGCTGAGGGATGCGCGGCGCGTGGTGTTTACCAGTGAGGAAGAACAGATTCGCGCGCGCGAATCGTTCTGGCTCTATCGCGCCAATGAAACGATTACGGCCTATGGCACGTCCAGTCCGCCGGCGGACGAGGCACGGCTGGCACAAGACTTCGTTGCGGCGCACCCGCAGCTCAAGGGAAAGCGGGTGGTGCTGTACCTCAGCCGTATCCACCCGAAAAAGGGCTGTGACCACCTGTTGCAGGCGTTCGCCCAGGTAGCCGGGCTAGACGAGCGCCTACACCTGGTGATGGCGGGTCCGGATCAGGGCGGTTGGGTGCAGGCGCTGCGCAACCAGGCCGGGCAGTTGGGCATCGCCGAGCGTATCACCTGGCCCGGCATGCTGCAGGGCGCGGCCAAGTGGGGCGCGTTTTATGCCGCCGAGGTGTTCTGCCTGCCGTCGCACCAAGAGAATTTCGGCGTGGTGGTGGCGGAGGCGTTGGCCTGCGGCAAGCCCGTGCTGATCAGTGACAAGGTGAACATCTGGCGCGAAATCGAGAAGGACGCTGTGGGGTTTGTCAGCCCAGACACGGCGGCCGGTGCCGTGCAGAACCTGCAGCGCTGGTTGCAACTGGATGCGCCTGCTTATGCGCAGATGTCCGAACGGGCCAAAGTGTGTTTTGCCGAGCGCTTTCATATCCGCCGGGGGGCGCAGCGCCTGCTGGAAATTGTGCGGGAGTGCTTGCCGTGATTCTTCAAGGCAATGATCCGCATCGCTCGCCGTCTTTCTCACTGGGCCATCGTTTGCGTCGCCTGCTCTGGAACCTGGTGTACGTGGTGCTGTTTCGCACCAGCCCACGCCCGTTTCATGCCTGGAGGGCGTTCCTGCTCAGGTTGTTCGGTGCGCGGCTGGGCAAGGGCGTGCATGTGTATCCACGGGCCAAGGTCTGGGCCCCCTGGAACCTGGAACTGGGCGATCATGTCGGGATCGCCGACGGCACCACGCTGTACAACATGGCGTTGATCCGCATCGGGCGCTACAGCGTGGTGTCCCAGGGGGCGCACCTGTGCGGCGGCTCCCACGACTACAACAGCAAGAACTTCCAGCTGTATGCCAAGCCCATCGTACTGGGGGAACACGTGTGGGTGTGTGCCGAAGCCTTTGTCACCCTGGGTGTCAGCGTGGCCGACGGGGTGGTGGTGGGGGCCCGCTCCCTGGTGATCAAGAGCATCGCGCAGCCGTGGAGCGTGCACGCCGGGCATCCATCACGGCAGATTGGACTGCGTACCCAGCACGACCAGGCGGTGGAACCATGAAGCGCGAAACCGTCAGCGTGATCATCCTCACCTACAACGAAAGCCTGCACATCGCGCGGGCCATCGACTCGGTGCGCGCCTTCAGTGACGAAGTGCTGGTGGTGGACTCGTTTTCCACCGACAACACCTGCGACATCGCCCGCCGCCATGGGGCAATGGTGGTGCAGCACGCCTTCGTCAACCAGGCCAAGCAGTTCCAATGGGCGCTGGACAATTTGCCGATCACCGGCAATTGGACCCTGCGCCTGGACGCCGACGAAATCATCGAGGCCGACCTTGCCGCGCAGATCAATACGCGGCTGCCAGGCCTGGCCCGCGATATCACCGGCATCAACTTCAAGCGCAAGCATATTTTCATGGGCCGCTGGGTGCGCCATGGCGGCCGCTACCCGTTGAAAATGCTGCGGCTGTGGCGCACGGGCCTGGGGCGCATGGAAGACCGCTGGATGGACGAGCACATCTCGGTTGCCGAGGGTCGCACCATCACCCTGGAAGGTGGGTTTGCCGACCATAACCTGCATGACTTGACGTTCTTTACCCACAAGCACAACGGCTACGCCACTCGCGAGGCCATCGAAATACTCAATGCGCGGCTCGGGCTGTTTGCCATCCGCGATGAAGTGCACAGCGGCAAGAGTTCGTTCCAGGCCAAGGCCAAACGCCTGGTCAAGAACCGCGTGTACAACCGCGTGCCGTTCACCCTGAGTTCCACGGCGTATTTCTTGTGGCGCTACATCATTCAGCTGGGGTTTCTCGATGGCCGCAGCGGCCTGGTCTATCACCTGCTGCAAGGCTATTGGTACCGCTTCCTGGTGGGCGCGAAGGTGCTCGAACTGGAAACCGCAATTGCTCATTTAAACGATAAGGACGCCATTGTCCGCGAACTTTCAAAGTTGACCGGACATAACTTGAACCTGCCCACACAGCAGTAACTGACCGTTTTTAACAAACACCCAAGTTTGGGTGAAGGCCTTCGCTCGCCTATCAATCGGGAGACAGACATGAACAAAGTCGCGCTTATCACCGGGATTACCGGTCAGGATGGCTCGTACCTGGCGGAACTGCTGCTGGAAAAAGGCTATACCGTGCATGGTCTCAAGCGGCGCTCATCGTCGTTCAATACCCAGCGCATCGATCACATTTACCAGGACCCGCAAGCCCTGCATAAAAACCTGATCCTGCACTATGGCGACTTGGCCGATTCGTCGAACCTGACGCGCATCATCCAGCAGATCCAGCCCGACGAGATCTACAACCTCGGCGCCCAATCCCACGTGGCAGTGAGCTTCGACTCACCGGAGTACACCGCCGATGTGGACGCCCTGGGCACCTTGCGCATCCTTGAAGCGATCCGTCTGCTGGGCCTGGAAAAGAAGACCCGTTTCTATCAGGCCTCCACCTCTGAGTTGTATGGGTTGGTGCAGGAAACCCCGCAGAAGGAAACCACGCCGTTCTACCCGCGTTCGCCCTATGCAGTGGCCAAGCTCTACGCCTACTGGATCACCGTGAACTTTCGCGAAGCCTATGGCTTGTATGCCTGCAACGGCATCCTGTTCAACCATGAGTCGCCGCGTCGGGGTGAAACCTTCGTGACGCGCAAGATCACCCGCGCGCTGGCCAACATCGCCTTGGGTCTGGAGCCGTGCCTGTACATGGGCAACATGGACGCCCTGCGCGATTGGGGGCACGCCAAAGACTACGTGCGTATGCAGTGGATGATGCTGCAGCAGGACACACCCGAGGACTTCGTGATCGCCACCGGCCTGCAGTATTCGGTGCGCGACTTTATCCGCTGGTCGGCGGCGGAGCTAGGCCTGGGCTTGCGCTTTGTGGGGGAGGGCGTGGATGAGGTGGCGGTGGTCGAACACATCGACGGCGACCTGGCGCCCGGCATCCTCGTGGGCGATGTGATTGTGCGGGTGGACCCGCGTTACTTCCGTCCCGCAGAGGTAGAGACGTTGCTCGGTGATCCATCCAAAGCCAAGCGTTCTCTCGGTTGGGTGCCTGAGATCACGGCGCAGGCAATGTGTGCCGAGATGGTCCGCGAAGACCTGAAAATCGCCCAGCGCCACGCCCTGTTGCGCCTGCATGGGCACGACGCACCGATTGCGGTGGAGAACTGAGCATGGCACGTGATCTTGATGCACGGATCTTCGTCGCCGGCCATCGCGGCATGGTGGGTTCGGCTATTGTGCGCAGGCTATGGGCCCTGGGGTATACGCAGATCCTTACCGCCGCCCGCGATGAACTGGACCTGCTCGACCCGGCGGCCGTGCAGGCGTACTTCGCCCGCCAGCGTGTGGACCAGGTGTACCTGGCGGCCGCCAAGGTCGGCGGGATTCACGCCAATGCGACGTACCCGGCCGACTTCATCTACCAGAACCTGATGATCCAGGCCAACGTGATCCACGCTGCCCACAGCCACGGCGTGCAGCAGCTGTTGTTCCTCGGTTCGTCGTGCATCTACCCGGTGCATGCGCCGCAGCCGATGATCGAAGCGGTACTGCTCGATGGCGCGCTGGAACCGACCAACGAGCCCTATGCCGTGGCCAAAATCGCCGGGATCAAGCTGTGCGAGAGCTACAACCGTCAGCACGGCCGGGATTATCGCAGCGTGATGCCGACCAACCTGTACGGGCCAGGCGATAACTATCACCCGGAAAACAGCCATGTGATCGCGGCCCTCTTGCGACGCTTCCATGAAGCGACCCTGCGCGGTGATGACGAAGTGGTGATCTGGGGCAGCGGACGGCCACGACGGGAGTTTTTGCATGTGGATGACATGGCGGCAGCCAGCGTGCATGTGATGGAACTCGACGCCGTGCGCTACCGCGAACAGACCCTGCCGATGCGCTCGCACCTGAATGTCGGCACCGGGGTGGACTGCACGATTGCGCAAGTGGCTGAGGCGCTGGCGCGGGTCACCGGCTTTCGGGGGCGCTTGCGTTTCGACACCAGCAAGCCAGACGGCGCACCGCGCAAGCTGCTGGAGGTGAGCCGTATCAACGCCCTCGGTTGGGAAGCCTACGTGCCGCTGGAGGAAGGCTTGCGCGATACCTACAACGCTTATCTCGCAGCGCTTGAGCAGCCTCGGGGCCAGTGATGAAGATCCTTCTGTATGGCATCAATTACAGCCCGGAACTGACCGGCATCGGCAAATACAGCGGTGAGCAGGCGCGCTGGCTGGCCGCCCAGGGGCACGAGGTGCGGGTGGTGACGGCGCCGCCGTATTACCCGCAGTGGCAGGTGGGCGAGGGCTATTCGTCGTGGCGTTTTTGTACCGAGCAGGATGCCGGCGTGACGGTGGTTCGCTGCCCGCTGTACGTGCCGCGCCAGCCCACGGCGGTGACGCGCCTGCTGCACCTGGCGAGCTTTTCCGCCAGCTCGTTGTTGGCGGTGCTCGGGCAACTGCGCTGGAAACCGGACCTGGTGATGTTGGTGGTGCCCACGCTGTTCTGTGCGCCCCAGGCGCTGTTGCTGGCCAAGCTCAGTGGTGCGCGGTCGGTGTTACATATCCAGGACTATGAAGTGGACGCCATGTTTGGCCTGGGCATCGGTGGCAGTTCTGTGTTGCGGCGCTTGGCGCTGGGCGTCGAGCGTTGGCTGTTGCGGCGCTTTGACCGGGTGTCGACGATTTCCAGCGGCATGCTCGACAAGGCGCGCGGCAAGGGCGTGCACGGCCGGCGCCTGGTGTTCTTCCCCAATTGGTCGGAAACCGCACGTTTCCGTCAGGTAACGCGCAACCAGGTTTTGCTTGAACGCCTCGGCGTGCCGCCAGGCGCGAGGGTGGTGTTGTACTCCGGCAACATTGGTGAAAAACAGGGGCTGGAGTTGATCCTCGACGCAGCCCAGGCCCACGCCCATCACCCGGAGCGGGTGTTTTTGATCGTCGGCCAGGGCACCGGCAAGGCGCGCCTGCTTGAGCGGGCGCAGCGCGACGGCCTGCGCAATGTGCTGTTTGCGCCGTTGCAGCCCTACGAGGATCTACCGGCGCTGTTGGCCTCGGCCGACGCGCACTTGGTGATCCAGAAGCGCGGTGCGGCGGATTCGGTGCTGCCCTCCAAGCTCACCAACATCCTGGCCGTGGGGGGCAACGCCATCATCACCGCCGACCCCGACACCACCCTCGGACGCCTGTGCGAAGAGCATCCAGGCATTGCGGTGTTGGTTGAACCGGAGTCCGTCGCGGCATTGAACGCGGGGATCGAGCGGGTGTTGGCATTGCCGTCGCGCAATGAAGTGGCGTTGAACTACGCCAAGGAGTTCCTCGATAAGGAACGCATTCTGCAACGTTTTCTGGCACAGGTCTGATGGGTATGTGGCTTGATTTACCGACCTTCCAAACGGTCGTGGCGTCGACGCCCCTGGTGGCGATTGATCTGGTGGTCAGAAACGGCCGTGGTGAGGTTTTTCTCGGCCTGCGCGTCAATCGACCGGCCTATGGCTTCTGGTTCGTGCCCGGTGGGCGCATCCGGAAAAACGAGAGCCTGGACAGCGCATTCCGGCGCATCACCCAGGATGAGCTGGGGCGTCCATTCGAGCGCGCCACGGCACGGCTGCTGGGGGTGTACGAGCACTTTTACGAGGACAGTGTTTTCGCCAATGCCGGGTTCGGGCCGGACACCCACTATGTGGTGCTCAGCTATTGCCTGGAGCTGGACGACTCAACCCTGCAGCCGCCCGCCGAGCAACACCAGCAGTACCGTTGGTGGCCACAGGATGAGCTGCGCTTCAGTTCGCGGGTGCATGAAAACACCCGCGCCTACTTCACAAACCCTGTCCCAAGGATGCTCTCATGTTGATACCCGTGATCATGGCTGGCGGTTCGGGGTCGCGCCTGTGGCCGCTCTCGCGGCAGTTGAACCCCAAGCAGTTCTTGCGCCTGACCGATGCGCACTTGTCGATGCTGCAGCAAACCATCACCCGGCTGACGGGCGCCAACGTGGCCCTGCCGCAGTTGATCTGCAACGAACAGCACCGCTTCCTGGTTGCCGAGCAATTGCGTCAGCTGGGCATGGAGCAGGCGAGCATTCTGCTGGAGCCGGTGGGGCGCAACACGGCACCCGCCATCGCGTTGGCGGCATGCCAGGCGCTTGCCGCGTCAGAGGACCCGATCCTGCTGGTGCTGGCGGCGGACCACCTGATCGAAGACATCCCGGCGTTTCATGCCAGCCTGGAAGTGGCGCTACCCCTGGCCAGGGAGGGCAAGCTGGTGACCTTTGGCATCACCCCCACCCGCGCGCACACCGGTTATGGCTACATCGAGCAAGGCGCGGCGGTGGGCGAGGGCGGCTACCGGGTCAAGCGCTTCGTCGAGAAGCCGGACGCCGCCACGGCCGCGCAGTATGTGGCCAGCGGAGACTACGCCTGGAACAGCGGCATGTTCATGTTTCGTGCCCGTCGCTACCTGGAGGAACTCGAACGGTTCCAGCCGGCGATTCTCCAAGCCTGCCGTGCCGCGCTGGAGGGCGGCAGCCAGGATCTGCCGTTCACCCGCGTGCATGCCGCGACGTTTGCCGCGTGCCCGGACAACTCCATCGACTACGCCGTGATGGAGAAAACCCGCGACGCCGTGATGGTGCCGTTGCACGCCGGCTGGAGTGATATCGGCTCATGGTCGGCGCTGTGGGAGGCCAGTGAGAAAGATGCCTGTGGCAACGTGCTGCGCGGCGATGGTTTGCTGTTGGAGACGCGCGATACCTACGTGCACGCTGACAGCCGGCTGGTCGCCACCGTCGGGGTGCAGGACCTGATCATTGTCGAGACCAAAGACGCCGTGTTGGTGGCCCACAAGGACCAGGTGCAGCAGGTCAAGGGCATTGTCGACCAGCTCAAGCAGGCTGGGCGCCATGAGCATCTCAATCACCGAGAAGTGTATCGGCCGTGGGGCATGTATGACTCGGTGGATAACGGCCAGCGCTATCAGGTCAAGCGCATCACCGTAAAGCCGGGGGCCAAACTCTCGGTGCAGATGCATCACCATCGTGCCGAGCACTGGATCGTAGTCAGCGGCACGGCTCGCGTCACCAATGGCGAGCAGACCTACCTGGTCTCGGAAAACCAGTCGACCTATATCCCCATCGGCCAGGTGCATGCGCTGGAAAATCCGGGCGTGATTGCCCTGGAATTGATCGAGGTGCAATCGGGGTCTTATTTGGGCGAAGACGACATCGTGCGCTTCGAAGATAAGTACGGCCGCGCTTGAGGTTTCCGACAATTAATAACGTTGTATATAACTTCGGCGGCGAGCAACACATTGAGGGCCGGGCGGTTTATCGGCAAAACGTTATTTTCAACTAAGCCGGTTAGACATTATCTGTCTGGTGCGCTGTTTAGTTGGATGGCACTATCGGAATGACTACTCACTGACGATAAGGAGTCTGGTATGAAAACAGCACTGGCTATTATTGGGCTGAGTATCATGAGTGGTTCTGCACTGGCGGCCGAGGCGCCGTTGGGGCTCGACACCGCTGTGGTGGGGTCGGTGACGGTAGGGGAAACCCTGCTGGTCGGCAGCGCCATCGTTGCTGGTGTTGTCGCGGCTTCCAACAGCGGCGGCAGCTCCAACGGGGGCACCACCACGGGCACCACGGGCACGACCGGCACCACGGGGACCGGTAACTAAGTTGTAAATCTTGCGCTTTTCGACTGCTTGGATTCCCCGCCCAAGTGGTCTTTTTTTCTTGTCGTTTATCACGAGTGTCCTAGCACCATGATGCGTATTTTTTCTGTGGCGGCCCTGGCCGCCGCATTGTTGCAAGGCTGCATGTTTGCCCCGGGCCAATATATGGACACGGCGGCGTTGACCGAGCGCGGCAGTGCTGAAAACAGTCGGGTGGATTTGATTCCAATCACGCCAAAGTTGCTGGCGATGGAGGCGGCAACCCAAGTGCCTTATTCCATCCCGGCCGAACTATTGAGTTATAAGCCGGGGCCCTATTTGATCGGCGCTAATGACGCGTTGTATATCACCGTGTGGGATCACCCCGAACTGACGGCACCCTCAGGCCCGCAACAACAGATCGACGCCAACGGCCGCTTGGTCAGCCCCGACGGCAACCTGTTTTACCCCTACGTCGGTGAATTGGTCGCCAAGGGGCGCTCTATCGAAGCGCTGCGCAGCGAGATCACCGACAAGCTGCGCCAATACATCGACAGCCCCCAGGTGGATGTGAGTGTGTTGCGGTTTGCCAGCCAGCGTGTGGTGATCACCGGCGCGGTGGCCAAGGCCGGGCCGGTGCCGATCACCACCATCCCCCTGAATGTGATGGAGGCCATGGGCGCCGCAGGGATCGACCCGCTCAATGCCGACTTGTCGAACCTCACGCTCACTCGCGGCGGCAAGCGCTACACCCTCGACCTCGACACGCTTAACCTCGCGCAGTCGCGGGTGAACGACATCTACCTCAAGGATGGCGACCAACTGTACCTGGCCTACAACGACCGCAAACGCATCTATGTGATGGGTGAGGTCATGCAACCGCGCGCGCTGAGTTTCAAGACCCGCAGCATGAACCTTTCCGACGTGCTGGGCTCGGTCGGCGGGGTGAACCAGAACACCTCCAACGCCGACGCCGTCTACGTGATTCGTGGCGCGCAGAACAGCGCTGCCGAGCCGGCCAAGGTGTTCCAGCTGGAAGCGGCTTCACCTTCGGCCATGGCGCTGGCCACGCGCTTTGAGGTGCAGCCCCAGGATGTGGTGTTTGTCGGTCCAGCCAATATCACGCGCTGGAACCGCTTCATCAGCCAGTTGATTCCTTCCGCCACGATCGTCGGTATCGGTGCGTCCACTCAGAACAATCTGAGCGAAGCCAGCAACCGATAGGGTGGAACCTGCGTGAACACTCTGAAACTCGCGACGTGCATGGGATTGGCGTGGCTGCTAGCCGGCTGCAATCCGCTGATGACAGCCTCACTCGATACCTTCAAGGCGGCCGTGAGCGGCCCAGCGCCGCTGACGTTGAGCCAGGCCCAGGTGGATGCTGTGCCGTACCCGCAGATCAAGGTCACCACGCTGTCCAGCGAAGGGGTGATGGCGCTGATCCGCCAACGTGGCGATCTGCAGTTCTGGGTCGCTTCCGGCAAGCAGGTGCTGCTGCTGCGTGACGGCCTGGTGGTCCGTACGGTCGGCCTCGGCGTCGACCTGGATGGCACGCGCTGGCAGGGGCAATCGCCGTTCGAGCTTGGCCTGCACCGCGTGCCGGAGGGCTATCGCAGTACGCGGCAGATCGACGTCGTGGACGGCTATCGCATGGGCGTCACGCTCACCAGCCGCATGACCCGCAAGGGTTTCGAAACCATCGAAATCCTCGACAAACCCTACACCTTGTTGCGGGTAGACGAAGACGTCGAGGCGCCTGGGTTTCAGGCGCGCAACCGGTATTGGGTGAATCCCGGCGACGGCTTTATCGTGCAGAGCGAACAGCACCTCACACCGCGCCTGACGTTGTTCATTACTCAGTTGCAGCCCACGCGTAAGGATGCCCAATGAAGCGTCGAACAGTCACGGCGCTGGTGTTGTTGTGGAGTTGCGCCGGTACGAGTCACGCCGCCATGACGGTGAGTGGCCAGGTGCGCAACCCAGGCCCTGTCGCGCTGCAAGCCGAGGCGCGGTTGTTGGACGTGATCACCGCTGCGCAACCGGACGCCCAAGGTTATTGGCTCGGGGCGGCCTGGTTGCGTCAGCCTTTGCTGCAACGCCAGGCGCAGTTCAAGGCCGGTGTGCTGTTTGACTTGCAAACCTTGCAGCACGCCGCATTGGCCGCCGGGCTTGAGGGGCGCGCGCATGCGGCGGCCGAGCTTTATCGTCAGGTGCAGGCCTTGCCGGTGACGGGTCGCCAGGTCGCCATGCTGGACCCGGTGGCCGTGGAGGTGGGGTTTGCACCGAACCTGCCGGTCAGCGATGGCGACCGCCTGATGTACCCGTCGAGGCCCGACAGCGTACGGGTACTCGGCGCGGTTGCCGCTGGGTGCACGGTGCCGTTTGTGCCGTTGCGTCAGGCGCGCGACTACCTGGTCGCGTGCCCCTCGTCGAAAGAAGCAGATACCGATTACCTCTGGCTGGTCCAGCCCGACGGGCAGGTCACGCGCCTGGGCATTGCGCCCTGGAACCGCGAAGACGGCGTGCCGCCTGCACCCGGCAGCACCTTGCTGGTACCGATTCGCAGCGATGACCTGGACCCGCCCACCCCCCAACTGAATCAGCAATTGGCCGAGTTTCTCGCCACCCAACCCCTGGCCGAGGTCACGCCTTGAAATTATGTATTGCGGCCGTGCTGCTGGTGCCCTGTGGCGTCGTGCATGGCGATCCCCGTTACACCCAAAGCGACTTCGGCGGTGTGGGACTGCTGCAAACCCCCACCGCGCGCATGGCGCCCGCCGGCGAACTCAGCGTCAATGCCAACCGCACCGAGCCCTACAGCCGCTACAGTGTTTCGGCGCAGCCGCTGGATTGGCTGGAAGGCACCTTTCGCTACACCGCGATTACCAACCGTCCTTATGGCGCCGAGTCGTTCAGCGGCGGCCAGAGCTACAAGGACAAGGCCGTCGACGCTAAAGTGCGCCTGTATCAGGAAAGCCATTGGCTGCCGGAGGTCGCGCTGGGGTTCATGGACCTGGGCGGCACCGGGCTGTTTTCCAGCGAGTACCTGGTGGCCAACAAGCGCTATGGCGACGTGGATTTCAGCGCCGGTATCGCCTGGGGCTACCTGGGCAGTCGGGGTGACTTCGGCAACCCGCTGGGTGCGCTGGATGATCGCTTCAATGAGCGCCCTACCGCCGAGGGGTCCGGCAGTTTCTCCAATGGCTATTTTCGCGGGCGTCCCGCGCTGTTTGGCGGCATCGCCTACCAGACACCCTGGGCGCCGCTGAGCGTCAAGCTTGAAGTGGAAGGCAACGACTATAAGCATGAGCCACGAAGCAACAGCTTTCGCCAGGAGTCGCCGGTCAACGTCGGGGTGGTCTACAAGCTAGCCGATGCCATCGACGTGAGTGCGGCCTGGGAACGGGGCAACACCGCGATGTTCGGCATCACCCTGCACACCAACTTTGTCAGCCGCAAGGCACCGTTGAAAACCTACGATCCGCCGGCCCCCAAATTGCCAGCGCAGACGCCAGGCACACCGCCGGCTCAGGTGGACTGGGCGGCAGTGTCCCAGCGCCTGCATGACAACGCCGGCTACACCGTGCAGCGTATTGCGCAACGCGGGCCGGAGTTGGTGGTGTATGGCGAGCAGCAGCGCTATTTCTACAGCGCCAAAGCGGTAGGGCGGGCCAGTCGCATTCTAGATAACAGCGTGAATGACCAGATCGATTGGTTCACCCTGGTCAGCGAGCGGTATGCCATGCCGATCGAGGAAACCAGTGTGCCCCGCGCGACGTTTCGCGAGGTGGTCAACAACCGCGAAGACATAAAGGACCTGCACCGCCAGGTCGAGGTCAATCGCGCCAGCGAGCGCACGCAGACCGTGCTCTATACCCAGCCACCCAAGGCGTTCAGCTATGGGGTGGGGCTTGGCTACAAGCAGAACGTCGGCGGGCCGGATGGCTTGCTCTACCAGATTTCCGCCGATCTCGACGCCGAGTACCGCTTCACCCGCAACACCTGGTGGAGCGGCTTGCTGAGCGTCAACCTGTTGAATAACTACGACGGTTTCACCTACGACGCGCCGACTGGCTTGCCACGGGTGCGGACTGACCTGCGCCGCTATATGACCAGCGCCGACGTCACCTTGCCGACCTTCCAGCTCAACCATGCGCAGCGCCTGGACCAGGACCTGTATGGCATGGTCTACGGCGGTTTGCTGGAGTCGATGTATGCCGGTGTCGGCAGTGAAGTGCTGTACCGGCCGATGGGCCAGGGTTGGGCGCTGGGTGCGGACCTGAACTATGTGCGCCAGCGCGGTTTCGAGCAGGACTTCAGCCTGCGCGATTACCGCACAGTCACCGGGCACATCACCGGCTACACCGACTTGCCGTTCAACCTGCAAGGCGCATTGAGCGTAGGGCGCTACCTGGCCAGGGATTGGGGCGCAACGTTGGACCTGTCGCGGCAATTCGACAATGGCGCGCGTATCGGCGCGTGGATCACCCGTACCAACGTGTCTAAAGAAGCGTTTGGTGAAGGCAGTTTCGACAAAGGCCTCTACCTGTCGATACCCTTTGATGAGCTGATGAGCCTGTCGACCCTGCGCCGCGCCAACCTGGTGTGGGCACCGCTGACCCGCGATGGCGGGGCACGCCTCAACCGTGCGTATTCACTGCATTCGATGACGGATGGGCGGGACAGTGCGTTGTTCTACAAGAACATCGACAAGATCACGGAGTGAAGCGGGAAGGGGGACTTGAGGTCCCCCTTTTGATGTCAGTAGATATCTTTGGACAGCAACGTGAACGGCGTCTTCAGCAGGATCTTGATATCCAGCCACAGCGACCAGGTGTTGATGTAGCGCAGGTCGATGTCCACCCGTTGCTGCATTTTTTCCAGGGTTTCGGTCTCACCCCGGCAGCCGTTGATCTGCGCCAGGCCCGTGATACCGGGCTTGATGCGATGGCGCGCCATGTAGGCGTGAATCTTCCCCGAGTAGTAGTCGTTGTGTGCAATGGCATGGGGGCGTGGACCGACCAGGGCCATATGACCCTGCAGCACGTTGAACAACTGCGGCAATTCATCGATGGAAGTCCGGCGGATGAAGCGCCCGACCGGTGTGATGCGTGCGTCGTTGCGGCTGGCCTGGCGTACTTCGTGATCGTCATGCACGCGCATCGAGCGGAACTTCCAAACCTTGATCACTTCGCCGTTCCAGCCATGGCGGTCCTGTTTGAAAATCACCGGGCCGGGGGAGGTGAGCTTGATCAACAGCGCGAATATCAACAACAACGGGCTCAACACCAGGATCGCCAGCAAGGCCAGACTCTTGTCCAGCAACGATTTGCTCAGGGCGGCGGTGGGGCGGCTGGTCAGCGGGCTTTCATTGAGGAAGATCGCTGGCAGCCCATCCACTTCGGCCACGCAATGATTGAGCAGGAGCATGTTGTTGAGGTCGGGCACCCAGATTACGTCGACACTGATCTCCAGCAAGTTGAGGTACAGCGCCTCGATCTGTGTGGCGTCCTGCAAGGCGTGAGTGATGTAGAGGCGGCGAATGCCGTGCTGGCGGATCAGTTGGGGTAATTGCGGCAGTTCGCCGAGTATCTGTGGGTGTGCACCCTGGGCGGCATCGGCGTGACTGCCGACCAATCCCACCAGGGGGGAGCGCTTCTGGCGAGACAGGGTTTTAGCCAAGTCGACCGCCAGTTTGCCGGTGCCCACGATCAAGGATTTGTGCCGCTGGTGAAGTTGACGATGGTAATACCGGGACAGACTGTGCAGCGGGATATAACACACGGCCAACAAGGGGTAACTTACCGCTGCCCATAACAGTAAAATTTCAAGGGGAAACAATGAACTGGCATTGCAGGCGATACCCACCAGAGACACAATGCCTACGGTCAGTAGCCAGCCCATGAACAGGCGACCCAGGCCGACCCCATAGTCATCTTTTTTACTGTAGACATCACATAAGCTATAAGCAGGAAGCGATGCCAGTATGGTAAAAGCCGCCAAGACCCGATAGTTGTACTCAAGTTGACCGGTTTTAAACACTGCCAGCATAAACAGTACTGTAACGACCAAGCCCGATGCGAGCATCCACTGGCCCCAGAACGTCAAACCCTTGGGGGTCAGGTTGCGATGCATTCTAGTATTATTCAGCATAGTTCTGCTCCCGTTGGTGACCACGCGCGTGGTGGCAGGGTTTAATCACGCGGTGCAATACCGCACGCAAACGACAGGCACGCGCAGTCGCGTACCCGTGGATAGTAATGAACGGCAGGAAACAGTGGCTGACGACTTATAACAAGTTCAGTTCCATCGTGTTGGCGGGATGTTATAAAAGGGCAGGTATCAGCGTGTAGTAATAGGCAGGGTGAATAAAAAGTGTCAGGTGTCTTGTTTTTATCGGCGTGTCTGGGTCAATTCAAGAGGTTTTTTTATTTTCTGTGTAAGGCAATAACCACGGTTTCTTACTGCGCGGAACAAGCGTTCGCCGTCATTCGCCCGTTTGAACTTTTCCTGCAGTCGGCTCAGGCACATTTCCAGTCCGCGATATAAATCGGGCTCGCGTCCGATATTACGGATCAACTCTTCTTTGCTGACCACGCGTTCTTCATGGTGCAGCATCTTTTTAATCAGCGCGGACTCAATGGTGGTCAGTGAAATACGCAGGCCACCCTTGACCAAGGTTCGGTCATGCTGAGTCAGCAGCCAGAAGTCCTGAGGATACAGTTGAGTTCGATCAGATGCTGTCTCCGGATGAAACGTATGGTTTTTCGGTGCGCTGTCATCATCCTTGGGCGTGGGCATTCTGGATTCTTGTCGCACGGCGTTAAAAGGTTGTGAGGGTAAGGTGAGTGTATGGGTAATGACATAGGTATTCACCAGCCGATTTTCGCTGGGGTGGGCTTGTCGATGAGTGAATACCAGGTTGTTATCGGCAACGGCTGTTGTCGCGGGTGCGTTCAGATCGTAATGGAACAACTCTGCGTTGGGTGTGAAGTCTTGCAGTGCGATGGCCGGAAGTGTTGGTGTAAAGGCGTATTTCTTGAGGGAGCTCATAGTGTCCACCGATATCAGGAAGGTGCAGTTGTTATAAGCAGTCAGCAGGGGAGTAATAACCGCCCTGAAAATATTCGAATGGCAGGTTTTTAGCCAGCAGGGCACTGTCGGCAAACTCGACAGTGTCGGCAATGAAAGACACCTGGCTGGCATTGATCAGCTCTAGCATGCGGTCGTAGAGCCGATCAAACAGATCGGATCGGGTGTTGAGGCTCAGGCGCAGGGCGGAATCCGGGAACGGCATTTTAATGTAGTCATAGAGCTTGAGGTCGATCAGCAGATCGACCTGTTTTGTATCGAGTCTGTAGTTATTGTAGGCAAGCGTGATACTGCACTGGTCTTTCAGTTTATATAACTGGCGCACCATCGCCCGACGTTCAACCGGGCCCGGAAGGGCATCCAGCGAGTTGTCGATGGAGAGGGTGAACGTCTGTCGGTGCTTTTCCAGTGACTGGGCAGTCTGGATAATGCTTTTGTGAACGTTCTCGTTCATCAACGCTGCTTGATTGATCCGCAGAAACTGCTGGCCTGCTGCCGGGTGGGAGGTTTTACGGCGTGTGCCGATACGCTGTAGCGCCGCGTTGTAGGCACGTGGATGGTTTTCGTAAACGTCCTTGCAGGTCAGGCTGATTTCATTGCCCCAGAGTAAATGGTTGCGATCAACGATGGCCTGCCTGACAAGGTTGAATTCGCCTCTGGGCGTAGAGGACAGTTTCTCGTTATTCACGATTCGATCTCTCCTTGGCGGGTTGAAAGTAGCTGGCGCAAATAAGGCCGCGGCTTAGTTTGTATCCGTAACCGCGGATATTCTGAATAATATTGTCACCGTAGTGTGCCTTGATCTTGCTGCGCAGTCGGCTGATGGATTTCTCCAACGCTCGAGAGTCATAATACTTAGTGTTAAGGCCCATGACGGCGGCGATCTCAGTGTGACTGAGCAGTCGGCGTTGGATCAGCGCTTCCAGTACTTTCATTTCGACGAAGGATATTTCAAGTTTCTTACCGTCACCATAAATGCACATGCGATCCTGATCGAGCACCAGGCCGCACCGGTTCAGTCGTGCGTTCGCACTGAGGAACTCATCAAACAGGCTCAACTTTTTTTCAGGGGAGGTCTCTGCCACTTTGATGCAGTAATCCGCGCCGGCCAAATAGTATTTGGTCTTGCTCAAGGTAGACGCAAAAGTGATAACGACAAATATGGTGCAGCCAGGGTTGTTGGCTCGGGTGTTTTTTATGATATCCAGGGTTTGGCTGCTGGCCGAGGGTGTATCGATTTCTATAATGATCGCGCGGTAGTCTGCGTGACTTTCCTGGGTGTCAATTAGTTGTTCGTAGTAACGTGTATCGACTTTCAAATCATCCGCTACAGTGCGAACTATCAGCTCCCGAAAGTCCTCCGATTTAGATTGAGTCCGTGCAATAGCGAGGACATTAGAAAACTGCATCACCTACTCCCTTTTCCAGCATGCAAGGCCGTCAGTTCAATCGCTGCTAGCGTTTAGATACTAATCGAATTGAATACGGTAAAACGTGACAAATTTTAACATTCGTCAGTTTCTTTTTCAGAAAGGAAAAGGGTGTTGTGCGGTTATTGCGGGGATGTTTGCACGGGCGTACACATATGCTAGTGCAAATTTTTAATGCGCGATAAGTATTTTAGCCCAAACGTTTTTTTGGCGGAATCGGGAAAACCCTTGCATCGTCAATGGGGGAACGACACGTCGTGGCAGTTGAGAGTATCCGAGGCGTGGGGCAAGTTAATCCTGCAGCGCCAAGGCGAATGCCTCGGGTGTCGGGCTCTGCGGCCAGCATGGCACGCCGTCCGGCAACAGCAGCCATGGCTGTTTACGGCTGACCCAGATATGCGCGACCGGTGCCAGGGCGGGACTGTCGTGTAACGTGCCGACCCGCAAAACCCGCAGGCCCGGCGCGGCGCTGGTGGTGTTGCTGATACGCGTATGGCACCGCGCGCACAACTGGTGAGTCGAGTGTTGGCCGTCCATGTCGTAGGCGTACTCGGTCAGTGGCCCCTCGACAGTCAAGGCGTCCGCCGGCAGCAGTGCGTGCAGAGCGAATGCGCTGCCGCTCCAGGTCTGGCAACGGCGGCAGTGACAGGCATAGATGGCAGGTAGCGTCGGCAGCTCTAACTGATAGGTGACAGCGGCGCAGCGGCATTGGCCAGTGAATATCATCGACGTCCAGTCCTTTCCTGTGAGCGTGGGCGCAAGGCCCATCGGGTATGCTCGCCAGCTTGCCCCAGTGGCAACCCAAAGAACATTCGCCAAAATGGCCCACCGGCTCACAGGAAATGTATGAACGCCCCTCAACTTCAATGGGAAACCCAGCGCGCTTTCCTGGCTGTGTTACGCACCGGCAGCCTGTCGGGTGCGGCACGCTTGCTCGGCATCGCCCAGGCCACCGCGCGACGGCGCATCGAGGCGCTGGAACAGAGTGTGGGCGTCAGTCTGTTTATTCGTTCGCCCCAAGGCTTGCTCCCCACGGACATGGCCCGCGAACTGATCGGCCATGTGGAAGCCATGGCCGTTGCC